>CAYFXO010000017.1:10523-27130 GCA_964347125.1 uncultured Methanomassiliicoccales archaeon | reverse complement strand
TCCTCAAGTCCCCCTACGACTACCAGAGCCGCCGGCTCGACGCCTTCGTCGCGCAACTGAAGGAGGAGATGCCGGACCTCACCGTCGAGGTCATCGACCTGGCGGAGCACGAGGACCTGATGAAGGCCCACAACCTCCTCTACGGGCCCGCCGTCCTCATCAACGACCGCCTCGACTTCATCGGAATCCCCAGCATGGCCTGGTTCCGCGCGAGGCTGGAGAAGGTCGAGAAGGCCCCGCCCCCCGAGGCTCCGGCGAAAGAGCCTAATAGCGCCCCGGAGTAGGTTTCCCCCAGGACTGGTGGGAGCCCATGGACCCCTTCGACGAAGAGTTCGAACGCATGCGCCGAATGATCAACAAGCTCTTCAGCGAGGCCTTCCGGGACTTCGACCTCACCGAGGAGCCTTTCGTGTACGGCTTCACGGCCCGGACGGGCCCCGACGGCATCCCCGAGGTGCGGGAGTTCGGCCACCGCCCGCGTCGCGTGGACGCGGACATGGGGGTCCGGGAGCCTCTCACGGACGTCATCGAGGGCAACGACGAGGTCTTCGTCACCGTGGAGCTCCCCGGCGTCACGAAGGAGGACATCGACCTCACGATCCGCGCCGACGCCCTCGGCGTCGAGGCGAAGGGCGAGAAGCGGTTCTACCACAAGGAGATCCCCCTCCCGGCGGCGGTGACCCCCGAGGGCGCGAAGACCACGTTCACGAACGGCGTCTTGGACGTCGTGCTCATCAAGGCGGAGCCGGGGCGGTTGAAGGTCGACTAGGCCCCGCCCGAGTCATTATCAAGGGCGATAGCGATTCGACAAACTATCTTATACGCCCCGTCGTTGCGGCTGGCGGAGCGAGTCGAATGGCTGCCAAGAGAGGCATTCCGGAGGAGATTCTCCAGTTCTTCCGCGGGACCGGAGGCCACTCCCTCATCGTGAAGGGTCCGGCGGGGACGGGGAAGACCACCTTCGCCCTCCAGCTGACGGAAGACCTGGACTCCGTGGGCAGCAGCTTCTACCTGTCCACCCGGGTCTCCGACCACTCGCTGTACAACCAGTTCCCATGGCTCGGGGGCCACGTCCCCGGCGGGGAGGGCCCCGAGCTGCAGGTGGAGTCCGTGAAGTCCCTGGTCGGGGACGTGGAGGGCGAGGAGGAGGAAGAGGAGCCAGGGAAGGCCGGGTCCGGCGTCCAGATCGCCGGCCAGGTCACCCGCGGCGACATCCCCCACGGGAAGGTCGACCGCACCGAACTCCGCAAGCTCGAGGGCCGCATCGAGATGGGCGAGGAGAGCGAGGAGAACATGTTCGACCGCGTCGGAGAGGGCGAGGTCATCGAGGACTCCCTCATCTTCGACCTGGGCTCCGACCTCCCGGAGGTGGACATGGCCTACGACGCCGTGGAGCGCATCCTCCCGGACCAAGCCCTGGTCCTCATCGACAGCATCGACGCCTTGGCGGAGCGCTACGGCATCCACCCCTCAAAGCTCATCAACACGATCCAGCGGGACCTCGTCGAGACGACGGGCACGAACGTCCTGTACGTCCTCGAAACGGGGATGGAGCACAAGCTGGACTACTTGGGGGACGGCGTGGTCACCCTGAAGGCCCAGGAGCGGAACGGCCGCCGCCTCCGCATCATGACCATCGAGAAGCTCCGGGGGACGGAGATCCGCCGCCACAAGTACATCTTCACCCTCCAGGACGGGCGCATTCAGACGTTCCGCCCGCGGCGCCGCAAGGCCCCCAAGGAGCCGAAGCCGTGGCAGCCCGTCGAGGACCCCTCCCCGCAGGCGGTCTCCACGGGGAACGAGGAGCTCGACGCCCTCATTGGCGGGATCAGCCGAGGCGCCATGGTCGCCCTGGAGGTCGGTGAGCGGGTCCCCGGCCGCTTCGTGGACGGCATCATGACCGGCCTCATCGCGAACTTCGCGGCCCAGGGGCGGGGCGTCGCCTTCGTCCCGGAGCGCCGCGCCTCATCGGAGATCGTGGGGGAAGAGGTCTCCCCCTACCTCGGCCCCAAGGCGTTCCAGAAGTTCGTCCGCATCTACGAATCGTACCCCCTCGGGTCCCTGGAGGGTTCGACGAACGCCCTTCAGCTCGAGGGGACCTCCGCGGGGACGGACCTGAAGTGGAGCAACGTGATGTACCACCTCACCGACGCGGAGCACCCCTTCCTGTCCCTCATGGGGTTCGACACCCTCGAGGCCGTGTACGGGGAGGACGTCGTGGAGCGTCTGAGCTCCCACATGTACGCGGTCCGCCGGAACCGGGACATCTTCATCGGGGTCGTCACCCCCACGACGGTCTCCAGCTCGAAGCTCGCGGACCTCGCCCACACCCACCTGTGCATCGAGAACATCGACGGCTCCGTGGTGATCTACGCGGAGAAGCCGTACTCGGAACTGCACGCCCTCGACTTCGACTACTCGCAGGGTTTCCCCAAGGCCCGCTTGACCCCGATCATCTAGGGCACTATCATACCTGATAACGGTGTAGAAGTGTCTTTTATACCGTCCGAGGATGAGACCCGCAATGCGGGAGAAGGATATCTCTAGGCTGCTCACGGACGAGTACGCCGAGCGCATCCTGGTCGCCACCCACGACCGGCCGCGCTCCGTCCAGGAGATCAGCGACCGCTACGACATCCCCATCGCCGCGTGCTACCGCAAGGTGCACGAGCTGGAGGATGTGGGCCTCCTCGAGGTGGCGCAAATCGTCACCACCCCGAAGGGGAAGAGCATGCGCCTCTACTCCTCCCGCATCGAGAAGGCGCAGATCGTCTTCGAGGAAGGCGTCTTCAAGGCGAAGTTCGAGTTCTCCGAGGAGGCGGACGGCCTGAACGGGAAGTGGGTCCGCCTCAACACGCCCCTGGAGGCGTAGGGGTAGCCAGACCCTCCTGGAATCGCTTGTGAGAATCACGGGCGATAAATTATATATGTAGTTTCGCTAAGATTCTCCCCACAGTCGCGAGACAACATTGGGGACCCTACAATGAACCCACTTGAAGCCTCCCAACTGCTGACCGACGAGTACTCCGCGAAGATCCTTCTGGCGACCTTCAAGCGGAAGCTGAGCGCCCAGGAAATCAGCCAACGCTACGGCATCCCCATCGCCGCGTGCTACCGAAAGATCCGGATCCTCGAGGAGGTGGGCCTCCTGGACTGCGTGGACCGCGTCCTGACCCAGAAGGGCAAGCGCAAGAACCTCTACACGTCGCGGCTGAAGAACGCCTACGTGTTCTTCGAGCACGGCCGCCTGCGGGTCCGCTTCCACATGGACACAGGTGCCGTGAAGGACTTCGGCGGCGACTGGAACGGCGTCGACCTCCTCAAGGAATGAGGGCCGCCGGTTGTCGGCCGTGATAACCTCCCCTGATTTTCCTAGCGAAAGCCGCAATAGGCCTCAGGGGCACGGCCAGTCGGATGTACGTCCCCTCCCCCGAGGCCGTGCGCACCCTCCTCCGCGACCCTGACATGCGGTTTATCCTCGCGGGGACGTTCCTCAGCGCCCGCAGCGTCCGCGAGCTGAGCGACCGCTACGGCATCCCCCTCGCCACCTGCTACCGCAAGGCGAAGTCCCTGCAGGGCGCAGGGCTGCTGCGGGCGGAGCGGACCGTGGTGCGGAGCAATGGGCGACCCGTCACCCTGCTGCGGGCGTTCCTGCCGAACGCCGAGATCTCGTGGGACCTCGGGCGGGTCCTCCTCACGTTCTCCCCGGAGGGCCGCGGCCGCGAGATGGCGGAGGTCGTGGGACTCCCCCTCGTCGAGTAGCCCGACGGCATCGGGCCGTCTCGCCCGCGAGGACCCCGGCGTCCCGGCGACTATCAACCCTGATAACCTCCTCCTTTCCCTTATATACCGTGGTGCGGGAGTGCCCCCCCGATCACGATGAAGATCCGCTTCCACAAAATCCTGCCCGACGGTCGGAGCGTCCGGTACGAGAAGGACGAGGAGGAGCCGGACGTGCTCGACCTGAACATCATCGTGGTCCGGGACGAGGAGAAGGAGAACCCGGAAGAGGCGTGAGGCGCCTCGAGTTGGGCCGGGTTTCTCGGTTCTGAGACGCGTTGCGGGACAGGTCACCCGCTGGGGTTCTTCCGGACCCACACCCGCCGCAGCCCGTAGAGTATCAGGACGGCCCCCGCGACGGCCAACGGCGCTGCCACCATCCGATCAACAGAAAAAAAAGAGGGGGTGAGGAAGGCGGCGATGTAGGTCGCGAGACCCAATATGAGGAACGGATCGCCGCGCTTCCTCGGAGGAGGGGTCATCTTGCGGGTGAGCGGTCGGTTCTTCGGGGGTTCCAGGCCGTTGACCTTCCCGGCCTCGGGCCCTATCCCCGCAACCCCGCTCATCAACGACTCACCCCCGAAATCCTATTAACGCTTTGCCCGCCGATTATCAATCCTGATAGCGCTAGAACTGGGACTTCAGGACGACGATGCCCTCCTCGGACGTGATCTCGATGGAGTGCTTGCCGGTGACGTGGTTCGTCCCCCGCATCTTCAGGACCTCGAGGTACTTGCGCCGCCCGTCCCCCTCGTCGGAGTTGTGGAGGAGGACGATGCCGTCCACGGAGTACGCGACCTCGGGGGGGTAGAGCTCCTGTGGCGGGACCTCTCCGGTGAGGAGCGTCACGGCCTTCCAGTTCTTCAGCCGGTTGCAGAGGTCGAACAGGAAGCTCCGGTAGGACTCGCCCAGGGGCACGTCGATGACCGTGATGGGGTCGATGACGATGCGCTCGGGCATGACCTCGGCGATCTTGTCGTCGATCGCGGAGAGGATTTCCGCGGGGGCGGCGTCCCGGATGGCGGTCCCCAGGTCCACGTAGACGATCTGGTCCCCGAAGTAGTCCCGGTTCACGAAGGAGAATCGGGTGGCGAATCGGAGCATCCACTGCGTCGGCTCGCTGAGGGTGGTGAAGTACAGTCCCTGCTGGCCCTTCTCGGCCCCGGCGAACAGGAACCGCTGGGCGAACGTGGTCTTCCCCGTGCCGGCGCTGCCGGCCACGAGAATCACGGACGGGTAGGGGAACCCGCCCTCGAGGAGCTCGTCGAGGCCCGGGATGCCGGAGTCCTTGCGGACGAAGGAGTCGATCATCCCCTCACCCGGAATTGCGCCGTCGAGTCGGGGGTCTCGGGGACCTCCTCGACGTCCGAGTCGTCCGCCATCTGGAAGGAAGCCGTGCCCATGTCGACCCCGTGGTCCACGTAGTCCGAGAGGAACTCGTAGAGCTCCCGGTGGACCTCCCGGTCCACGACCACCGCGGCGAAGGTCTCGGGTCGGCGGCTCACCGCCTCCAAGAACTCCCGCAGGATCTGCTGCCGGGACGTGACGCCCCCGTAGTAGAACATCGCGGACACGTCATCAATCACCAGGAAGTCGCGGTCTAGGAGGTCGACCTCCTCCGTCCCCCCGTCATCCCGCTTCCGTTGAATGCGGAGGTCCCGGAGGATCTTCTGGATCGTGAACGGGGTGTCCAGGAAACTCACGCCCTCGCCCTCGACCCTGCGCTCGCCGCTGATGTTCGTGACGGCGTCGATGAACAGGAGCTCCTCATGGGGGATCTTGTGGATGCGGAGCAGGTGGTCCATGTAGTGGTAGGGGCGGTCGATGGCGACGAAGACGCCCCGGCCCCCGAACTCCTCGAGGAGGGCCTTCACCAGGAGGAGATTCGTCTTCGCGAGGTAGACCCGCTCCGTGTTGACGAGGAGGCGATTCCCCTCCTCCCGCGAACGCATCCCCCCAAGGATGAACCTCAGGTACTGGACCTCGATTTCGTAGCCCATCGAACCACTGGCTCGTGAGAACTCGGCGACGGGGCGTTAAGCGTCTTTTCCCATGGTTATCGGGGACGATAACGCCACCGAGGCACGCGGTCGTGCGGCGCCGCGACCTTGAGAAGCGACGGCCAGCCTCCGTCCCGCGTCGTCCTCGGCGAACCCTACGAGCGGGCCACGGGGCGGCCGTCCACCATCTCCACCTTGAGAAGAGCGTGGATGGGGACGTCAAGCTCCGCCGCAAGGGCCCCCACGTCCTCCGTCTTGTCGAAGACCACCAGGATCTCGTCCACCGTCGAACCCGCGGCGCGGACGGCCTCGACCATGGCCCGCAGGGTGCCCCCCGTGCTCACGACATCGTCGACAAAGGTGACCCGCGAGCCCGCGGGGAGGCGGTTCAGGTACAGGTCGGACCCGGCGTAGCCGGTGACCTGCCGCACGCTCAGCTCGCCCGGGAGCCCGTAGCGGCGCTTCCGCAAGAACAGATAGGGGAGGCCGGTGCGGAGGGACAGGCCCGCCGCCAGGGGGAAGCCCATGGACTCCGCCGTGACGATGTGGTCGCCCTCGAACCGGCCCGCCTCCTGCAGCGCGTCGAGGACCTCCTCAAGGAGGGCGGGGTCGCAGGGAGGCACCCCGTCCGTGATCGGGTGGACGAAGTATTGGTACTCCCCGAAGGGGACGACCGGGGACTCCTCGAGGCTCGCCCGCAACCGCTCAAGCATCGCCAGCCCTCGCCACCAAGTTCGCCGCCGCCTCCCGGGCGCCGGCCAGGATGTCGTCCTCGTTCTTCACCCGCCGACCGCGCATGAGGACCTCTCCGCCGCAGACCACGGTGTCCACGCACGCGCCCGTGGCGCTGTACACCACATCCGAGGTGAGGTTGTGGCCGGGCACCATCTCGGGACGGCGTAGGTCGAGGAGCATCAGGTCCGCCACCGCACCCTCGCGGATCTCCCCGCCCTCGAACCCCAGGGCCTTGGCGCCTCCCGCGGTCGCCAGCTGGAGCGCGAGCTTCGCGGGGACGGTGCGCGGGTCGTGGGTGGCGAACTTGTGGAGGAGGGCCGTGAGCCGCATCGCCCCGAACATGTCCAGCGAGTTGTTCGACGCCGCCCCGTCCGTGCCGAGGGCGACGGTCACCCGGGCGTCCAGGAGTCCCGGGAGGGGCATGGGGCCGCCGGCGGCGAGCTTCAGGTTGGAGCCGGGGTTGTGGACCACCTTCACCTTGCGGCGGGCCAGGAGTCGGATCTCGTCCTTCGAGAGCCAGACGCCGTGAGCCGCCACGACGCGGGGCCCGAGGACCCCGAGCTTCTCCAAGTACTCCGCCGGACGCATGCCGTGGGCCTCCAGGCAGTCCTCCACTTCTTGCCGCGTCTCGGAAAGGTGAATGTGCAGGAGCGCGTCGTCCCGCTTCGCCCGCTCCCCCAGGGCCTGGAGGCTCTCCGGGGACACCGTGTAGAGGGCGTGGGGGCCGTACGCGACGTGCACCCTGTCTCCGCCGGCCTCGCGGATCTCGGCGTTCACTGCCTCGGTGGTCCTCATCAGTTCCTCCCCGCGGTCCGCGTCGCCGAGATCGATGAAACCCTCGCTGAGGTAGGCCCGCAGCCCCATCTCCGCGACCGCCTGCGCGGCCCGACCCATGTGGAAGTACATGTCGTTGAAGCACGTCGTGCCGGACTTGATCATCTCAAGGCAGGCGAGGCGGGTGCCGTGATAGATGTCGTCGGGCGTGAGGTGGGCCTCCAGGGGCCAGATGCGGTTCGTCAGCCACTCCTGGAGGTGCATGTCGTCCGCGTAGCCGCGGAGCAGGGTCATGGCGGCGTGGGTGTGGGCGTTCACGAGCCCCGGGAGGACCGCCATCCCGGAAGCGTCGAGGACCTCCTCCGCCTCTACCCGTTCCCCGAGGGAGACGATCCGGTCCCCTTCAATGTAGAGGTCCGTCGGGGTGCCGTTGAGAAGGGCGTCCCGGATCAGGAGGCTCAAGGGAGGACCCCCAGGACCGCGGCGAGGAACTCACGCACGCGGCCGGCGTTCTCCTTCTGGACGGCGACGATGTCCTTCCAGTCCACTTCCCCCTCCACGAGCCCGTGAGCGTAGTTGTCCACGGAGCAGATGCTGAGGTAGTCCAGCCCCGCCTCCGCGGCCAGCGTCGCCTCCGACCCCATGGTCATCCCGACGACGTCCCCGAAGCCCTTGAGGACGGCGATCTCCGCCGCCGTCTCGAGGCGGGGGCCCCGGGTCTGCACGTAGACGCCACCGATGCGGACGGGGAAGTCCACCTTCCCGGTGGCACGCTTCGCGGCGTCCAGGAGCTCCGGGCTGATCCCGGGGGTCACGTGGACGACGGCGTCGTCGTGGAAGGTGGCCACGTCCCAGAGGGCCACGTAGTCGTGGGGAACCATGAGGCTCCCCGGCGCCAGGTCCTCGCGGAGGGAGCCCACGGAGTTCGCCGCCAGGATGGCGCGGGGCTTCAGGTCCCGCAGCGCGGCGACGTTCGCCCGGTGGTTCACCGCGTGGGGCGGGATGGTGTGCCCATGGCCGTGGCGGCGAATCACCGCGATCCGCACACCCCCGAAGTCGCCGATGCGCAGGCGCGAGCTGGGCGGGCCGTAGGGCGTGTCCGCCGGTTGGGCCTCCCCACCCTTCAGAACCTCGTCGGGGAGGACGGATTCGGACGCGAGGATTCCCACCTCCACAGTCATCCCACGCCGCATCCCCCGCGGGGGGTTAAACGTTTCCGCGGGCCTCCCGGGGCTCCCGTTCGGGGCCCTCTGGGTGCTATCATTATCAAGAACCGACGCTGATAACCGCTGGAGGCCGGTTTTTATATGCTCCAACGCACGGGAATCCCCGAGGGAGGCGAGGAAACATGGACCCCTTGGAGGCTTCGCGGCTCATCACCGACGAATACTCAGCCAAGATCCTGGTGGCCACGTTCAAGCGGCCCCGATCTGCCATCGAACTCAGCCGGGAATACGGGATTCCCATAGCAGCGTGCTACCGACGAATCCATGCCCTGGAAGACGCGGGGCTCATCAAGTGCGTGGAGCGGGCCCTCACTCAGAAGGGGAAGCGCATCAGCCTCTACCTCTCCCAGCTGAAGAACGCCTACATCTTCTTCGAGAACGGACGACTCCGCGTGCGGTTCCAACTAGAATCCGGTTCGACTCAAGATTTCGGCGGCGACTGGAAAGTCATCGACGTGCTAGAGAGGTGACCCACAGGATACCCCCCTCCTCCACAACCCCTCGGGCAGGACTGAGCCCCCCTCGTCCTGCCCTTTTTTCCCTCTGACCCCTCCTCAACCCCCGAGGGTTCGGGGCGACCCGAACCCTCCCCCTCTTTATTTCTTGTCCCCGGGGTGACGGACCTGGATCCCAATGCCCGTCTCAAGCACCTCCTGAAGAGCGTTTTGGGCGTCGATGTGGACGCCATCGCCCGCCGCATCCTGGCGGGGGTGGCTATCGAACGCGCCGTGGCGGCCCGCCGGTTCATCGCGGTTTGGGAGCGGGCCCAGAAGGAGGAGGGACATCTCGTCGTCCTCCCCGCCCGCCTCCGGGACATGGGGCGGCGCGGCTAGGCCCAGGATAGGTTTTTATCAGCCCGCTAGGTTCCCGCCCGAGATGACGTGGGACTTCGCGGGAAGAGACATCCTGTCCATCCGGGACTTCTCCCGCGGCGAGGTCGACCACGTCCTGGACGTCGCCCGGACGATGATCCCCGCGGCGCGGGGGGAGGCGTCGGACCGCTCCCTCCAGGGGAAGGTTCTCGGGACCCTCTTCTTCGAGCCCTCCACCCGCACCCGCCTCTCCTTTGAGAGCGCCATGAACCGCCTGGGGGGGAGCGTCCTGGGGTTCGCGGACCCCACGGTGACCTCCCTCACGAAGGGGGAGACCCTGGCGGACACGGTCCGGATGGTGGAGTCCTACGCGGACGCCGTCGTCCTCCGGCATCCCCATGAGGGGGCGGCCCGCCTCGCGGCGAAGTTCGCCTCCATCCCGGTCATCAACGGCGGCGACGGCGCGGGCCAGCACCCGACCCAGACCCTCCTGGACCTCTACACGATCTGGTCCGAGAAGGGGGGCATCGAGGGGAAGAAGGTGGCCCTCCTCGGGGACCTGAAGTACGGGCGCACGGTGCACTCCCTCGCCTACGCCCTCACCCTGTACGGCGTGGAACTCTTCACGGTGGCCCCGCCCCAGCTCCAGATGCCCGCGGAGATCACCCAGTATGTGAAGGAGCAGGGGATGCCCCTGGAGAGCACGTCCTCCCTCGAGGAAGTCATCGGCGAGCTGGACGTCCTCTACGTGACGCGGATCCAGAAGGAGCGGTTCCCCGACCCCACGGAGTACCAGAAGGTGGCGGGGATCTACCGCGTGAACAAGCGCCTCCTGCGGGACGCCAAACCGGACCTCATCGTGATGCACCCCCTACCCCGGGTGGACGAGATCGACCCCGAGGTGGACGAGACGCCCCACGCGAAGTACTTCGTCCAGGCCTTCAACGGCGTGCCCGTGCGGATGGCCCTCCTGTCCCTCATCTTCGGAGGGGTGGAATGAAGGAGATCAAGGTCGCCCCCATCAAGAACGGCACCGTCATCGACCACATCCCCAGCGGGTTGGCCCTGAAGGTCCTGAAGATCCTCGGAGTCGGGGAGAACGGCGTGGGCTCGACGGTGAGCGTCGCCATGAACGTCCCCAGCCGGAAGGGGGACCGGAAGGACATCGTCAAGGTGGAGGACCGGGAGCTGGACGCGCGGGAGGTGGACAAGATCGCCCTTATCGCCCCTACGGCCACCATCAACATCATCCGGAACTTCAGCGTCGCGGAGAAGCACCCCGTCCAGCTGCCGGAGGTCGCCCGGGGCATCCTCCGCTGCGGCAACCCCAACTGCATTAGCAACCAGCGGGAGCCCGTGGAGTCGGAGTTCCTCGTCACGACGGAGGACGGGACGCGCCTCACCTGCGTCTACTGTGAGCGGGAGGTCACGGACGTCCTGGCCCAGATCCTCTGACGGGGGCAACGTATTTATCGCCCGGGGCGCTATGCGGAGCCGGGTGAGCCGTTGGAAGGGAACGCGAATGGGATGGACTCAGAGGAACTCAGAGAGCTGATGCGTCAGCTCCTGGAGAACCAGCGCGCGATGGAGCAGGAGCTCCGCACCTTGAAAGACAACCTTCGGGCGCAGAACACCCTCTCCAAGGAGATGTTGAAGGTCCACAAGGTGCAGAAGGATCTCGCGTCGTCGAACTCCTCGAAGCTCGACAAGATCGTCCGCATCGTGGAGAAATGAGGGACCCCTTCAGTTGCCCGTGGTCGGGGAGGGAGCGCGAGCCTTCTTCTTCGCGGTCTTCTTGGGCTCGAACGGGAGGAAGTCGTCCTCGACGACGAAGCCGGTCGTGTGCACGATCTCCATGCTCCGCTCGATGAGGGCCATCTCCCGCCCTGCGAAGGTGCGGGGGTCGAGGGTCACGATCAGCTTGGAGTCCCGGTCCATGACCTCCTCATTCATCTTCTCCAGGAACCGCATCACCCGCGGGAAGTCGTTGTTCAGTACGAGGAGTTCCACGCCGGAGAGGAAGATGACGCACTCCGGGGTGTCGTCCAGGAAGTTCATTAGGGAGTCGTTGAGGACGCTGAGGCGGGACGGGTCGAGGTGGTTCTTCCCGGGGACGGAGCTGAGCCAGATGACGGGGGTGCGCTCGATGCCCCAGACCCGGCGGACCTTCTCGGGGTGTTCCCGGGTGACGGCGAGCCCGGGGAGGCCGGCGCTGAGCTCCCGGGTGAAGAGGCGGAGGCCGGCGAAGGGCTTCGGCTCCTCCACGACGTAGGACGTGCCGGGCTCCAGCTGGCGGCTGCGCATCGGCCGCTCCAGGACGGGGACGATGTCGATCATCCGGCTGGCGTCGATGTGGGGCTGGACGAAGACGCTGGTGAAGATGTAGACCATGACGGTCCCGACAAGGAAAATCCAGGGGACCAGGACGAGGAAGATGGACGTGATGACCGCCTGGTCGCCGAGAAGGATGAACACCGTCGTCGTCGCGTAGCCGATGGTGAAGACCGCGACGAGGTAGGGGAACACCTTCCAGCGGGTCCTCAAGCGCACGTTGGGGGCCCCAATGGACTTCCAGAGCTGGAAGAACCGGTGGATGACGACGGTCGTCGCGCAGAGGCTGACGACCTTCGCGGCGGTGAGCACTGGGTCCATCGGGTTCAGAAATGCGACGTCCGGGGCACATTATAAATCGGGCTGGGATGATTATCAGGGTTGATTCCAGACCACCCGAGGGTCTGGCGGGGGTGACGACACGGGCGTGGACATCTCCTCCATCGTCGAGGCGGCGCCGAGGCGGTTGGCGGACTTCTCGGGGCGGACGGTGGCGGTGGACGCCCACAACACGATCTACCAGTTCCTGAGCAGCATCCGCCAGCGGAACGGGACGCCCCTGAAGGACCGGCGCGGGCGGGTCACGTCCCACCTCTCGGGTCTCCTGTACCGGACGACGAGCCTCCTGGAGGCGGGGATCCAGCCGGTCTTCGTGTTCGACGGCGAGCCCCATCCCCTGAAGCGCGGCACGATCCAAGCGCGAACCGAGGTGCGGGAGAAGGCCCGGGAGGCCTGGCAGGCCGCCCTGGACGCGGGGGACCTGGAGACGGCGAAGTCGAAGGCCCAGCAGACCTCGCGGTTCACCTCCGCGATGGTGGAGGAGTCGACGACCCTCTTGGACCGCCTGGGGGTCCCGTGGCTCCTGGCGCCGGGGGAGGGGGAGGCGATGGCTTCCTTCATGGCGGCGCAGGGGGCCGTCTGGGCCGTGGGCTCCCAGGACTACGATTCCCTCCTCTTCGGGGCCCCCCGCCTCATCCGCAACCTCACCCTCGCGGGGAGGCGGAAGCTGCCCCGCCGGCAGGCGTTCGTCACCGTGGAGCCGGGTCTCGTCACCCTCGAGGAGACCCTCTCCCGCCTCCAGGTGACCCGGGAGCAGCTGGTGGACATGGGCATCCTCGTGGGGACGGACTTCAACCTGGGGATCAAGGGCATCGGCCCCAAGCGGGCCCTGGACCTCATCCGGAAGCACGGCACCGCGGAGGCCGTGCTGGCCGAGAAGGGGCTGGAGGTGGAGCACCTCGACGACATCCGACGCATCTTCCTGGAGCCGCCTCCCCTGGAGGTCCCCGCGTTCGCGGCGGAGGCCCCCCGGGAGGACCTGGTCATGGCGTTCCTCTGCGGGGAGTACGACTTCTCGGAGGCCCGGGTGCGGCGGGCCCTCGCCAAGGTCCTAGAGGCGGCCAAGGCCCGGACCCAGCAGACCCTGGACCAGTGGGGCTGACCCACCGGGAAAGGTTAAAGCCCCCTGGAATTCTCCGTCCCTCCGTGGTCACCCCAGAGGGACTGGTGGTCACCGCGCTCCTCTGCGGTGTCCTCAGCGCGCTGGCGTTCTACAAGGAGGTCCTCACGTGGGACGGGAGCCTGGCGGCCTTCGCTGTCGGCCTCGTCATCGGGATCCTCGGGGACGTCATGTGGCTCGTCCTCCTCCTCCTGTTCCTGCTCACGAGCTTCGTGGCGACGAAGTACCGGTTCGCCCTGAAAGAGGAGATGGGGGTCCAGGAAGGGGAGCGGGGGGAGCGCCGGGGGACGAACGTCCTGGCCAACGGCCTCGCCCCCGCGGCGGTGGCCGTCCTGGCTTTCCTGGAGTGGGACGCGGTCCCGCGGGAGCTGACGGGGGTCGCCTTCGTCTCCGCCATCAGCGTGGCCGCGGCGGACACCCTGGCCAGCGAGATCGGGGTGTTCTCCGAGAAGACGTACCTCTTCAGCACGTTCGAGCGGGTCCCGCCGGGGACGAACGGGGGCGTGTCCGGGCTGGGGCAGCTCAGCGCCATCCTCGCGGCCATCTACACGGCCGCCGTCGGATGGTTCGTCCTGACCCTGGGGTCGGACACGATGCCCGCCACTTCCGCCGCCATCCTGATCCCCGCGATCGTGGGATTCCTGGGCTGCCAGGTCGACAGCCTCCTGGGGGCGACCCTCGAGAACCGGGGCCTCATCAGCAAGAAGATGATCAACTTCGTCACGACGGCCCTGGGCGCCGTCATGGGCTTCTGGCTCCTGACCTACTTCGTGTGACGGGTCACGGGCGCGAGGCTTCGATGAGGGCCCGCAGTTCGTCCGCCGTCTCCTGGGCCTGGGCCCGGGCGGTCGCGGGGTCGCCCGCCTCGGAGTAGATCCGCATGATGGGTTCCGTCCCCGAGGGTCGGACGAGGACCCAGCCTGCGGGGGTCAGACGGCGCACGCCGTCGAGGGTGAGGAGGTCCTCCTCCCGGTGGGCCTCTATGTAGGCCGTGAGGACTTCCTCGCTGGCGCCGGCTGGCAGGGGGAACTTCTCGTGGTGCATCGCGTAGGCGGGGAGCTCCGCGACGAGATCGCGAAGGGATTGGCCCGACGTGGCGACGGCTTCCAGCACCTTCACCATCGCCAGACCCCCGTCGCGGCAGTACTGGTGCTCGGGAAAGATGAGGCCGCCGTTGGACTCCCCGCCGAAGACCGCCTCGCGGTCCATCATCGTGCGGGCCACGATGGGGGCCCCCACCTCCGTCCGAAGGACCTCGCCGCCCGCCGCGCGGACGACGTCCTCGACGGCGCTGGACGAGCTCACGGGGGTGACGACGAGCCCCCCGCCGCGGGCCTCCACGATCCGCTTCGCCATCAGGGCCAGGGTCTGGTCCCCCATGACGTAGCTCCCCTCACCGTCCACGAAGATCGTCCGGTCGCCGTCCCCGTCGTGGGCGACGCCCAAATCCGCGTCTCCGGCCGCCACGGCCTCCAGGAGACCCGCCAGGTTCTCCTCCGTGGGCTCCGACTTCCGGCCGGGGAAGGTGCCGTCCGGCTCCCCGTTCAGGAGGCGGACTTCGCAGCCGAGGTGCTCGAGAATGGCTGGGGACGTCGCGCACGTGGCCCCATTGCCGCAGTCCAACGCCACCCGCAGGTGGGCATCGGAGAAGGCCCCCGCGTCCGCGTGGGAGACGACGGCGTCCACGTAGTCCCCGGCCGCCGTGTCAATCCCGGACACCGGGCCCACGGAGTCCCAGGAGGCGCGGTCGAACGCGCCGTCGAAGTAGATTGCCTCGATGGCCTCCTCATCCGCGCGGGAGCACTCCATCCCGGCCCCGTCGATGCACTTGATGCCGTTGAACTCCGGGGGGTTGTGGGAGGCCGTGATCACGACGCCTCCCGCGAGCTTGTGGGTCTTGACCGCGAACTGGAGCGCCGGGGTGGGGACCATGCCGAACTCCACGACCTCGCACGCGGTCGAGACGAGCCCGGCGACGACGACGTCGGTGAACAGCCGGTTCGAGGTGCGCGGGTCCATGGCGATGCCTACGGTCCCGCCCCGCAGGTGGGTCCCGATGGCCTTGCCGAGGCCCAGGGCCAGCTCCGGGGTGAGGGTCTCGTTCACCACCCCGCGGACGCCGTTGGTCCCGAAGAGGCGGGTCAGGCGGATTCCCCCGTCTGCCCCTCGAGCCGCGTCCCGGCCGAGACCTCGCTCCCCTCGGCCACGATGGCGTTGTGGACCCGGGCCCCTTCCAGACAACGCACCCCCTCGCCCAGGATGGAGCCTTCCACGACCGCCCCGGATTCGACCTGGACGTCGCCCAAGAGGCCGGAGTCGCGGACCACCGCGTCGCGGACGACGCAGCCCGGGCCGAGGTAGACGTTCGGACCCACGGTCGCGCCCTCCCCGACCTCAGCGTCGTCGACGGAGACGGGCGGCACGATGCGGGCGCCCGCCGCCGATGGTTCCGGGACCTCACCCAAGAGGATGGACTGAGCCAAGAGGTAGCCCCCGCGGGTCCCCGCGTCGGCCCAGGTGCCCTCGAGGAGGTGACCCCAGAGACCGCGGCCCTCCAGCTGAGGGAAGATCTCCTGCTCCATCGAGACGAACTGGTCTCCCGGGATGAGGTCCAGGACCTCCGGCTCCAGGAGGTAGATGCCCGCGTTCACGAGGTCGGAGGGCGCCTCCTCGGGGAGGGGCTTCTCGACGAAACGTGTGATCTCCATGGAGTCCTTGACCTCCACGACGCCCAGGCCCGTGACGTCGGCCACGCGGGTGAGGGCGATGCTGACCCGGGCCCCCGAGCGGCGGTGGGCGTCCACCATGGCCCTCAGAGACGACGGGGTGATCACGTCGCCGTTGAACACCAGGAAGGGGCCGTCCAGCTGGTCGGCCACGTTCTTGACCGCACCGCCCGTCCCCAAGGGTTCCGCCTCGGTGAGGATGCGGACGTGGTCGTAGCGGGGGGTGAGGTGGGCCTCCAGGGCTTCTACCTTGTAATTGGCGGCGAGGAGGATCTCGTCCGCCACGCCGTCGAGGGCCTCGATGACGTGCTCGATCATGGGCCGCCCCGCCAGCGGGATGAGGGGCTTTGGGCGGGCGTACGTCAAGGGGCGGAGGCGGGTGCCGAACCCTCCGGCAAGAACGACGGCCTTCAACGGCCGACCAACGGTGATGCGGGGTTAAGAACGTTGTGCGGGGCCCTCAGAGGGGCGTGATGGTGACGACGTTGTTCCCGCGGAGGACGATGGTCCCCACGCGGCGGACCTCCTCGTTCACGGTCTCCTCCGCGTCCTCCAGGACCATGTTCATGTAGTCGTCATACCCCACGAGCTTCCCCTGGAGCATGCGGCTGTCCTTGAGGAGGAGGGTGACCCTTTTGTCCATTGACTTCTTCAAGATTTCGAGAGGCATCGGCATTCCCAACCCCCGGCGGGCAGAGCGTTCGAGGCGATTTAAAGGTTCCCTCGGGAGGACGCGGCGCCCCGCACCGACCGGGAGGGGCCGT
>CAYFXO010000017.1:0-10513 GCA_964347125.1 uncultured Methanomassiliicoccales archaeon | reverse complement strand
AGTGCCCAGCCACGAAGCGGGTGTCAGCGGTGTTCAGCGCGCGCAAGGAGGCTCGAGGGGTGGAGGATTTCGGAAGCGCCTACCTGCAGTGCGCCGAAGGGCACTCGATCTTCGTCGATGTGTCGTGGCGGCACGTCGGGCCGCATGAGCGGTTCGCCTTCGAGATCGTGGGAGTCTCGCTCGACGCGTCGAGCGGCATCGCCGTTGCGGCGCCCTCGCGCGACCGGGCCAGGGCCGTCGGCAACCGTTAATTAGCCCCCCAGTCCCTTCCGACCCGTGGCCCGCTGGCGGCGGTCGAAACCCACGGGGGCCCGGAGCCTCCTCGTCATCGGCGGGTTCGCCGCCCTCATCGTGGGCCTGCAGGCCATCGTGACCTACCCCTCCTCGATGACCACGTTCCCCGTGGCGGCCGCCCTCCTCGAGGCGTTGATGGGCTCCATCCTAATGGTCGTCGGGGTCCTCCTCGCGGACCGCTCCCAGACCGTCGTGGTCGCGGGCCTCGTCGGGGGCTCGACCCTCGTGATCACCGGGAGCCCCCTGGGCCTCCTCGCCGGGGCCGGGGCCCTCGCCGCGGGGGTGTGGGCCTACGCGATCCCGTGGAAGACCCGGGGGTGAAACGCTTTTATCGCCCGCGGAGCATTCCCGTGCGAGGCGGTCGCATGGAGAAGGAAAGAGTCGGCGTGGTGTTCAAGTTCTTCGCGAAGCCCTCGGTGGCGGCCATCCGCATCACGGAAGGGAGCCTCCGCCCCGGGGACCGCATCCAGTTCCAGGGGGCCACGACGGACTTCGTCATGACCATCGAGTCCATGGAGATCGACCGGGAGCCCGTGAGCTCCGCGGGGGCGGGGCAGTCTGTGGGCATCCAGGTCCCGGAGCGCGTCCGGCCCAACGACGCCGTCTACCTCGTCCACGGGGAGGACTAGGGCTTCTCGTGCGTCGTGAGGACCTCGTGGATCTCCATCTGGTTCGGGCGGGAGAAGGCCTCCCGCGGCGGCGGGTTCGCGTGGGCCTTGGCGAACTCCGGGGACTTCGTCCACCCCTCGAAGTCCTCCATGCTCTCCCAGTAGGTCTTCACGACGTAGCAGTCGCCCTGCACGGGCTTGAGGACCTCGTTCCGGATGAAGCCGGGGAGGCGGTCGATGGTCCACTCGCGGTTTCGGAAGCGCTCCTCGAACTCCGCCTCGTGGCCCTCGGCCACCCAGATGCGGTTCGTCACGACGATCATGGGGCTCCCACCCGAGGGCGCCCGCCCGGATGGGCAGCTGGAGCCAGTTCTCCGCGGGCGGGAAGGGGCAGACGTAGTGGTCGCTGTAGGCGCAATAGGGGTTGTAGGCGACGTTGAAGTCGAGGACGTAGGCGTCGTCGTGGCGCAGCTCCAGGTCCAGGTACCGTCCCGCGCCGTAGGTCTCCGTCCCCGAGGTGGCGTCTCGGAAGGGGACGAACAGGGACTCGTGACCGTGCCCTTGGGGGCTCTTGTAGGCCACCAGGCGGGCCGCGGCGCCGCCGACCTGGAACTCCAGGACCCCGTAGCGGAGGTACTCCGTGGGCCCGCCCTTGCTCGTCTCCATGACGACGGTCTCGGGCTCGGGGAACCGATTGAGGCGGGCCTGGACCCGGTAGGCGGGGTCGGGGGCGTAATATTGGAGTCCCCGGAACCGCGCGCGGTCCTCGTGGGGCGTGCGGAAGAATCGGTCCTTCTGCTTGCGGGCGTGCTCGAGTTCCTTCGCGTAGCGGGGTCGGAGTGCCATGGCGGCGCCCACCGCCCGGGCGGGGTATGAACGTTCCCTTTCACCGTGGAAGGTCCCGCCGTGAGCGCGGGCCCTCAGGGACCGGGAGAGGGAGTGTCGGGGGCGGGGTTCGAACCCGCGACCTCCGGATATCCAAGGCGGGCGCCTCGTCGACGCGAACCCTATGAGTCCGGCGCTCCACCAAGCTAAGCCACCCCGACACCGAGAGGGAATTGGAAGCAGGCCGCGCTGGTGCGGCATAGGGAGGTGGTCGATTAAACCCTTGCGGGGGGCGCGCAGGTCACTCGGCCTCATCGGCCTCGGGGGGCGTCTCCTCCTCGGCCAGCTCCCGGAGCTCCTCCTCGAGGGTTTCCTCTTCGGAGGGCGCCTCCTCCGGGGCCTCCTCGGGTTCCTCCGTGGCCGGAGGCTCCTCCGGCTCCTCCTCGGACGGTTCCTCGGGTTCGGCCTCGGCGGGCGGCTCCCCCGCGGGCGGCGGGAGGTCCGTCGGGAACCCCACGACCTCCGAACGGCGTATCTCGACCCGCCGGATGGGTTGCACGGGCTTGCAGGCGACGGCCACGCGCTTCGAGAGCTCGCCGGAGATGATGATCTTCATCAGCCCGCCCAGGGCGTTCCGCGCGATGGCGGTCCGGAGGACCTTCTCCATCTGCCGCCGCACCGCGTACTGCTTCGAGGACTGGATGCGCCGGTCCGTGATGGCCATGGCCTTCAGGCGGATCGTGTGGCCGTCCCGGGTCTTCCCCGAGATGATGGCGTCGACGCGGCTCCGGTTCCGGCGGGTCTGCCGCCGCACGTAGTCGGAGGTCATGTCGTGGCCCACGAAGCGGGTATGGGCCTCCCCACCGCGGATGTCGTGGACCTGGAACTGGAGCTTGATGTGCATCTTCGAGAAGTCCCCCGTCAGGTCGTGGACGGTCACCTCCGCCACCCGGTCCACGAGTTTTGCGGGCTCGTCCGCCATCGTCTCGCCCAAGATCGTGCTCTCGAACATGTCCGGGGCGATGATGTTGTACCAGTTCTTGGCCTTCCATTTGTCCCGGACCTTGCGAGCGGCGGCTCTCGATTTCTTGGCCACAGTGACACCCGAGACGAAGGGGCTCGTTACACCGGCGGTCGCTATTTGAGGTTGTCGGTTTCGTCCCGCCGTGCCCACAACCCTCATATACCGCGAAAAGCGCGTTCCAATCTTCCCTTATATCCCCCTCCCCTAACCTCGTGTCGGTGTGAGGATGGGCATTCATCCACCTCTGGGAGGCAAGCTGTTGCGTGGGCAAGCGCTACGACGGGCGGCGTGGGCCGTCTTCGCCCTGTTCATCATCGCGGGGCTGGCGACCGTCCTCCCCTACCCTGCGGTGGGGGAGCACGTCCCGACGGTGACCATCACCCACCCGGACGAGGGGGCGGTGGTCTCGGGCGTGGTCCTGGTGAAGGGGACGGCGTGGGACGAGCTCGAGGTGGAGCTCGTGGAGGTCTCCTTCGACCTGGGCGCGACGTGGCACCTCGCGGTCGACACGTCGGGGAACGGCTCCTGGGCCACGTGGGCCTACGAATGGGACACGACCCAGCACCCGAACGGGGAGGCCAAGATCTGGGCTCGGGCCTGGAACTTCCACGACGGCCACGCGTGGGACGACCGATTCGTCATCGTGGAAAACCCCCAGGAGGGCAACCACGTCCCCGGGGTCAAGATCCACGAACCCAAGCACGGGGAGACGGTGTGGGGCCTCGTCACCGTGTGGGTGTGCGCCTGGGACGCGGATGGGAACGAGCAGATCGAGGACGTCTGGGTGCGCATCGACCAGGGCGACTGGCAGAACGCCACCTTCGTGAAGGTGGACGGGGAGTGCTCCTGGTGGACCTACGAGTGGGACACCACTCAGGTAGAGGACGGGTGGCACGCCATCTACGCCCACGCCTGGGACGGCACCGACGAATCCGACGTGGACGTCATCGAGGTCTTCGTGGACAACGTGAAGGAGAATCACCCGCCCAATGTGGGCTTCTTCTCCCCCAAGGGCGGGGACGTGGTCAGCGGGGTCGTGGAGGTGTGGCTCTGCGCCTGGGACATGGATGGGAACGACCAGATCGAACTCGTGAAGATCCGCGTGGACCAGGGAGAGTGGCACAACGCCACCTTCGTGGAAGTGGACAACGAGTGCTCCTGGTGGGTCTACGAGTGGGACACGACCCAGGTGGAGGACGGGTGGCACCACCTCTCCGCCGCCGCGACGGACGGCCAGGCCTGGGGAGACGCCCACATCGAGGTCAAGGTCCTCAACCACCCTGAGGAGAAGAACCACCCGCCGAAGGTGGAGATCACCGAGCCAGCGAACGGGGAGACCGTCAGCGGGGTCGTGAAGGTCTGGGTGTGCGCCTGGGACCCCGACGGGAACGACGATGTGGAGAAGGTGTGGGTCCGCATCGACGCGATGAAGTGGCAGGAGGCCACCCTCAAGGAAGTCGGCGGAGACTGCTCCTGGTGGCTCTACGAGTGGGACACCACCCAGGTGGAGGACGGCGAGCACCACATCTACGCCATCGCCTGGGACGGGGAGCTCCACTCCCCGGTCGCCAAGATCTTCGTCATCGTGAAGAACGGGGAGGAGGAGAATCACGCCCCCTACGTGACCATCGTGAAGCCCGCCAACGGGGCCAAGGTCAGCGGGGTCGTCAACATCTGGATCTGCGCCTGGGACCCGGACGGGAACGAGGACATCGAGCAGGTCTACGTGAACTTCGACGGCGGGGACCTCCTGAAGGCGACTTTCATCGAGGTGGACAAGGAGTGCTCCTGGTGGCTCTACGAGTGGGACACCACGAAGGTGGACAACGGCTGGCACAAGATCGGCGCCGCGGCGACGGACGGCCACGCCTGGGCGGACGACTCCATCAAGGTCCAGGTGTGCAACGAGCCCGAGAACCACGCGCCCCAGATCGAAATCGTCAAACCGGAGGATGGTGCCGAGGTCTCCGGCGTGGTGGAGATCCACCTGTGCGCCTGGGACCCGGACGGGAACGAGCAGGTCGAGATGGTCTGGGTGAAGATCGACGCGGGGCCGAAGCATGAGGCCACGTTCGTCAAGGTCACCCCGGAATGCTCCTGGTGGATCTACGAGTGGGACTCGACCCAGGTGGAGGACGGGTGGCACAAGATCACCGCCATCGTGTGGGACGGCATCGACGACGGCCACGACGTCATCGAGGTGTACGTGGAGAACGTCGACGACCCGCCCAAGGTGAACATCGTCCACCCCCACAACGGAAAGGAGGTGCACGGAATCATCCTGATCCACGGGGAGGCGTTCGACGACCACGGGGTGGAGGCGGTCTTCGTCCGCATCGACGAGGGCGGCTGGCACAAGGCGGTGGACACGTCCCCCGACGGGTCGTGGCGGACGTGGGCCTTCCAGTGGGACACCCGCCAGGTTGAGAACGGGGAGCACCACATCTGGGCGAAGGCCTGGGACGGCTCGCAGCACTCGGAGCCCGACAAGGTGTGGGTGGTCGTGGCGAACGAGAAGCACGGCATCCTGGGGCCCGCCGAGGAGGTCCTGGAGGGGGCGGAGATCCCCCTCGCCCTGGCCGTGACCCTCCCGATGCTGGGCGGCCTCCTCTGGACCGTCGTCCGGCGGAAAAGGCTATTAGCGGACCGATGAATCGTAAGGGTCTAGGAGGGGAGGTGTGAGGCGGATCCGGGGTCTCGTCGTCTGGGGGGCGATCCTGCTCCTCGCGTGGGCGAGCCTCGGGGCCCTCCTGCCCGCCCGGGGCGGGGGGCCCACCTACGTCCACACCACCGCCTCCGGCGACTGGACCCTGGAGGGGTCGCCCTACATCGTCCTGGAACCCACGGAGGTCCCCGCGGGGCAGGAGCTCCACATCTTCGCGGGGGTGGAGGTCCGCTTCAACCCGTTCGCGCACCTCCTGGTCGACGGGCGCCTCTGGGTGCTGGGGACGGAGGGGGCTCCGGTGAGCTTCACCTCGAACAAGACGGTCCCCGCGCCGGGGGACTGGGGCGGCATCCTCCTGGCGGGGACCCTGGAGCACCTCGTGGGCGGCGCCGTCGTGGAGTACGCGGAGACGGGCCTCGCCCTCGACGGGGGTGCCAGCGCCCACGTGAAGGACATCGCGATCCGGCACTGCCAGACGAAGGGGCTGGACGCGTCCATCGCGACCCTCACCGCGGAGTGGGTCGACGTGCAGGACTGCCAGATTGGCGTCCATGCCATGGAGTCGACGGTCGTCCTCCGGGACAGCTTCATCCACGGGAACGCCCAGGCGGGCCTCTTCGCCGTGGCGTCCGACATGGAGGCGACGGGGACGACCTTCCTGGCGAACGGTGCGGGGGCGATCCTCCAGTTGACGACGCTCTGGCTCAAGGGCAGCGCCGTGGACGAGTTCGGCGTGGCCCTCTCCCTCTCGGGGGCGTCCCACGTCACCGCGGTCAGCTCGCCGATCTCCGGGGAGCTGCAGTTCCTGGATTTCGAATCCGCGGTGGAGGTGTACTGGTCCCTCACGGTGCGGGTGGAGGACCTGTACGGCACGGTCCTCCCGGGGGCCCAGGTCCACATCTGGGACAACGCCAACGGCACGCAGGAGGCCCTGCTGTGGACGGGGGCGGAGGGGACGACGGACGCGGTCCTCCTCTTGTCCCGCGTCTGGAACCTCGAAGGCGGGGTGGACTACAGCCCGTTCATTGTGGAGGCGACCCACGGCGAGATGCCCGCGGAGGTCCCGGCGGTCCTCAGCAAGGACCTGGAGCTCCGGGTCATCCTCGCGGTGGACAAGACGCCGCCGGTGGCAGTGCTCCCGGCGTCCACGCTGGTCACCGACGAGGACAGGGCGGTGGTCCTGGACGGGACGCAGAGCCACGACAGTGACCCGGCGTTCCCCCAGGGGGCCGTGTTCCTGTGGTCCTTCGATGACGGGGGGCCGGTGCTCCTCCACGGGGCCTGGGTAACCTACACCTTCGAGACCCCCGGCGAGTTCCTGGTGACCCTCTCGGTCACGGACGCGGGGGGCAACGACGACAGCGATGTGCTCATGGTCATCGTTCAGGATACAACGCCCCCCAGGGCGGAGGCGGGGGAGGACGTGGCAGTCCTCGCGGGAGAGGAGGTGGGGCTGGATGCTTCGGGCTCCACGGACAACGATCCCGCCTTCCCCCGGGGGGCTCGATATCGCTGGACCTTCATGGACGGGGAGGAGGTGCGGCTCTACGGGGTGACGCCGGGATACACGTTCACGCGGCCAGGCCGGTACGTCATCTCGCTGACCGTCGAGGACGCGGCGGGGAACGCTGCGCTGGACCAGGTGGTCGTCACCGTGACGGCCGAGGAGGAGTTCCCGTGGGTCCCCGCCGCCATCGGGGCGGGGGTGGCCCTCCTGGCCGTGGCGGCCGTCTCCTCCACGGAGGCCGGGAAGTTCGGGCTCCTCAAGTTGCTGTTCGTCCCCCTCTACGTGAAGCTCCGGAGGAAGGACATCCTGGACCACTTCCACCGCGGGGCCATCTACGGGTACATCGTCGTGCACCCGGGGGACTCCTACACGGACATCAAGAACAACCTGGAGCTCAAGAACGGGACGTTGACGTACCACCTGGACGTCCTGTTGCGGGAGGGGCTCATCAAGAGCCGGACGTCGGGGGCCAGCAAGCTGTTCTACCCCGCGAGCTCCCGCATGCCGGAGGACGGCGTGGCCCTCCACGGGGTCCAGAAGATGATCCTCGAGCGGGTCGAGGAGAGCCCGGGCATCTCTGCCGCGGACCTGGCGTCCCTCGTGGGCGTGAGCCGGCAGCTCGTGAACTACCACGCCCGCTCCTTGGCCGCCCAGAACCTCGTGCGCGTGGAGCGGCACGGCGTGCGGAACCGGTACTACCCCGCCAGCGGGCGCGAGGGGCGCCCCACCAGGTGAGACAGGGCTTCCCGAAAACCTACTTATAGCGACGGTCGGCTACTCCGCCGTCCATGCTGGACATCAAGCTCATCCGTGACACCCCCGAGGTCGTTCGCCAAGACCTCACGAAACGGGGGGATCCGGAGAAGCAGAAGCTCCTCGAGGAGGTCATCGCCTGGGACCAGGAATGGCGGGAACTCACGCAGGAGGTGAACCGCCTGCGCCAGCGCCGCAACGAGGTCTCCAAGGAGATCGCCGAGACGAAGCGCGCGGGGGGCGACGCCGCATCGCTCATGGAGGAGGCTGCGAAGCTCCCATCGCAGATTCGAGACGCCGAGGTCCGCCTGGATCAGCTCCGCGCCAACCGGGACGGCGGCCTCCTGTCCCTCCCCAACGTCCTCCACGAGAGCGTGCCCATAGGGAAGGACGACTCGGAGAACGTGGAGGTGCGCCGCTGGGGCGAGCCACCAGATTTCGACTTCGACCCCGTGGCCCACGGCAAGCTCCTGGAGAAGCTGGGGATGGGGGACTTCGAGCGGGCGGCGAAGGTCGCCGGCGCGGGCTTCGTCTACCTTCGCGGTCCCCTCGTGCTCCTGGACCTCGCCCTCCAGCGGTTCGCGATGCACCACCTCGTCCAGAAGGGCTACGTCCCCGTCGAGCCGCCCTACTTCCTCCGCCGCCGACCCTACGAGGGCGTCGTGGACCTGGAGGACTTCGAGACGGTCATGTACAAGGTGGAGAACGAGGACTACTTCCTCATCGCGACCAGCGAGCACCCCATCGCGGCGATGTACATGGACGAGATCATCGACGAGGACGACCTCCCCCTCCGGTTCGCGGGCATCAGCACGAACTTCCGCAAGGAGATCGGGGCCCACGGCGTCGACACCCGCGGGCTGTTCCGGATGCACCAGTTCAACAAGGTGGAGCAGTTCATCTTCAGCCGGCCGGAGGAGTCCTGGGACCTCCATGAGGAGCTCATGGAGAACACGGAGGTGCTCCACCAGCAGCTGGGCCTCCCCTACCGCGTCGTGAACTGCTGCACGGGGGATGTCGGCACGGTGGCGGCGAAGCGGTACGACCTGGAGGCGTGGTTCCCACGGCAGGGGAAGTACGCGGAGATCGTCTCGAACTCGAACTGCACGGACTACCAGGCCCGCCGGCTGAACATCCGGGCGGGGAAGGTGGGCGGGGAGAAGTTCGTCCCCCACACCCTGAACTCCACCGCCATCGCCACTTCCCGTACGATGGTGGCCATCCTGGAGAACTTCCAGAACGAGGACGGCACCGTCACGCTCCCCGAGGCCCTGAGGCCCTTCATGGGAGGCATGGAGCGGATCGAGGCGGGCTGAGCCCCCTCTGGCTTCAGGGACAACGTTATTTATACCGCGGAAGGCTACGGCGAGAGGCCAGTAGGAGGCGCAGGGCTTGGGGGACCGCATCAGCACCCACGTCCCGGGGCTCGATGCTCACATCCAGGGCGGCATCCCCTCGGGTTCCATTGTCCTGGTCACCGGGCCCACGGGGAGCCTGAAGTCCACCCTGGCGTACCGGGTCCTTCACGGCGCGTGCGTCGAGGGAGGGCCGCGGGGCCTCTACCTGTCCCTCGAGGAGCACCAGGAGAGCCTCCTGCGGCAGGCGGCCTCCATGGGGATGATAGCCGAGGACGCCCCGAACCTGAAGGTCGTGGACCTGGCCAACCTGCGGGCGGAGATGGGTCGGAAGGGGATGGAGGAGGACTGGCTCACCTCCCTGCGGGTCACCCTGAAGAAGTACAAGGAGACCTTCGGCTACGACCTCCTCGTCCTGGACTCCCTGGACGCGCTGTACGCCCTGGGGGAGATCGAACGGCCCCGAGAGGCCCTCTTCCAGTTCTTCGAGGGGCTCCGCCGACGTGAGGCGACGACCCTCCTCATCAGCGAGACCGAGTCGGGGGCGACCCGTTACAGTCGCTACGGGGTGGAGGAGTTCCTGAGCGACGGCATCCTCCACCTGGACATGAAAGAGATCGAGACGGAGACCCAGACCCTCGTCCGGCGGTTCCTCCGGGTCGTGAAGCTGCGGGCCACCGCCCACGACTTGGACTACCTGCCCGTCATCGTCGAGAAGGGGACCTTCAGCGTCGTCGCGGAGTGAGGGGGGCCATGGCCGAGTTCAACCCCGCGGTCCTCCTCTCCCTAGCGGCCCTCATCACGAACGCCTCCCTGGGCGCCTACGTCATCCTGCGAAACCCCCGCGGCCGCTCCGCCCAGACCTACGCCCTCCTCATCACGGCCTTCGTCATCTGGGACCTCTCCGAGGCGGTCATCCGCGCCCTCCCCCTCGGCGTCCAGGACCCGAACATCAGGCTGTGGATCCGGATGGAGTGGGTGGGCATCGCCCTCATCGCGGGGGCCCTCCCCCACTTCGTGTTCTCCTACGCGGGGCGAGGCGACCTCCTCCGGCAGCGCTCCGTCTACGTCCTCCTCTACGGGCCCGTCATCGCCATGATCGGCGTCATCTGGTTCACCGACGTCCTCGTGGCGGGGGCCGTGGCGGGGCCCTTCGGCCCGAGCGCCTCCCTGGGGCCGGTGTACCCGGGGACCGCGGTGGTGTACACCGCGTGGATCCTCTTCAGCCTGGTCTACCTCCTCACGGTCTACCGCTCCACGGAGACGGAGATCGTTCGGCGTCGCTCCCTCATCCTATTCCTGGGGCTCTCCGTGCCCGTCCTCGTCGGGACCGTCACGGAGGTCTACTGGCCCCTACTCCCCGGCAACGTGACGCGCCTGGGGATGGGGACCATCTACACGGTCATAATGGGGGCCTGCACCGCATACGCCATCGCGCGGTACCAGCTCTTGGGCATCGAGCCGGCCACCGAGACCCGGCGG
>CAYFXO010000016.1:17592-27410 GCA_964347125.1 uncultured Methanomassiliicoccales archaeon | reverse complement strand
GGCTGACCTGGGAGGCGAGCGCCGACGAGGGGGTGGCGGGGGGCGCGACCTCGTATGCGGTCTACGCGGGGGAGGCGCACGACGCCGACGGGGTCGGCTACGCGTACCTCGGCGGGCTGGCGGCCACCGGGAGCCCTGCGTACATCTTCGACCACGTCGGCGCGGGGGACGGCGACCCCCTGAACCACTTCTACTACGTCCAGGCGAACGACACGATGGGGAACGGGAACTGGTCCGGCCAGGCGGGGAAATTCGTCCGCGCGCTGGGGGCGGGCCTCCAGCTCGTGTCTCTTCCTCTGGAACCCGCGGACGCCTCGGTGGCGACGGTGTTCCAGACCGTGGACTACGGTCAGGTCCGGCAGTACGACGCCGCGTCCCCGGACCCGTGGCGGGCCTCCATGCCCCAGAAGCCCACGAACGATCTCGCGGCCGTGGACCTCGCCCTGGGCTTGTGGGTCGACTTGATCGCGCCCGCGGACTTCGTCGTCGCCGGGCTCGTGCCCGCGCAGGTCACCGTGGACCTGGAGAAGGGGTGGAACCTCATCGGGTACCCCGCCCTCGCGCCGGGCCTCGTGGGCGACGTCCTCGCGGGGGTGGCGTGGAGCCGGGCAGAAGGGTGGGACGCCGTCGGCCCCTACCACCTTCGGGTCCTGAGTGCCGCGGAGTCCATGGGGCCGGGTCAGGCCTACTGGGTGTACGCGTTGGCCGCCGGGTCCGTCACCTTCATCAGCTAGCCGTCGTCCTGCCCCTGTTCGGGGGAGCCCTGAAGTAGGGCCCCGGAGCTTACCTCTACCTTGCTCCCGCGCCCCGGTGTCTCCTCGACCGCCCCCGCCCGCTTCCAAGGGAGCGCCGCCTTCCTCCTCTTGGGCTTCGTCGCCCTCCTCACGGGGGTCATGGCGGGACTCCTGCGGATTGGCTGGACGATGCCGGGACCCCACGGCGACATCGCGCAGGTCCACGGGCCCCTCATGGTCTCCGGCTTCCTGGGCACCCTCATCGGCCTCGAGCGGGCCATCGGGTTCGGGAAGTCCTGGGCCCTCATCGGCCCGGTGATGACGGGCCTTGGCTCCCTGGGACTCCTCCTGGGGTTCCCCCCGACCCTCCCCATCTTCTGGATCACCGTGGGCAGCCTCACCCTCGTCGCGGTCCTCGCCCTGTACCAGCACTCCAGCCTCCCGGCGAACACCATGACCCTCGGGGCCCTCGTCTGGGCCTTCGGGAACGCCGCGTGGCTCGCGGGGGTGAACGTCATCTGGCTCTTCCCCTGGTGGGCGGGCTTCCTCATCCTGACGATCGCGGGGGAGCGCCTCGAGCTGGCGGGGATCTTCCACGACCCGACCCTGGCGCGGCGGACCTTCGCCCTGGCCCTCGTCCCCCTCCTCCTGGGGCTCCTGCTGGCGAGCGCGGAGGCGGTGAGCGAGCGCGCGGGGCGGCCCCTCGGCGCCGCCCTCCTGTTCCCGGGGGTGCGCCTGATGGGGATGGGGATGCTCGCCCTCGCCGCCTGGCTCCTCCAGTTCGACCTCGCCCGCCGGACCGTGCGGGAGACGGGCCTCCGGCGCTTCATGGCCATCAACCTCCTGGGCGGCTACGTCTGGCTCGGCATCGGCGGCGTCCTCTGGCTCCTGTTTTGGTTCGTCCCCGCCCCCTACCTCTTCGACGCCGGCTTCCACGCCGTGTTCCTGGGCTTCGTCTTCTCCATGATCTTCGCCCACGCCCCCGTCATCTTCCCTGCGGTCCTGGGGAGGGCCATCGCCTTCAGCCGCGCCTTCTACGCCCACGCCGCCCTTCTCCACGTGTCCCTGGTCCTCCGGGTGGCGGGGGACCTGGTCGAGTGGAGCCCGGGGCGGCAGTGGGGCGGCCTCCTGAACGCCCTCGCCCTGGTCCTCTTCCTCTTGAACACCCTGGGCGGCCTCCTCCGGGCCCGCTTCGGGGCCCCCGATGCGGTGGGGGCGCCCTGAACCCCCCTCGGGGTCCCCCCCCAGAATCAATCGTGATAACAGGGCCGAAGGAATCACCTACGCCCCGCCGCCTGATGCGACGACTGGCCTTGCGTGAGCGTAGCGAATCCCGGGACGAGCCCGCGAACACGTGGTTGGACCTGGGGGGCGGCTTCGGACGCTGGGGGGCCCTCCTCCTGGTCTTTCAGCACCTCCTCCTGCTCCTCGCGCCCCTCTTCTACCTGGCGAACCTGAGGGCGTCCCTCCCCCCCGGGCGCTCCACGATGGAGGACCTCCTGCTCCTCCTCGCCGCCCCGGAGCAGCTCGTCGGCATCGCCGACCTCATCGCCCTCCCCGGCGTCATCTTCCTCGTGGTGGGCCTGTTCCTCACCCTGTTCGGCCTCCGTCAGGAGAAGCTCCCCCTGAAACCCCTCTCGGCCCTCTTCGGCTTCGGGGCTATCGCCGCCCTCATCGCCTGGATCCCCCTGACCGTGTACTCCGCGGGGCGCGCCACGGGGGCCGTCCTCACCCTGAACCAGGTCGCCGCCACCGGCGGCTTCACCGTGGCCTCCGCCCTCCTCCTGGGCGCCGCCCTCCTCTGGATGCTCTTCACCTTGGACGTCCAGAAGCGGTTCGAGCCCAGCAACCTGACGAGCTACCACTGGCCCGTCTACGCGGGGATCAACCTCCTGGGCTCAGCGGCCATCGCCGCCTTCTTCCAGAGCCTCGCCGCGGGCGCGCCGAGCCAGGACGCCCTCCTCATCGGGATGATCCTCAAGGCCACCCTCATCCCCGTCCTCGGGGTCATGGCCTACTCGAACCTCCGGGACAAGTTCCATTACTTCCGCGGGCTCCGGTTCGCCTCCGCGGCGGCCCGGGAAGGCCGGTCCCGGCGGGCGCCCCTGCCTCCCCCGCCTCCGCCACCGCCGCCCCCCGCGAAGGCGGCCTCCGGGAATCCCAAGCCGAGGCCCCCGCCGCCCCGCCGACGCCCTACGGCTCCGGCAACGCGGCGCTAGCCGCCTCCTCCGCCGCCTGGGCCTCCTTCACCCCCCGGAAGAAGATCCAGAACACCGCCGTGCCCGCTGCGTAGAGAGACGTCGTCACGAAGAACGGGAGGCTCAGGTCCAGGGTGAGGAGGTAGCCGCCGAAGCTCGTGCTCACCGCGAAGGGAAACCGGAACGACGCCCCGGTGACCGCGGAGGCCGCCGCCCGTTCCTCGGGGTGCACGGCCCCCATGAGGAAGGACGACGCCACGGGCCACGCCATGTTCATCAGCACGTTCCGGGCGATGAACAGGACGCCCACCACCACGAGCCACGGGGCGAGGGGGATGAAGAACAGGAGGACGGTGGCGATGGCCTGGACGACCACGATGGACCGGACCATCCCGTACTTCTCCGCGATCCACGGGGCGAGGAGGAACGCGAAGGCGTTCACGAAGTTGGACACCGCCAGGAGGGGGCCCGTGACGGACTCCGCGAGGCCGAACTTCAGGAAGAACCACAGTGTGAAGAGGGGGATGATGAGCCCCGCGCCGAGGCCCACGATGAGGTTGGATACGAGGAACTTGGAGATGATCCGGAAGGAGCGCTTCGGGAGCAGGGAGGCCCCTTCGCCCCGCTCCAGGCGGGGAGTGACGACCCGGGCCAGGAGGACGGGCGAGAGGAGCAGAAGGGCCGCGCCCCCCAGGTACGCGGGCCCGTAGGCGGCGTGGGGGTCCGACGCGGCCACCGCCCCGCTCGTCAGGAGGGCGTCCGGCAGGATCGCCCACAGGTTCCCCAGCCCGAAGGCCATCTGGGTCAGGAAGAAGCTCATCCCGAAGACTGCCGTCCGCTCCTCCGGCGTGGAGGCGTCCGCCAAGAGGGCGTTCCAGGAGGAGAAGTAGCACGCCTCCGCGGCCCCTCCCAAGAGGGCGGCGACGAAGAAGAGGGAGTAGGTCGTGGCGAAGCCCAGGACGGCGAAGGCGGCGACGGCCAGGAGTCCCCCCAGGACGAGCATCCGCTTCCGCCCAAAGCGGTCCGCGATGAGGCCAAACGGGATGACGAGGATGACCGCCACGAGGCCCATCGTGGTGAGGAAGGTCCCGATGAGCACCTCGTCGAGCCCTAGGCGCTTCATGTAGATCGGGGCGGAGACGGAGAGGAGGCCCACGGGGACCAGGAAGACCGCTCCGGAGAGCAGGAGACGGGCCGTGTTCCCCCGCATCGTGCGGAAGCTGGCCCGGAGGGACTCCACGGCGGTGGTCATGGGTTGCCCCCTGAGCCCCGCCCCCTGGATAAGTCTTTGTGGTGCGGCCCCATGGCTCCCCCATGGGCCACCGGTACTGCGTCCTGGGGGCCGGCCGTCAGGGCACGTCCGCCGCCTACGACCTCGGGAAGTACGGAGACCCGGACGACCTGGTCCTCGCGGACGTGGACCTCCCCCGCGCCCAGGCTACGGCGGATCGGGTGAACCGCCTATTCCCGGAGCCCCTAGCCCGCCCCGCGGAGGCCGACGCGGCGTCCGAGGCGGCCCTGGAACTCCTGCTGCGGGACGCGGACCTGGCCCTCTCCGCCCTCCCCTACATGTACAACCGCATCGCCGCCCAGGTGGCCGTCCGAACGGGCACGAGCTTCGTGGACCTGGGCGGGAACACGGACATCGTCCGCCAGGAGCTCTCCCTGGCCGACGAGGCTCGGGACGCGGGCGTCGCCCTGGTCCCCGACTGCGGCATGGGCCCGGGGATGAACGTGACCCTCCTCGTGTACGCTCTGGGGCTCGTGGAGACCCCCCGGGACGCCTTCGTGTACGACGGGGGCCTTCCCCGGGACCCGACGCCGCCGTGGAACTACGTCCTCACGTTCAGCATCCACGGCCTCACGAACGAGTACACGGGCGAGGCCCCCTTCCTCCGAGAGGGCCGGCTGGTCCGGGTGCCGTCTCTGTCGGAGCCGGAGACGGTGGAGATCCCCGGTCTCGGACCCTTGGAGGCCCGGGTGACCACCGGCGGGCTGTCCACGGCCCCCTGGTCCCTCGAGGGCACGCTCCGGACGCTGGAGAACAAGACCGTGCGCTACCCGGGCCACTGGGACCAGATCCAGGCCTTCCGGGACCTGGGCCTCCTGGACGTGGAGCCCATCGAAGTGGACGGTCAGCCTGTCATCCCCCGCCACCTCTTCCACGCGCTGTTCGAGCCTCAGGTCACGGGAGGGCCCATCGAGGACCTGGCCCTCATCCGGGTGCGCGTTGTCGGGGCGGGGGGCGAGGGTGCCCTTGTCGACCTCCTGGACGCCTTCGACGGCGCGACGGGCTTTACCGCCATGGAGCGGGTGACGGGCTGGCACGCGTCCATCGTGGCCCAGATGATCCTCGCGGGAGAGGTCGAGGCGGGGGCGCACCCCGTGGACGCGGTCCCAGCGGGGCGGGTCGTGGAGGAGGCCGCCCGGCGGGGACTCGAGGTGACGACCACTCGGGTACCTCCCCGGTGAAACTGCCTCCCCCCTCCCCGCGCAACCCTAAATACCGCCGCCGCGTTCGGACGCCTTCCAGGGGGAATGAGATGAAGGCCAATCTGGAAGAAGTGGCGAAGCGCATCGTCCACGACGCGCTGCGGTTGAACGACGAGGACGCGCTCCTCGTCCACTCGTACGAACACATGCTGCCGCTGGCGAAGGAGGTCGTGAAGGCGGCCCGTCGCGCGGGGGCCGACACGATCCTCACGGCGGAGGCCGACGACGTCTGGTACGATGCCGTCACCAGCCTGCCGACGGACTGGCTGAAGGAGCCATCCGGACTGCAGCAGGCCGTCCGCCGGGCCATCACCGCGGAGGCGTGGTTCCACGGGCCGGAGGACCCGGGGCTGATGAAGACGATCCCGCAGGAGCGCTGGCGGGCGAACGAGGAAGGGGCCATGGCCACCTACCGCCCGTTCGAGGACGACCCCGTCCCCTCCCTGGGGCTGGGGCTCTCCAGCGTCACCCAGGCGCGAGCGAAGACCTACGGCTTCGACTACGAGAAGTGGTACGACACCACCGTGGCCGCCATGGCCGTGGAGACCCAGGCCCTCAAGCAGACGGGGAAGGCGGTCTCCGAGGTCCTGGCCGAGGCCCGCGAGGGACGCGTCACTTCCCCCAACGGGACGGACTTCGCCTTCGAGTTTCACGGGACGCCCCCGATGGTGTGGGCGGGGGAGGTCCGACCGAAGAAGGGCGTGAAGTCCAGCTACTTCGCCTTCCTCCCCGCGGGGTCCGTCGGGATCGCGCTGAAGCAGGGGAGCGGCGAGGGTCGCCTCGTGGCCGGAGGGGACATCCCGCAGGTCGGGGAGTTCATCCGCGGCCTCACCTGGGAGTTCGAGGGCGGCCGGCTGACGAAGGTGGACGCGAAGGAGAACCCCCAGCACTTCGAGCTCTTCTGGACCGACGAGAAGAAGGAGAAGGGCGCGGACCAGCTGGGCGCCCTGATCGTGGGGCTGAACCCCGCTGCGGCATACGGGTACCTGGACAACTCCATCGTCGCGGGATGCGTCTCCGTGATCCTCGGCGACAACGAGTCCCTGGGCGGGACGAACCACTGCGAGTTCGACTTCCCGCTGCACCTCCGGGACGCCACGCTGACGGTCGACGGGACGAAGGTCGTGGAGAAGGGGCGGCTCGAGGTCTGAGCGCCCTCAGCGTGCGGCGAATCGCCCACGGGACGAGAGGCTTCTCGTCCCCACGGGGCGGACCAAGCATCCCTTCAGCAACCACGACCGCATCCGAGGGAGGGCTGGGTGGGCCGCCGTTCGTGTTGTCCCTATGAAGGCTATTAATAGGCCCTGGCCAGTTCATCGGGCCGTGGGCGGGCTGCCCGCCCATGGGGAGCCCAAGGTATGCACGGGTGGGGAAGCAAGCGGATTCGGGCGATCGCCTCCCTGGCCCTCCTGGTGTTCCTGGTGGGAACCCTGGGCACGACGGCCTATCCAGGGGAGACTGCCGCGGGGGACGGGAATCGGGACAGCAGGGGATGCCACACCGATGGTGGTCCCGCCTCCCTCACCGTGACGGCCTCCGCCGACGCGGAACCCGGGGAGACGGACTACCTCATCCAGGTGACGGTGGATCTCCAGGGGGCCCAAGACTCCGACTCCCCGGCCTCCCAGCTCTTCGGTGTCATGCTCCTCTCGGACTCCGGGAAGGTCCAAGACGCTGGATTCACGCTGACCCAGGATCCGAAGGGGAACGTCCCGGCGTTCAACTACAACGAGTTCACGTGGGACGGGACCCCCGCGGTCCTGGGGTGGCGGGCCACCGTCCCCGATCAGGTCGGCAACTACACGTTCTTCGCGAGACTGATGTATGATGACAGCGGTCCAACGTTCCTGGAGTCCGAGCCGGTCACCCTGTCCGTGGCGGTCCCCGTTCAGCCCCCGGACACCAATGGCCCGGATGACGGGACGAATGCGACGGGCCCCGCCCCAGCCCCCGCCGTCGGCTGGAACGCGCTCCTCGCGGGGGTCATCGTGGGCGGCCTCTCGGTCGTCGCCGTGGAAATCCTGAGGCGTCGTAATGACTGAGGCCGACCCCGAGGAACCCCGGTCCACGATCCCGTGGACGACCCTGATCATCGCGGTGATCATCGCCGCCGTCCTCATCCTGTCCATCGGGGCCTACGTGACCTTCGCCCGGAACCCCGTCCCCGCCCTGAAGGTCAGCGTCACCCTCCTGGACGGGTCGGAGGACACCCTGCGCGACCGATGGAACCCGGGGCGGAACGCCTACGACCCCTACATCGACGACATCGCCCTCCGGTCGACGGTGGAGCGGACGACGGTGGTCCTATACGGGTCCCCCACGGACGATCCCTTGGACCTGCCTGGGGTGGTCCTCCGCGCCTTTGTGGCCGGGCGACCCGCCAGCACCTGGGCCTCGGTTCCCTATGGGGGACCCGGGTCGTATGCGTTGACGGTGCTCATGACCGCCGTCCCCGATCCAGGCACCGTCGTGAGCTTGAACCTCGAAGTGGTGGACGAGACCGGAGAGGACATGTATCCCTTCTTCGTGGAGGACATGGCCAACAGCGTGATCCACTACGAGTGGGCCTGAGGTGAACGGTTGAGACCTCGAGGGTTGTGTCCTCTCCTCGTCCTCCTGCTCCTGGTGACCAGCGCCGCTCCCGCGGGCGCCGTCGTCCGGGTGCAGATGAACAGCCTCCAGACGCTCAACTACATCCAGGAGGACTCCTACATCGGAGACGCGGCCAGTACCATCCGGCAGGAGATCAACGCCACGGCGGGCGACGGGGACGACCAGCTGACCCTCGCCGAGGTGGACGCCTATGAGCGGGCCATGGAGGACCTAGTGGCCCAGGACATCGCCCAGAATCCCAAGACCCAGCGCACCTTCGTTGACAACGCCCCCCTTGACATCCTCGGCTACATCCTCGACATCTGGACCGAGAACACGTCCTCAGGGCGTGAGGAGCCTGTGGGGAGCACCACCCTCCTCATCCTCGTTCAGCGGTGGACGCTCCGGGCCTCCGAGATTGATGCTGAGGCGGACCGGCACGTGCTGACCCTGACGGAGTTGGAAGCCTCCACCCTGGTCAACGCCTCCGTTCCCGCCGGGTGGCGGGTTACGAGCACGACGGGCCTGGTCGACACCTTCGAGTCCCCCGGCGGCCGGTGGGTCACCGGCCTTCCCGCCGTGGACGGCGCCACCGTCACGGTCAAGTATGGACGAGTTCCCCCCGCCGGTCTGCCGATCCCCACCCTGCTCATTGCCGCAGCGGCCCTGGCCCTCGCCTCCGCCAGCGTCGCCGTGTACCTCTACCGCCGCCGTCGGCGGGTCCCCGAGGAAAAGGGGCTAGACGAGTGACCTCCTCGCCCGCTGTCCACCCTCTACAAGTGTAAAATACGCATTGTTCTAACGGAATTGATAACCCCCCTGCCCGCGTGACAGGTAGGAGAGGTGGGGGATTTGAGGCGAAGATCCACACTACTCGGAGTGGCCGTCCTCACGATGGGCATCCTCCTGATGCCCTACACGGTGGCCCTATACAGCAACCAGCACGAGTGGGAGACCGGGGCGAACGTCGACTGCACCAGTTGCCACGACGACATCACCGTCCCCTCCACGGGGATGCACAGCACGCTGGGGACTGGCGCGGACTACTGTACCGCTTGCCACCAGATCACCACCTCGAGCGGGGAGGGCGTGACCGGTGCCGGTCTCTACGACGACGAGCACGCGGCGGTGACGGTGGAGTGCCTCGACTGTCACGGCGACCCGTACGGCGGGAAGAACGACACCTGGTATACCTCGGGGGACGGACCTGGGAAGTACATCAACAACGAAACGGAAGCCCACCACAACATGACGGGCAACAGCTCCAACAACCAAGGGGCGTGGGCCTCGGACATCCTCCGGGGGAACAACGAGGCCTGCATCGCCTGCCACACGCAGGTCCCCGTCGGCGTCTCGTGGTCCCGTGAGGCGTACTACCTCAACATCACCGCCAGCGAGGACCTCTTCGGGAACTGGAACGTCACCTTCGAGGCGACAAGCGGTCCGTGAGGCTGGGCGCCCGAGCCCTTAAGTCGCGGCCCTCATTGGGCCATTGAGGGGTCACGTGTCCGGCTGGTTGCTGATTGCGGCGCTGCTCTTCCTCGAGGCGGCAGTGCTCCTCCTGCTCGACCAGCCCCTCCTGGCGTTCTCGTTCACGGGCCTGGGCCTCCTGGTCCTCGGCTACCAGGAAGTGCGCAGTGAGCGGACCGTCGCCCGGGGTGCCTATCGCCGCTGGCTGGCGCGGACCCGGCGACGGCAGCGGCTCACCCGTCGGCGCGAGTGGCTCGCCCGCCACAGGGCGGTAGCCCGGCGACCCGGCCTCGCCACCCGGCCTGAAGCAGGTTCAGCTGGATGAGCAGCT
>CAYFXO010000016.1:11424-17582 GCA_964347125.1 uncultured Methanomassiliicoccales archaeon | reverse complement strand
GTCCGGCGAGCCCGGGGGCACGATGAACCGTAGGCGCCACTCCCTGGTGGTCTTCGGGATCGTCCTCTACGTCCTGCTCGCGAACCTCCTGTTCTTCGCGGTCGTGACCTCGGAGAGCATGAGCCCTTCCTTCGGGACGGGGGACCTGGTCCTGATGCAGGGGTTCGACACCGCGCCCAGGGAGGGGGACATCGTTCTGTTCCCCTCGCCGGTGGACGGGCGGGCGGTCATCCATCGGGTCGTGGACGTCCAGGGCGACAAGGTGCTCACCCAGGGGGACGCCGTGGGGTCCCCCGATCCGTGGGTCGTGGACGCGGACGCCATCCAGTCCAAGGCCGTCCAGGTCGACGACACCGCGTTCGTCCTCGAGGAGATCGGATGGTACTTCATCCGGAACGCCCCGCCACAGGAGGGCCCCTTCGGCGGCCTCCGGTTCACCCGTCTCGCGGTGGGCCTGCTCAAGGAGCTCGGCCTCGCCCTCTTCTTCGTCGCGCTGCTCCTCTACGTCCTCCTGACCGCCCGGGACTTCTACAGGGGTCGGCCATGAGCGGTGACCTGCGGCCCAGCGAGGTCGAGGAGATTGCGGAGCTCCTGGAGTCCGAGGGGGAGGCCGCTCCAACGTCCGAGGGCGAATGGCCGGAGAGGCGACCGCGTCCCGCCGTCGGACTCCTCTCCCTCTTCGCCGTGATGGCCGCGGGGACCTACCTCGCGTTCGCGTCGGCCGACGCCCTCCTCGGAGGCGCAGCCTCCCTCTCCGGGACGGATGTCCTGGGCCATGTCGTCCTCCTGGTCCTGGGCGTCGGTTGCGTGCTGGGGGGCGTGGCCCTCGCCCGGAAGTCCATCGTGATGGACCACTTCGTGGGGCGCACCTTCGAGGACCAGATCCTCCCGCGTATGGATCCCCTCCTCGCCCAGGCAGCGGGGGTCGAGGGGCGGCTGGACGAACTCGGGGAGCGGTTGGAGGAGGTGAGCCTCGGGCTCCACCGCGCGCAACGGGTCGCGGGAGGGGAGGGCTCCCGCGAGGCCTTCGAGGCCCTCCTGCGCTACACTGTCCTTGCCAACCTGACCGTGGGGCTCTTCCTGTTCTCCCTCCTGTTCCAAGAGGCATACGTGCCGTACGCCATCACCGCCCTCTACGTCCTCTGGTGGGGGGCCGTGACTGCGGACTTCGGGCTCTGGAAGAATTCCGAGATCTGGGCCTGGGCGGTGCTCCCCATCCTAACCGTCCCCGTCGTCTCCATCCTCATGTTCGTCGTCGTCCGGAGCCTCCCCGTCCTCCTCACCGTGCTGGCGACGGCACTGGCCCTTTACGTCTACGGGTACTACGCCTGGGCGCGCTACAAGGCAACGGGCGCCCTCCCCCTACGGATCCATCGGGGCGAAGTCCGGTAGCCTACGGAGGGTTGTAGATCCAGTTCCCTGGTGGGCCGCTCCCCGGACCCTGGGGGTCGCGCCAGACCCGCACGGGGATCTCCGTGTACACTTCGTAGTAGTCGTTGTTGGGATTCTTCCGATTGACATGGCAACTCATGCAGATGTCCCCGTGGGCGCTCTGTTGCGCCGCCCTGATCTCGGCGAAGGCATTGATCATCCCCTGCGTCCCGACATCGTGGCACCCGCCGGGGGAGTCCGTCAGCTTGTAGGCGCACGAGATGACCTTCGCGGCATGGAAGTCGGCATCCGCGACTTGGGTGCTATTCCAGTGGCAGTACCAGCACTCCGTATTCTCATTGTGGGAGGCTGGGATGTCGTTGTAGTGACCCGCCTCGTCGTTGTCGTCGATGGCGTCCCAGATGTCCTGATGGCAGCCCGCCGTGGCGTTCCCGCACGTGAGCTGGTACCCGGTCACGAAGGCGTGCTTGCTCCCCGCCTCCTCCCGGGTGTAGTACAAGGAGCGCTGCCCATTCGCCTGGAAGTCCGTGAGGTTGTCGAAATCCACCCAGGTGAAGTTGTAGAACTCCGGCCGACGCCAGAGGATCTCGACGTTGAAGGCCGTGTGGCACGCGATGCACGCCTCGTTGGCCCCGGGCATCGTGTCGTCCGCCGTGGCGTTCTGGTACATCTGCTGATGCGCCTCCGTCGTCAGGTTCAGCTCCTTCGTCCCGTTAGGCGACTGGTACTTCGTCTTGGAGGGCAGGTGGCACGCCTCGCACTCTTCGATCACCCCGGCGTGCTCCGCGGTGAAGTTCAGGGTCGAGTTGCGGTGGCAATCCGTGCACGCCAGGGTCGCGTGGATGGAGGTGCTGTCCAGCTCGGCCTGGATGTCGTCGTGGCAGTCGGCGCAGTCCCGTTGAACCTGCCACTCGTGTTGGCCACCGTAGAGGGAGATGGCCGTCAAGCTGAGGGCGACGAGGGCGAGGCCCAGAAGCATCAGGGCCAGCAGCATCTGGTTCCGCGACATCGACGGTGCAAATCGCACGGGTTTAGGGTTCATAATGGTTTACGCGGTGTTGTGGGTACCCGTCCCCTCATCCTCCGTCCCGATCTCTTCCAGGGATGGACGTCTCTCACGGGAGGACTTGCCCGGAACGACGTGCGACCCCCGAGGCGGGGGTCAGGGCTCCCCTGACGGACTCCATCCCTTCGTCGCCTCGAAGACGACGTGCATGGGGATCTCCACGATCCACGGCCCGTGGGGACTCTCCTCCTCGACGAATTCCTCCGTGGGCGCGGGCTCCTCCAGGGCGGTGAGGGCGAACCCGGACTCGCGGAGGGCCCGGACGTACCAGGAGAGGGGGCGGTGGTAGGAGACCGTCTCGTGAATCTCGTCGGGCGCGATGCGCCACGGGATGCGGTCCTCGTGGGGCTCGCGGTAGTGACTCACCTTGCGGAACACCGTGGTCTCCCGCAGCGTCCTCTCCACCGCCCAGATGGAGCTGGGGCCGGTGTCGAAGCAGGGGTGGCATAGGCTCGCGACGAACCGCCCTCCGGGCCGGAGCACCCGCGCGGCCTCGCCGATGGCCCCTTCCGCATCTTCCATGTCCATCAGGGCCATGTTGCAGACCACGGAATCGAAGGCCCCGTCGGCGAGTCTGTCCAGTCGGACGGCGTCGGCGAGGTGATAGGTGATGCCCAGAGGCGCCGCGGCCTCCCTGGCCCGCGCCCGCTCGATGATCGGGGCGGAGGCGTCCACCCCCACGACCTCGGCTCCCGCCCGCCTCAGCTTGCGTGCCACGTACCCGTTGCCGCAGGCCAGGTCCAGGACGCGCTGTCCTCGGACATCCCCCAGCACCCGGAACAAGGTCGGGTCGATGAGGGCGCGATGCCACAAGTCGCCCTCGTCCCCCATCTTGGCGTCGTACCACTCGGCCATCCGCTCCCACTCGTCCACGCTCGTCTTCTCACCTCCCCATACGCCTCTCGAGGAGCTTGCGCCCAGGAAGCGGCCCCTCCTCATATCCGTTTCCGACCTGCGTCGTGGGTCCGCGCCCCTCAAGCGGGGGTCACGGGCGCCTCCATCCCGATGTTGGCGACGAGCCGCCCGTACTCCTCCTCGTCCATCCACGGGACCTTGAGGTACTCCAGGATCTCCTCCTCCGTCATCCCGATGCGGCGGGCCTCCTCCACGGCGACCCGGTAGGCCTCGATCTCCGTCTCCAGGTCCGGGTAGTCCACTCCGTCAGGGAAGAACTCCTTCCCTTCCCGGAACTGGCGGACGTGGACGAGCTCGTGGATCACGTCCAGGTATAGCTCCCGCTCCTCCCCGCGGCGGAGGTAGTGGGCGCTGACCAAGATGTGCCCGTCCTGGTCGCTGACCCCCATGTACCCCCAGCGGGAGGAGTAGAACTCGACCTTCAGATCCGTGAGGACGCGCTCGGTCTCCTCCCCGAACTGGGCGCGGACCGCGTCCACGTCCTCGAAGCCTTGGAAGTAGTCCGTGAACCGGTGGAGCTCGATGGGGGCCTCCCTCTGGATGCTAACGCCTAGCATGCCGACCGCCTAGACCCTCGTCCCTTTTTAGCCTTCGTAGACCGCGGGAGGCCGTGCCATCCATGGGCGACACCATTTTCTACGTGGGGGCGCATGCCGCCGCGGTGACCCCATGAGCGCCAATGCTGAAGAGGGAACCTCCGGCGGGGCGCCGCCGTCCTACGGCACCCAGCCCTACCAGGGACAGCCGCCGTACTACGCCCAACCCTCGTCCCCGGACGTGGGGGCGTTCCTCGGGAAACGGGTGATCTTCCTGCTGATGGCCGTCGGCCTCGCGGTCCTGTGGGTCGGCACTCTGGTGGAGCTCTTCGGGGACACGGCGGACGTCCGGCGAATCGGCGTGCTCCTGGAGACCCTGGGCGGGGTCTTCGCCGCCCTCGTGGCCGTCGCGGGGGCCCTGGGCAGCAAGCGGACCACGGACCACCAGAACCTGGGCCTCCTCATCCTGGCCGCCCTCCTGCTCCTCATCGCGATTCCCTAAGGGCGAGAGAACCCGCCCGCGGGGACGCTAGGGCCGCGCGTCGGCACCCGCTAACGCCGTCGAGGGCCCAGGCCAGCCTGTCCCCGCGTTCGAGAACTATATTAAGGCCGCTCTCCCTTGATGTCCAGGGGGGAAGAGACTATGCGGACGCAGACGGGCCTCATCGTAGGGATCCTCCTCTTGGCGACCCTCGTCGTGGCCCTTCCGATGGACCAGGACCCCACGCCCGCGGCCCCGCCGTCCCAGATGCGTATCTGGGAGGCTTACGCCCGCGGCTACGCGACCCTCACCACGAGCCTCGACCAGGGCGGCTCCCCCATCATGATCGACGTGGAGAACAGCGGCCCCGCCGAGGTCATCATCGACGAGCGGGCCCTCCTCCTGAGCCCCCACCCCCTCGGAGACATCCCCGACGTCCCCGGCTTCGACGACGAGACCCAGGACGGCGTCTTGACCGCGACGGACCCCGTCCCCCCGGGCTCGACCCAGCGGTTCTTCTACGGCTCCGGGGCGACGGCGAACCCACCCATCCTGGACAGCCAGGGCAACCCCATTTGGGGCGTGGGCTCCTGGGGGTCGAACTTCCCGCCCTGGTGGTGCACGGAGGACTCGGAGTTCACGTCGACCGCGGTACAGATCGCCCTCGGCGGGGAGATCCTGCCGTTCCCCATGCAAGCCATCCTGGACGACCCCAGCCCGGCCCTGGACCTCCTGCCCCCCGGGGACGTGAACACGAACCGCCAGCACGCCGTCTGGGACTTCCTGCGGGCGAACGACGCCGCCGTGGTGGGCAAGACCCCCCTCTGGGTCCAGGTCCCCGAGGACGGCTCCCTGTTCACGGTCACCATCGCGGTGACGAACCTCGGGTTCTGGGACGCCAACCAGGTCACCGTGGTCGACACGATCCCGCCGGACTACACCGGCCACAGCTTCATCCCCGACCCGGTGGATGTCGTGACCCTCCCCGACGGATCCACGGAGGTCGTGTGGGAGGTCAGCGTGGACGCCGCCGTGGAGACGGACTTCGAACTCCCCACGGAGTACACCACGGAGTTCCTCACCTACACGCTGGAAATCCCGCCCACGGACGTGCCCCAGAGCCAGAGCCCCTTGCGGGTGCCCCTCCCGCGGGTCACGACGGACTGGGAGAGGGACGGCACCGACGACGCCCACTCCGCGGAGCCCATCCTGGAGATCTACAGCACGAATGACCCGCCCGTGGCCCACGCCGGCGGGCCCTACATCGGCGTGGAGGGCTCCCCCCTGGTGTTCGACGCCACCGCGTCCACGGATCCGGACGGCGACCCCCTCCAGTACCGCTGGGACTTCGACGGCGACGGCACGTGGGACACGGGGTGGTCCTCCGACCCCACCGCGACCCAGATTTACGGGGACGACTACGCGGGCACCCTCGCCGTCCAGGTCTCCGACGGCCAGCGCCTCTCCGAGGCGGAGGCGACCCTGCTCATCCTGAACGCCGACCCCGTCATCCTGGTCGCCCAGGTGGAGGACGGCGACGAGGGCGAGAGCGCCCAGATCTTCCTTAGCCTCACGGACCCCGGGTGGCTGGACACCCACACCGCCACCGTGGACTGGGGGGACGGGACCTCCGAGGCCCTCACCGTCGTGAAGCAGGGCGCGGACCCGGACGCCATGTGCACCGCCACCGGCGCCCACGTCTACGGGGACAACGGCGTCTTCGACATCACCTTCAACGTCACGGACGACGACGGGCGCACCGCCCTCC
>CAYFXO010000016.1:0-11390 GCA_964347125.1 uncultured Methanomassiliicoccales archaeon | reverse complement strand
AACCTCACCCTCCGCGTGGCGGGGGAGAAGTTCCACGACGTGGTCCTCACGCTGTACGCCGACGGCACCGAGGTCGCCGTCGCCACCGTCCTCCGGGTCCCGGGCAACCCGGACGAGCAGGCGGCCACCATCGACGACGTGACCATCAACCTCCTGGGTGACACGGCGTGGTCCGCCCGGGTCGTGTACACCCCCCTGGACGACGTCATCAACGGGCAGGTCTGGGGCGCCGACCCCGCCTGGCTCATCTTCACCCTCCCCACGGGGGAGGAGGCCCGCCTCCACCACACCTTCAACGTCCGCCACAAGGACACGTGGGTCTGGGAGATCCCCGACCTGGCGGCCCTCCTCCAGGGCCTCCCCCTGAACTTCCAGGCCGCGGCCACCGATCCGGGGAGCGACGACCTCACCTTCACGTGGAGCTGGGGCGACGGCACCCCCGACACGGTCACGACGTACTACAACGACGGCGTAGGCCCCGACCCATTCCCGTCCCCGGACGTGAACCCAATGGCGGTCACGGACGTCGCGTCGCACCAGTTCGCCATCCAGGGCACGGTCACCCTCGTCCTCACCGTGGAGGACGACGACGGCGGGGTCACGACCTTCACCCTGACCTTGGACCTCTGACCCCGGCGCCGAGGCATTTCCAAAGGCTTAAGACAGGTCCGCGGCTAACGGCCGACGCATGGCCCGGTTCCCGGAGGCGGAGGCCCGAACCCTCCACATGAAGGTCTGCATGCGGTGTTCCGCCCGCAACGCGCTGAGGGCGACCCGGTGCCGGCGATGCGGCTCCAGCTCCCTCCGGTTGAAGGCCCGGGAGTCCCGGCGGCAGTAGGGGGTCCTACGCCTTCGCCTTCTTCTTGTTCGCCTTCCGGGTCTCGCACTCCATGTTGACGCAGAGGACCCAGGGCCGTCGGCCTCGGGTGATGATCTTCACGACGGGGGCGCCGCAGGTGCCGCAGGGTGCGTCGGTGGCCTGGACGAGGCCGCGCTGGGGGATGGGGTAGGTGACGTCGCAGTCCGGGTACCCGGTGCAGCCCACGAAGCGCTTCCCCCTCCGGGAGTGCCGGACCTCGAGGTCGCTCCCGCAGGACGGGCAGACGCCCAGGTACCGCTTCTTCTTCTCCGTGGGGCACTCGGAGTCCACGCAGATGCGCTCCTTGAAGCGCCCCGCGCGCCGCTCGATGACGGGGGAGCCGCACTCCTCGCAAGCCTCCCCGGGGAGGGGCACGAGGATCCCTGTGGGGGGCAGGGAGTGGGTCACGGTGCACTCCGGGTAGTTGGAGCATCCGATGAAGCGGTTGCCGCCCCGGGCCTTGATGATATTCAGCTCGCCCCCGCACGCGGAGCACTCCCCCACGTAGTTCTGCTTCCGGAGGGCGATGTTGATCTCCTCCCCGATGGCCTCCTCGTGGGCCTGGAGGTTCTCCATGACGTCCTGGAGCATGTCGTGGGACTCCTGGACGACGTCGTCCAGGGACTTGTCCCCCTCGGCGATCTTCGTCATGTCCGCCTCCAGGGTGGCCGTCATGTCGGCCCGGGTGATGGGGGAGTCGTGCTCCTCCAGCGCCTCCACGACGGCCTCGCCGGTGGCGGTGGGCTGGAGCTGCTTGCCCTGGACGTAGTGGCGGTCGTACAGCTTCTGGATGATGTCCGGGCGGGTGCTCTTCGTCCCCAGGCCCTGCTTCTCCATCTCCTGGAGGAGGGAGGCCTGGGAGTAGCGGGCGGGGGGCTTCGTCTCGTCCTCCGGCATCTCCGCCGCGAGGATCGGGAGGGCGTCCCCCGCCTCCATGGGCGGGAGGGGGGTCTCCTTCTTCGTCCAGTAGGGGTAGTACTTCCGCCATCCCGGGTCCGCCAGGTGGTAGCCGTGGGCCTCGAACTCGTGGTCGTTGACGGCGACGCGGGCCTCGGAGAGCTCCGCCGTGGCGGGGGGCGAGAGGGTCGCCAGGAACCGGCGCACCACCAGCTCGTAGACGGTCCAGCGGTCCCCCCGGAGCTTCTTCTTCGTGGCGGCGCCCACCGGGTGGATGGGCGGGTGGTCCGTGGCCCGCTTCCTCCCGCGGGAGGGGCGCCACGAGCCCCGGTCCAAGACCTCCTGCGCGTCCTTCGAGAGATCGGACTTCGTGAGGCGCTCCAGGAGGCCCCGGAAGTTCAGGGTCGGGGGGTAGACGGTGTTGTCCGTCCTCGGGTAGGAGATGTAGCCGCGGGTGTACAGGTCCTCGGCGATGCGGGCGGCGCCGCTGGCGCTGAGGCCGCGCTTCACCGCTTCCGCCAGGAACGCCGTGGTGTCGAAGGGGGGCGGGGGCCACTCCGTCTTCTCCTCGACGGCGTAGGAGAGGACCTCCCCGGTCTCGGTGAGCTGCACGTCCGCCAAGACCGCCTCCGCCTCCTCCTTGTTCCAGAAGCGCCCCTGGACGTGGGTCGCTTGGAACGTCTCCCCGTCCACCTCGAACGTGAGGACGACCTGCCAGTAGGGGCGCGGCTCGAAGTCCCGGATCTCCACCTCCCGGTCCACGATCAGGGCCAAGGTGGGGCTCTGCACGCGGCCCACGGAGAGGAAGTCCTTGCCCCGGCGCTTGGAGGCGATGGACAGGAATCGGGTGAGGGAGGCCCCCCACGCCAGGTCCACCGCCTGGCGGGACTCGGCGGACGCCGCCAGGTGGTAGTCCACCTCTTCCAGGTTCCCGAACGCCGCCTCCACGTCCGCCTTCGTGAGGGCGCTGAAGCGGGCCCGCTTGACCTCCAGGTCGTCCCGGACCTCCCGGAGGAGGTTCAGGGCCTCCACTCCGATGAGCTCCCCCTCCCGGTCGAAGTCGGTGGCGATGATGACTCGGTCCTTTCCGTGCACGAGCTCCTTGAGGGCGGCGGCGATGTTCTTCACCCGCACGGCCTTCACAGGGGTGACGTTCACGAGCTCCGCCGGGTCCACCTTGTCCCAGTCGTTGTACTCGTCCGGGTAGTCGAGCTCGATGATGTGGCCGCGGAGGGCGGCGACGGTGTAGTGGCGGCCACCGCGGTGGAACGCGAGGATGGGCACGCCCCGCAGCTTCGTGCGTTCCAGGTCACCCTCGGACAGGATCTGGGCGATCCGCCGAGCGGAGCTGTTCTTCTCTGTGATGACCAGGATTTCCATGGCCCGCGACCATCCTGGGCGTTTCTATTTAATCGTTTGCTGATTCGTTCGGAAGCGGATTCCGACCACTGCCGGCCTCCCGTGGAGGCCGGGGTCCACGACCCTCGGCGCTAGCCCACGACCCCGCCGAAGGCGAGGCCCACCGCGTAGGTCGCCGCCGCGGCGCCCATGCCCACGAGGACCATCTCCAAGCCGCTCCGCCAGAACGGGCTGAGGGACGAGAGGGCCCGAAGCACCCCCGCGAAGAAGAGGGCGATCCCCGTGAGGACGACGGACAGGATGACGCCTTCCAGGGCGGGGAGGAACAGGAACGGCAGGACGGGGATGGCCCCCGCCAGGGCGAAAGCGATGCCCGTGTACACCGCCAGGCGGGGCGGGTCCTCGAAGCTCGCCTCCGCGATCCCATGCTCCTCCGAGAGGACGGCCTTGAGGAACTCGTCGGGCCGCGCGGCGAGGGGGGTGACGACGGCCTTCGCCTCGGCCTCCGTGAGCCCCCGTTCCCGATAGGCGTCCACCAGCTGCTTCCGCTTCTTCTCCGGCGCGACGGCGATGGCGTCCCGCTGGATGCGGACCTGGTTCGCGTACACCTCCTGCTCCGCCTTCACGGAGACGAAGTTCGAGGCCGCCATGGACACGGCGCCGGCGACGATGCCCGCGACCCCCGCGACGATCACGAGGATGCTGGAGGCGGTCGCCCCCGCGACCCCCGCCACGAGGGCCAGGACGCTTCCCAGGCCGTCGTTGACGCCGAGGATGGCGCTGCGGAGCACCCCGCGGCTCCCGGTGTCCTCCCGGATGGCCGCGAAGATGTCCACCTCGTGGGCCACCTCGTCGGGGAGGATCTCCTCGAAGGCCGCCTGGGCGGCGGGGTCTTGCCACCGGGCCGCCTGGGCCCGGTACTTGGCGATGCCGTCCACCTCGCCCTTGTGGAGGATCGGGAGGACGGCCCCCACGCCGAACAGGCGGGCGAGGCCCACGAGGATGCGGTGCTCCCGCAGGCGCTTCCGCCTCGGCACGGGGTGGTCCAGGGTCCGCATTAGGCGCTCCCAGTGGGCAGCGTGCCGCTCCTCGTACACCGCCAGCTCCCGGAGGAGGGCGGCCCGCTCCGGGCGGCTGTCCATGTCCGCCAGGGTGATGTACATCCACTGGCTGGAGACCTCGTCCTGATAGTTGTCCTCGAGGCCCCTCAGGTCGTCCCGGGACCAGGCGTAGGCGCCGCGCCCCGTCGCCTGCCCGGGCTCTCCCGTCTCGTACATTGTCCCCCGCTTCCCGTGGAAGACATCCATCAACTCGAGCCGCCATAGTTAATGTTTGCCAGATTCCCCGCCGGAGGCCCCTCCGGTGGGATGTTCAAATACGGAGGAGGGGTTGGGCCACGACGATGGCGACCGTCGGCTTCCTGGTGAACCCCATCGCCGGCATGGGGGGCCGGGTGGGGCTCAAGGGCACCGACGGCGTCGCCGAGGAGGCCGCGGAGCTCGGGGCGGAGCCCGTGGCGGGGGAGCGGGCCTACGAGACCCTGGTCAACTTCGGCACGAAGGCGGAGGCCATGGCCCCGGGCCTGGAACTGTCCTGGCTCACGTGCTCCGCCCCCATGGGCGAGGACGTGCTAGAGCGGGCGGGGGTCCGGGGCTACGAGGTGGTCTATCGGTGCGCCGAGCCCACCACGACGGAGGACACGGTGGCCGCCGCCCGCCTCATGGGGGAGCGGGGCGCCGACGTCCTGCTATTCGCCGGCGGCGACGGCACGGCCCGGGACCTCATCGGGGCCGTCGACCTGGAGACCCCCATCCTCGGCATCCCCGCGGGGGTGAAGATGCACTCCGGGGTGTTCGGCGTGGACCCCGCCTACGTGGCGGACATCCTCCTGGCGTTCCTGAAGGGCCAGATCGCCGCGAAGGAGGTGGAGGTCATGGACCTGGACGAGGAGCGGTACCGGGCGGGGGAATGGATCATCCGCCTCTTCGGCACCGCGAAGACGCCCTTCGAGCCGAACCTCATCCAGGCGGGGAAGCTGACGTACGCCCAGATCCCCGACGAGGAGCTCATCGAGGACATCGCCGCCTACGTCGTGGAGCTCATGGAGGCGGAGCCCGAGGCCCTCTTCATCCTGGGCCCCGGCAGCACCGTCCAGGCGGTGGGGGCCGCCCTCGGCCTGGAGACCACCCTCCTGGGCATCGACGCCGTCCGCGGGGGGTCCCTCGTCGGGGTGGACCTGAACGAGGACGGGCTGCTGGCCCTCCTCGAGGGCGACGTGGAGGCCCGCCTCGTCGTGAGCCCCATCGGCGCCCAGGGCTTCATCCTGGGCCGCGGGAACCTCCAGCTCTCCCCCGAGGTCATCAAGCGCATCGGCGTCCGCAACCTGCTCATCCTGGCGACCCCCGCGAAGCTCACCCGCACCCCGGTGCTCCGCGTGGACACGGGGGACCACGCCCTGGACGCGTCCATCCGGTCCCGCCGGTACCTGCAGGTCCTCATCGGGTACCACGCGAAGAAGATGCACCCCATCCAGTGAGAACGGGCGGTAATTACCCTATCACCCAACCGCTTTTATAGCGACCTGCGATTGCCACGCCAGGGGGCCTGGAGAGGTATGGGCAGGACGATGCGCGCCGCGGTGACCGCTCGGCCGGAGCCGCGGAGCATGGCGTTTCAAGACGTCCCGGTGCCGGAGATCGCCCCCGACGAGGTCCTCATCGAAGTCCAGGTGACGTCCATCTGCGGCACGGACGTCCACATCTTCGAGTGGGACGAGTGGGCCCAGAACCGCATCCGCCCGCCCCTCATCCAGGGCCACGAGTTCGCGGGAAGGGTCGTGAAGGTCGGCGACGCCTGCACCTTCATCCAGGAGGGCGACTACGTCTCCGCGGAGGGCCACATCGCCTGCGGCCACTGCTACCTGTGCCGCACGGGGCAGGGGCACGTGTGCCAGACCGTCCAGATCATCGGCATCGACCGGGACGGGAGCTTCGCGGAGTACATCATGATGCCCGAACGGAACGTCCTGGTGAACGACAAGGACCTGCCCCTGGAGTACGCGTCCATCCAGGACCCCTTCGGGAACGCCGTCCAGAGCGTGTTCGCCGCGGACGTTGCCGCGAAGACCGTCGCCGTCTACGGCCTGGGCCCCATCGGCCTCATGTGCGTCGCCCTCTGCAAGGCCATGGGGGCGGCCCAGGTGTTCGCGGTGGGGCACAAGAACCTCTACCGGGTGGAGCTGGCGGACAAGGTGGGCGCCGACGCCTCCTTCAGCGGGGCTGACGACGTGCCCGCGGCGCTGCGGGAGGCCACCGACGGCCTCGGCGTGGACACCGTCCTGGAGATGTCCGGGAGCGGGAGCGCCCTGAACGAGGGCCTGGAGGTCCTCCGCCCCGGCGGCGGCATCTACATCCTGGGCCTCTTCAAGGGCCCCTTCCCCGTGGACGTCAACCAGATCGTCACGAAGGCCCTCACCGTGGAGGGCATCCACGGCCGCCTCATGTTCGAGGACTGGTACCGCATGAAAGGCATCCTGAAGTCCGGGAACGTGAACCTGGACCCCATCATCACCCACCGCCTGACGTTCGACGACATGGTGGAGGGCATGGAGGTCATGGCCTCCGGGAAGTGCGGGAAGGTCGTCCATTTCATGGAGTGATCGCATGCGTGACCCCACGGGATTCCTGCGGGACGAGTACGAGGACCTGGTGTCGAAGGACCTGGACTGGAAGCTGCGGGTGCTGAGCGGCCCCTCCGCGGCGTGGTCCGTGGTGGACGGGAAGCGGTCCCTCATGCTGTGCTCCAACAACTACCTCGGGCTGAGCAACCACCCGATGCTGAAGGAGGCCGCCCGGAACGCGGTGGAGACCCACGGGGTCGGCTCCGGCTCCGTCCGACCCATCGCGGGGGACATGGACCTCCACGAGGAGCTAGAGGTGCGCATCGCGGGCTTCAAGCGCACGGAGGCCTCCCTGTTCTACCAGAGCGGCTTCGCGGCGAACGCGGGCCTCATCCCCCAGCTCGCCGGGAAGGGCGACGTCATCATCAGCGACGAGCTGAACCACGGGAGCATCATCGACGGGGTGCGCCTCACGAAGGCGGACCGGGCCATCTACCCCCACTGCGACATGGATGGGCTGGAGAAGGCCCTGAAGGAGGCGGACCAGGCGGGCCACCGCCGCATCCTCGTCGCCAGCGACGGGGTGTTCTCCATGGACGGCGACGTCGCCCCCGCGGACGAGATCGTGAAGCTCGCCAACGAGTACGGGGCCATGACCTGGATCGACGACGCCCACGGCGAGGGGGTGCTGGGCGAGGACGGCCGGGGCGTGGGCTCCCACTTCGGCGTCGAAGGGAAGATCGATGTGGAGATGGGCACCTTCTCCAAGGCCTTCGGCGTCGTCGGCGGCTACGTGGCGGGCTCGGAGGATCTGCGGCGGTTCGCCCTGAACACGTCTCGCACCTGGCTCTTGAGCGGGTCCCACCCGCCCCCGGTGGTCGCCGCCTGCATCGCCGCCATCGACGTCCTGGAGACGGAGCCGGAGCACGTGAAGAAGCTCTGGGACAACACGAAGTACTTCAAGCAGGAGCTGAAGAGCCTCGGGTTCGACACGGGGATCAGCGTCACCCCCATCACCCCCGTGATGTGTGGGGAGAGCAGCGTGGCGAAGAAGCTGAGCGAGCGCCTCTTCGAGCTGGAGGTGTTCGCCCTGCCCATCGTATTCCCCATGGTCGCGCGGGACAAGGCCCGCATCCGGACCATGATGAGTGCCGCCCTCTCGCGGGAGGACCTGGACCACGCCCTGGACGCCTTCGAGACGGGCGGGAAGGAGCTCGGCATCCTCTAGTCAGGTTCAAGCCCCCGGGACCCATGGGGCCTCAGGGGCGGGCGCGATGGCGGTGGAGGCGTTACCGGAGGACGAAACGCTCTGTGACCTATGCGGCCGTCTCATGATTGAGTGGCACTGCGAGCTGATGTGCACGAACTGCGGGTTCCGACGGGACTGCACGGACCCTTGACGTGGGCCGAGCCGCTCCGTGTCTCGAGTTGAGAGAGTCGCGCCGCTGAGGTTCCGCGCTAGCGTCTCCGCCGCAGCATTACGTAGCCCAAGGCAGCCACGATTACGACGATGAGCAGGACGATCCCGGCGATCAGCACGAGGTCCAGTCCCGCCTCTGCAGGCTTCTCCTCAACGGTGATCTGCACTGTCTCCGTGGCCTCGATGACTCCGTCGCTGACGGTGAGGGTGACCGTGTAGGTTCCCGCCTCGTCGTAGGCGTGCGTCGCTTGGGCTCCATCCGCCGCATCGCCGTCGCCGAAACTCCAGGAGTATGTGAGAGTCTGCCCCTCCGGGTCGGTCCCCTGACCCTCGAACGTGAGTACGTCGCCCACCCGTACGTCTGTGGTGCCGGGGGTCACATCGATGGCCAAGTCGGTGGGCGGGAGGTTGGGTTGGGCGAACTCCAGTTGGTACGCGTTGGACCCGCTGGTGATGTGACTCATGCCACCCGCGTTGTCGAACCGCGCCACACCAAAGGCGTAACTCGCCGAGTCGCTGGTGTCCGTGAACTGGGCGTCGTCGGGGTTCCCCGTGTCCAGGGCGCGACGGAGCTCCACGGTCCACGTGTTCGGGGTCCAGACCCCGCCCGCCGTGATGTCCCCGCGACTCCCGACGGGCTGGGATGTAGTGTAGCCCGGCATCGTGGCAGTGTTCGGGACGACCGCGCTGTCCTCGTCGGTCAGGGCGTTCGCTGCGTCGACGGACACGATGAGCTTCGCCTCCCCTGCATCAATTTCAGATTGGGTGATGTAGACGGCATCGTCCCCGGTGGCGCTGGGTTCCCAGTACTTGGGGACCGTCAGGTCGTCGGTCCCGTTGTTCAGGGTCTGCAGGTTGTCCGAGTAGCCTCCGGAGGTCTTCGAATCGCTGTGGTGGGCCGCCTCCCGGGCCTCACCGGGGTCCGTGGTCCAGAGCGGGTCCGCGTCTGGGAGCCTCGTGTCGTCGAGCCACTGGTCGTCCGCCCAACCTGTGGGATTCGACCGCGTGGCCTTCCAGTGCCACAAGTCGACGGTCTCCCCCGGAGCGCTCGTGGCCATGACAGAGCGGGAGGTGTTCGTGGGGATGTGGCAGGCGGCCTGGCAACTCTCCGTGTCAAAGGTCGCAGTCGAGTCGTTGAGGTTCCAGAGGATCGCGAGCCGGTCCTCGTTGTTGGAGGCCCGGACCCACTCTCCCCCCGTTGCGTCCCAGCTCCACTGCCGCCGGAAGTCGTCCTTCGTAGAGTCGCTCCAGATGACCAGGAGGTATAGGTCAGTAGAGGTGTACGCCGCCCTCATGGCGATGCCGTTGGAGGTCGTCATTTCCGTGGCGCCGGCCCAGAGGGCGTCGACGCTGCCATCCACCGTCGGCCCCGAGGACACGGGAATCGCCGTGAGACTCTCCGCCACTCCCCGCGTCTCCGCGGAGAGCCCTGGGTTTGCGAGGGTCATCCCCAGGACAGTCGCCATCAAGATTAAGGCCATGCCGCCCGATTTCACCCGCCGGTTCACCATTCAACCATCACTCCTCGGTAGTGTCTCAGGACTTGTCGCGGCAACCTCCCGCGACCCTATTCACAATTCTGTGAGGATTATACGCAGAGATACGTAATCGATGCTATGATTCCCATCGATGGAGGTTGCGCCCACCGCTGGTTCCTTGGGTCGACGCCATCGTCAAGGACTTTGGATCTCGCGGCCTCGGACGACGACGCCCCGTTGAATGACGAGGGTGAGGGACGTGCGGTAGGCGGACGCGTCATCCAGAGGATTCTTTTCGAGGAGCAGGAGGTCCGCCTCGAAGCCCGTCTCCACGAGGCCGAGGCGCTTCTCCAAGTGAAGGAGTCGAGCGGCCGATGCGGTCGACGCCCGCACCGCTTGAAGGGGCTCCAGGCCGTAGTCCACCATCCACTCCAGTTCCCTCGCGTTCTCCCCGTGGTAGTTGAACGGCGTCCCCGCGTCCGTCCCCATGGCGATGGGGATCCCCCGCTCCAGGGCCCGCTCGAAGGACTTCCGCATGTGCGCCCCGGCGTCCTCCCCTTTCTTCACCGCCCACTGGGGGATGCCCTTCTCCGTCCCGGACTGCACGATGTCCTCCAGGGCCTTCACCGTGGGCACCCAGAAGACCCCCCTCTCCACCATGAGGTCCGCGGAGGCCGCATCCATGTACGTGGCGTGCTCGACGGACCGTACCCCCGCCCTCACGGCGTTCTGGATCCCGCCGGACCCGTGGGCGTGGGCGGCGGTCCCCTTCCCCGCGCGGAGTCCCTCCTCCACCACGGCGCGGATCTCCTCCTCCGTGAGCTGCGCCGCGCGCGGGTCCACTCCAGGGGTCAGCACGCCCCCGGTGGCCATGACCTTCAACCAGTCGACGCCCATCTTCAGCTGCTCCCGGGCCGCCTTGCGGCAGTCGTCCTCCCCATCCGCCTCCCGACCCAAGTAGTGGGCGTGGCCCCCCGTCATCGTGATGAAATGGCCCGCGGTGAGGGTCCGGGGCCCGGGGAGGGTCCCCGCCCGGATGGCGTCCCGGAGGTGGGTCTCCACGAACTGCGTCCCGCCGATGTCCCGCACCGTGGTGATGCCCCCGAGGAGCGTGTCCCGGGCGAAGTTCACCGCCTCGATGCCCAGCTGGATGGGGGACTTCTGGTGCACCGCCAGCGGGTCGGGGCCCCCGTCCAGGACGAAATGGACGTGGCAGTCGATGAGGCCTGGCGTGAGGTACTTCCCCCGCCCCGGGATTTCCTGGAGGTCCTCGTCCTCCACTTCCCCCACGCGTTCGATGCGCCCGTCCACGACGAGGACGTCGCCCTCCCGCGTCCCGTCCGCGTCCACGATCGTCGCGTCCCGGATGACCAACGAACCCCGCGCCATCGTCCGTCCCCCGCGCCGTGGGGAAGGGGGAGGAGGGAGAAAAGCGTTGGCCAGCCCACACAAATCCTTTTACCCGCCTCCCCCCTTGGACGCATCCGGGTGAGCCACGTGGATCTGAAAGCGGCCCTCTTCGCGGCGCTGGAACTCGAGCGGGAAGGTCGGGACTTCTACGCCCGGGCCGCGCAGCGGGTCGACGACCCGAAAGCCGCGCAGCGGTTCGCCGCCATGGCCCAGGAGGAGCTGGAGCACATCCGCCTCCTGAACTTCGAGCACTACAACGTGGCGAAGCGCGGGTCCTTCGTCGCCTTCGCCGACGCCGTGGCCTCCGTGGAGGGGCGGGAGTTCGAGGCCCCCCAGGTCTACCCGACC
>CAYFXO010000015.1:19888-27555 GCA_964347125.1 uncultured Methanomassiliicoccales archaeon | reverse complement strand
GGGAACCTGGACGAGATTCGGTTCGGCGAGTTGCGCATCCTCATCGTCCGGGGGACGGATGCCATCATGGCGGCCGTGGTCTCCGGAAAGCGGCCCATGGACATGCTCCCGCAGATGCGGGCGGCCCTGGACCAGATGGAGCTGCGCTACGGCTCCGTCCTCCGGGACTGGAACGGCGTCCTGGACCGGGTGACGGGTTGCGACATCATCCTCAAGGCACTGATTCGAGGGGACTTCGAAGAGGCCGTCGACGCCCCGCGCGGGTTCCGCGGGAGGCGCCTGATGGCCCCACTGGCCCGGGAGGGCAAGCTGAAGCCGGAATAGGGGTTGACCGCGATGGGGGGCATGTCGTGCAGGACCGGGTGAAGAAGAAGGTCCTCCTATTGGGCGACGCGGGCGTCGGGAAGACCTCCCTCATTCGGCGCTTCGTGGTGGACAAGTTCAGCGACGACTACATCGCCACCATCGGGACGAAGGTCACGAAGAAGGAGCTCCGGGTGGCGTACCGGGGGGAGGAGGTCCCCCTCATCCTCATGATCTGGGACGTTCTCGGGCAGAAGGAGTACCGGGCCATCCATGAGACGAGCTTCCAGGGGGCCACGGGGGCCCTCATGGTCGCCGACCTCACCCGCCGGGAGACGGTCCAGAGCCTGGAGGAGCACTGGATCCCCCTCCTCTGGGGGCAGGCGGGGAAGGTCCCCCTGGCCTTCGCCGGGAACAAGACGGACCTCCTCGAGGCCCCCTGGGACTGGCGGGCCCCGCTGGAGGACCTGGCCTCGAAGTACGACGCCGAGGGCTGGATGACGAGCGCGAAGACCGGGGACAATGTGGAGGCGGCGTTCGTCGCCCTGGGGGGCGCCGTCCTGTCCGCGAAGCGCATCGAAGCCGTGGAGGCGCGGTTGGCCTCCCCCGACGGGCCGCCGAGCCTCGCGGAGGTAGCGGACGGCATCATGGCGGACTTCTGTCGGGAGTTCGGGGGGATGGAGACGGGGATGCCCGTCGTGAAGCAGCAGTTCACGGAGGCGGGCGTCCACGTGGAGGACCCGACGGAGGATCAGTTGCGGCGGGCGGTGGACCTGCTGGCGGAGGTGGAGGGGAACTTCCGCGGGCCCGAGGCCGTGCGGCAGAACCGGGAGCGGCGTCTCGGGATGATCCGGAAAGCGGTCTCCTAGAGGGCCTTGACCATGTACGGCCCGTCGCGGCGATAGCCGAGGCGGGCGTAGTAGGGGCGCACGCCGACCCCGCTGGTGACGCGCAACACGGTATGGCCGTCCTCCGCGGCGACCCGCTCGGCCCGCTCTATCAGCCGCGCGCCGTACCCGCGGTGCTGCCACGCCTCGGTATTCGAGCCGCCGAGGGGGAGCGCCTCGCCCAGGACCCGGAGCTCCCGCAGGAACGCCCCCGCCTCACACAGCCGCACCCGGGCGTAGGCCACCAGGAGGTCCGTCGCATCGCAGGCGTGGCTCAGGAACACCTCCTCTCCGCCGGAGGCCCTGTAGCGCTCCTCGTGGGGGGTCACCTCGACCGGCTCCGCGTCGCTGAGACCCGCCTCCCGGCACCGGATGCACCGGCACCGCGTCCCGGCCGCCGCCATCCGTTGGGCGACGAACTCCCGCACGTTGCCCACGTCGAGACCCGCGGCGGCGACCCCCACGGGGATCTCCCGCTGGATGCGTTGGATTCGCATCCACGTCGGAACGCGCGCCTTGAATCGGGCGAGGAGCCGGACGACCTCCTCTGTGGTGATGGGTCGGTACTCCCCCCGCCGCCAGGATTCGTGGAGGGCCGTCCCCTCGATGACGAGGGTCGGGTACACCTTGAGGAAGTCCGGTCGGAAGGCGTCGTCGCGGACGATTCGGAGGAGCGACTTCAAGTCCCGCTGCCGGTGGGACCCCGGGAGGCCCGGCATCATGTGGTAGCCCACCTTCAACCCGGCGTCCTTCGCCCGTCGGGTGGCGTCCACCACGTCCAGCACCGTGTGCCCCCGGTTCGCCCCCTCCAGCACGTCGTCGAAGGTGCTCTGGACCCCGAACTCCACCTTGGTGACGCCGAGGCCCAGCGCGTGGGCGGCGGCCGCGGGGGTGAAGCTCTCCGGCTTCGTCTCGATGGTGAGCCCGACGCACCTCGACGGGGCACTCTCGTTGTCCCGCGCGGCCTCGTCGAGCGTCCCCGCCCGCCGGCGGTTCATGGCCTCGTAGCACCCCTTCACGAACCCCTCCCGGTACGTCGTCGGGAACCCCGTGAAGGTGCCGCCGATGATGATGAGCTCAACCTTGTCCACCGCGTGGCCCATGGCCCGGAGGGCGTCGAGGCGGGCCGCCGCCTGTTCCCGGGGGGCGTACGCGTGCCGCGCGGCGCGCATGGCGGCGGGCTCGTGGCCCGTGTAGGACTGGGGCGCCCCCAGGGTGGGACCTCCAGGGCAATAGATGCAGCGGCCGTGGGGACAGGGGAAGGGCTCCGTCATCACGGTGACGACGGCGACCCCGGAGGCGGTGCGGACGGGCTTTGTCCGGAGCAGGGGGGCCACCGCCTCCCTCAGGTCCTCCGGCAGGTGCGCGAGGATCTCGGAGTTCTTGGGGAGGTTCGGTAGCTGATGGGTCCGGGAGAGCTCCGCTTTCACCCGCTGGAGGTCGGCGCGGGAGTCCACGTCCCCGGCGGCGACCCGCTCCGCGAACGCCTCGTAGAACCCCACGGCGGCGCCATCCCCCCGGGTCTATTAAAGCTCAGCCGAACATCGGGCCGTCGTAGTCCTCCGTCTCCTCCTTCTTCCCGTGGCGGCGGACGCGTCGCCGCTGAGAGGGCTTCCGGCCCACGAAAGAGAGGTCGGTGCGGAGGAGGCGGATGTAGGTCCGGTCCGGGAGCTTCTCGAGCTCCACGATGCCCCGGGTGATGAGGCCCTTGAGGACCCGCTGGATGCGGGAGGGGGCGATCTTCAGTTCGTACTCCAGGTCCTCGAGGGTGACGGGGTAGGCCTCCAGCAGGATGTGGAGGACGCGGGCCTCCAGGGTGTCTTCCTCGATGACGAGGGGCACGCGGGGCGGAACCCCCCGGGGGCTAGTAAACCCTTGGCTCAGACGTCCCGCCGCTCGAACCGGAGGAACGTGAGGGTGAGGGGGACGAAGGTGTAGAGCAGTTGGACTCCCACGATGAGGGCGGGGGTCATGAAGGCGGGGTACCCGAATGAGTAGCCAAAGATGGACTCGATGCCAATCGCGAGGCTGATCGCCGCCTGGGAAGCTTCGATGGGATTCCCTAGCATGGCCGCGAAGAACCATTCCGGGATGTCCGCGCCGGGCAGGAAGAACCCGAGGATGTCTCCCCCTGTGGCCGCGTAGATGGAGAGGACGATGAGGTCGTAGAGGAGGAAGAAGAAGAGGAACAGGAACACCGCCCCTCCGATGGCGGTGGACCGCCGCTTCATGAAGGTGCTGAGGAAGATTCCGAGGGCAATGAAGAGGACCCCCAAGAGGATGCTGGCTCCCATCAGGTAGAGGAACCCCTCCCAGCCGCCCGTGCCCGCGAAGGCGACCACGACGAGGCCCGCCGCACCCAGGCCGACGAGGACCGTCGTCGCCATAACCGCCGAGAGTCCGAGGAACTTCCCTAGGATGATGTCCGACCGCGTCATCGGGAGGGACATCAGGAGGCCGAGGGAGCCGTTCTCGTCCTCGCCGGCGATCGTACCGTAGGCTAGGATGAGGCCGACGAGCGGCATCAAGAGGGCAGTGAGCCCCATGAGACTGATCACCGTCACTTCCATTTCCTGGAACCCCACCTCGCCGGCGGTCTGCACCGCCCCGATGTATGCGAAGACCACCCCCAAGACGGCGAAAAGGATGGATAGGGAGAGGATCCACTTGTTCCGGACCTTGTCCAGGAACTCCTTCTTTGCGAGAAGGAGTGCGCCGGGGAGGATCATGCCGCCTGCCTCCCATGCTCATCCGTGAGCTTCATGAAGACCTCCTCCAGGGAGGGTTCCTCCGTCCGGAAGTCCTTCACCCGGATGCCCGCCTTCGAGAGGGCGGTCACGATGTCCCCCCGGGCCTCCTCGGGGCACTCGATGCGCAGGAACGCGTTCCTGGCGTGGACGGAGGCCACGCCGGGCACCGCCTCGACGATCTCCCGCGCCTCGGGGTTGGGCTCGTACAGCCACACGAACAGGAGAGGCCGCACGTCCAGCAGGTTGGACAGGTTTCTCGGGGAGTCCTCCCCCACCAGCCGCCCGCGGCTCAGGATGCCGACGCGGTCCGCGATCTCCTGGACTTCGGACAGGATGTGGGAGGAGAAGAACACCGTCGTCCCGTTATCGTTCGCCGCGCGAATCATCTCCCGGACCATGCGGGTGTTCCGGGGGTCCAAGCCCCCCGTCGGCTCGTCCATGATGAGGAGCGTAGGCTCCCCGATCAAGGCCTGGGACACCGCGAGGAGCTGCATCATGCCCTTCGAGAACTTCCCGACCTTCCGGTCCACGGCGTCCCCCAGGCCCACCCGTTCCAGCCAGTCTGGGACCTCCTCGCGGGAGGCCCCCTTCACTTCCGCGAAGAACTCCAGCGTCTGCCGGGCGGTCAGGTTGTCGTAGAGCGTGACGATCTCCGGGAGGTACCCGATCCCTTCGCGGGCCGCGACCGGGTACTCGAAGGGGTCGATGCCGTGGATCAGGGTCCGCCCCGCGGTGGGGCGGGTCAGCCCGAGGACCATCTTGATGGTGGTCGTCTTCCCCGCGCCGTTCGGGCCGAGGAAGCCGTAGATCTCCCCCTCCTCAAGGCCGAGGTCGAGGCTCTCCACGGCCACGACGTCCTTGAACTCCTTGCGGAGGCCTTCCGTTTGGATGACCGGCACTTCCATGTCCGTTCCTCCCTGCGCCGCCTAACGGGGATACCCCCTTAAAACCCACGCCGAGGGTGCCCGGGGCCTACCCGAACATCCGTTGCACTTCTTCGTCCCGTTCGGGTTTGGTGGCGACTTGAATGACGTCGATGGAGACAATCATGTGGAGGGGAATGAGGCGGATGCGCCCCGAGTGCTCCGAGTGGCTCTCGTCCAGCTCGATGCAGATTGCCTGGTCGTGGCCGATGGCGGCGTAGCCTTTGAACACGCCGTGGGTGATCAGGGGCTTCTCCCGGCTCTCGATGGACTTCACCCGGTAACGGGAGCCCACCGTCAGGATGATCTCAGGTTCTTCCGGCGCCATGTCATCGCCTCTTCTTCGCCAACTTCTCCAGGTGTTCGACGGTCTTGCGGTAGTTCTCCATGGCCACCTCCACGTGGGCCTCCACGAAGTTCCAGGCCTTCGCGAGGTTCCCGTACCGGAGGCGGTAGCCCTTGTGGGGGGTGCCAGAGACCTCGACCGACACCTCGTCAAGGAGGTCCATGGCTTTGAGCTTGTTGATGTGCCGGTACACGGTGGGCCTGGAGGTCTTCAGCTTCGTCGCGAGCTCCTCCGCCGTCCACCCGCGCTCCCCCCGCTTCAGGAAGCAGTCCACGAACAGCCGGTAGGGGACGCTCTTCGTCAGCCCCTTCCCGCCGGTCTTCGGGTCGTACCCCTTGGGGATGTAGCCGATGGACTCCAGGAAGGTCGTCGCCACCTCGTTCAGGTCATCCAGGGGCGTCAGGGGGGTGTTGCTCACCACGGACAGTTCGAACCGCATGACCCATCCCGCCCCGTATCCGAGGGGCCGTAGTTAATGCTGTCGTGAGAAAAGGGAAGGGCGGGCGTTCCGAAGTTGTGCGGAACGTCAGTCCTGAGCGACGTCGAGGAGGCCGCCCATGCAGTCCACCTCGAGCCCTTCACCCCGCAGGCGGGCCACGAGGGGGTTCATCCCGACGCTGTCGCTGGCCAGGTGGCCCGTGATGACCAGGTTCTTCCCCTCAGGGTACCGCTCCTTCAGGCGCGCCAGGTGGGCGGGGAGGACATGGATGTACAGGACGGTGTCCACCCCCGCCTCGTAGAGGGCGCTCGCCACGGGGTAGCCGCCGTTCGTCCCCGCCCCGTGGATCATCGCGAAGCGTCCGAGGGGGGCGTCCTCCGTGCCCATGGCGACCCAGATCGCGGTCTCCGCGATCTGGAACTCCGGCAGCCTCTCCAAACACGCCACGGCGTCGGCGACGGTGGCATCCTCGTCGCAGCCGTCCCGGAGCGTGCGGTCCAGAATCTGGCGGCCCAGCTCATCACAGGGGTTGTGTACGGACATGAAGGGCATCTGGAGCATACGGGCCACGCTGGGGACGAGATCATAGTTGCGCGCGTGGGCGGCGGCCACGTGCTCCGCCTTCAGGGCCTCCACGGCCTCCCTGGCAGCTTCCTCGGGCACCTCGTGGGTCTTCATCAGGGTCGCGTGCTTCTCCAGGACGTGCGGGAAGTCGAGGACGGCCCGCCCGCCCGCGGGGTGGTGGGCCAGGGCCAGGTCGTAGCCCAGGTCCTGGGCCATCCGCAGCTCCGCCGTCCCGATGTCGATGCCCGCCATCACCCGTTGCAGGTCCTCCCCCGGGTAGAGTACCCCCGAGTCCACGGGGACCGCCTCCATCCCCGCCAGCTCCAGGGCGACCGCCATGACGTCGTCGGTGTTCATGCCGACGCCCACTCCTCCAGGCGCCCCTCGAAGACCGCGCGGGGCGGGAAGCCCAGGGAGGACGCGTAGGTGTTGAACTCCACCACGTCCTTCCCCCGCCCCACGGCGTCGGCCTGGATCTCCGCGATGCGGTTGCCCCCGGTGGCGTAGCAGGGGGCGTAGCCCACCTCCGCCTGGAAGATGACGATCTGGTTGTAGACCAGCTTCCGGGAGAGGCCCGTCTCCTCATGCCCCCAGTGGATGAACTCCGCCAGGGTCTGGGCGCCGGTGTTCACCCGCACGTCCCCGATGGCCCGGAGGTCCCGCAGGACCCGCCATTCCCAGACGACGAACTCCATCTCCCGGAGCCACAGGTCGAAGTCCCCCAGTTCCTTCAGGGTTTGGAGGAGCCCCGCCTCCGACGGGGAGAGGTCCGTCCGGGCCACGAGGTCCCGCATGAGGAGCATGGCCTCCTTCTCCCGGTGGAACGAGATGCCGTCGCTGATGGGCAGGGACAGGTTCGTCTTCAGGAGCTCCACCATCGTGGGCCGCGCCCCGAAGGCGGTGGCGGAGTTGGAGTAGTTCACGCAGTGGCCGTACTCCTCGTGAACCAGCACCTGGAAGAGGTCGGGGGACGCCGTGGGCGGGGACCGCTTCTCATCCGTCGTGGTGAAGAAGATGTTGAAGGGGTGGTCCGTGAACGCGTGGAAGGTGCTCATGGCGGCGGTCGGGATGAAGTTGAGGAGGTAGGCGGGGGTCTCCACGAGGCGGGTCTCGTAGTTGGGGGTGATGCGGACCAAGTTCTCCTCCATGACCCGCTGCAAGTCGTTCCGGAGGCGGGCGACGAACTCCAAAACCCGGGCCTTCGGCACCTCCCGCCGCTTCGCTATCTCCGCCGCCACCGTCTCCGGGTAGGGGTCGCAGTCGTAGGCCTCCGCCACGTCCCGCGTCGCGTCCATCAAGGCCGCAAGATCCACCCTCTTGTTTTTCAAGGGGGGGGAACCTGTCGATAAAGTCGTCGGTGCTGCATCTAAAAAACAATTCATCGAAAAAATTGAATCCCTCTTGTCAGCTTAAGTAAGGGCTTCTGATGATAGGCGCTCGGGGTTTAAGCTGTAT
>CAYFXO010000015.1:0-19878 GCA_964347125.1 uncultured Methanomassiliicoccales archaeon | reverse complement strand
CGCGTCCATCAAGGCCGCCAGATCCTCCTCAAGCCGGCCCCGCCCCTTCCGCTCGATTTCCTCCGGGGTCTCGTAGAACCCGTAGCGGTCCCGGAGGAGGTCCGGGTACACGTCCGCCCGCCCCAGGTCCCCGCCCTCCGCCTCGAAGATCGGGAAGACCTCGGCGAAGTCGCCTTCCGTGACGCCCTCCACGGCGAAGGGGCGCTTGTAGTCCTCGATGGCCCGTAGCAGGCCGTCCATCTTGGCGGCCAGCGGCGGGTTCCGGCACTGTTCCTTCACCGTCCGCACGACGCCTTTGAAGCCGTTCGCCTTGTTGACGGTGAGGACCCGCACCTCGATGGGCCACTCCCGCTGACCGAGGGTCTCGTGGGCCGCCCGGAGCGCCTGCTGGGACGAGTCCACGAGGGCCTCCAGGAGGTCGGCTCGCATGCTCTCCTTCACGAGGTGGCGGTAGAACGCCCACAGCCCCTCACTGGGCACCATGTAGGGCTCGTCGAAGAGGAGGGTTTGGCGGAGGTAGGCCAGGGAGCCGAGGTGCACCGGGTCGTCCGTCTTCTCCCGGAGCGCCTCGCACGCTGTGATCGCCTCGGAGGTGCCCTCGGGGGTCGGGACCCGGATGCGCCCCGCCATGTCCTCGAAGCCCGCCGCGTAGGCGCTGGAGGGATGGACCCCCTTCCACAGGTCCACGATGCCCGCCTCGATCTCGCCCTCGGGCTTCACCCGGTCACCGGGGAGCCAACGGGGGACTCCCGATAAGGTTTGCCTGCCGGCGGCCGTGCGGGTCGGGGCGGTTAGGCACTATGACCCTCAATATAGGCATCTTTAAGTCGTGAAGCGCGGCTCTATGGAGATATGAAGCGCAGTTTCCTCGTCCTGTTGGCCGCCCTGACCCCCGTGCTGTTCCTCCTGCCGGGGGCCCAAGGACACGTCCCCGTATCGTCCCAGGACCCCGACAGTCTGGAGCACGCCGCGGAGATCCACGAGCCCACGAAGTCTTGGGCCATCTACAGCGCCCTCCACGAGGGCGGCCACCCCCATTACTACCGCTTCCACGTGCAGGAGGGTGAGCGCATCTACCTCATGCTCTACCGCTCCGCGGCCCCGGAGCACTCGGACTTCGTGCCGAGCCTCATCCTGTTCGGGCCCGGCCTCCCCTCGGAGGGTACCGTGCCCGCCTACGTGGAGGTCCCCGACGGGGCGACGTGGCTCGCCGTCGCGGGCGAGGAGCCCGCCCACGCCAGATACGAGGGTTTCGCCCCGAGCAGCATGGTCGTCCTCGCGACGATTTCCATGGACGCCCCCGCCACTGGCACCTACCACGCGGTGGTCCACGAGCCGAATCGCGGCGGCAACTACGGCATGGCCGTCGGGAGCCGCGAGAGCTTCACCCTGGGCGAGTGGATCCTGACCCCCCTATCCCTCATCGCCGTGTACGAGTGGGAGGGGCAGGGGCTGCCCCTGATCTTCGCCCCCATGGCCGCCGTCCTCGCCATCGGCCTCGGTCGGATGGCCTGGCGGCGGGAGAGCCGCTGGAGCCCGCGGACCCTCTTCGAGGGCGTGGGCGCCGTCGCGGGTCTGCTGTTCCTGGGGAGCGGCGCCACCGTCCTCTTCCAGCTGGGCTTCACCCTCACCCGCGCCCCCGCCTCCGCGGAGATTCTCATCACCCTCGTCCTCGCGGCCATCCCCCTCGCCATGGGATTCGCGGCCCTCCGCCTTTCCCTCAAGGAAGGGGCGCCGGTGGACACCGGCCGACGTATCCGCATGGCGATCCTGGGCGTCCTGGCCCTCTTCGCCTGGGCGGGCCTCCTCCTCGGCCCTGTCCTAGCCCTCGTGGCGAGCGTCCTCCCCCCGAAGGCTCTGGGCGTCCGCCTGAGATGGCCGACCGAGGCGAGCCAATAGGGAAGGCCCATGGTGGCGACGACGATCCTCACGGGACTGGCGGCGGGGCTGGCGGCCACCGGGGTCATGTCCATGACGGAGTACCCCGCGTGGCGTCGTTGGGGCCTCCCCAGCACCCTGGAGTGGCACGAGAACCAGACCATCGCGGGGCAGATGCTTCGTCGCCGGCCGGAGGACGCGGTGGCCCCCGGCCTCGTCCTCCACTTCATCCACGGCGGGTTGGCGGGGGTCGTCTTCATCCTCGCCCTGGCCCTCCTCGCCCTGCCCTACCCTCCCGTCCTCCTCGGGTTCCCCTTCGGGTTCCTCCTGTGGCTCATCACCCTGGTCATCCACCGCCCCATCACGGGGGTTCGGCCGTGGCGCCACCCCCGCGGGCGCGCCCCCGCCCTCGCGAGCCTCGGCGGGCATCTGGCCTACGGCGTGGTGCTCGGTCTCCTGGTGGGATTCCTATGAACGAGCCACTGCTGGCCGTGACGGGGGCCACCGGGTTCATCGGGCGCCATCTCGTGCCCCGCCTCACCGCCCGCGGCCACCGGGTACGCGCGCTGGTCCGGACGCCCGACACCTACCGCGCCGAGGGCGTCGAAGTGGGCCAGGCGGACGTCCTGAAGCCGGAGACGCTGCGAACGGCCCTGGACGGGGTGCACACCGCCTACTACCTCGTCCATTCCATGGGGGCCGGGACGGAGTTCGAGGAGAAGGACCGCCGCGGGGCCCGGAACTTCCTGGAAGCCGCGGAAGATGCGGGCGTGGAGCGGATCATCTACTTGGGCGGCCTCGGCGAGACGGGGCCGGAGCTGTCCGAGCACCTCCGCAGCCGGGCGGAGACGGGGCGCATCCTCGAATCGGGGGACGTGGCGACGACCACGCTGCGGGCGGCCATCATCCTCGGCCACGGCGGCGCGTCGTGGGAGATGCTCAAACAGCTCGTGGAGCGCCTCCCGGTCATGGTCACCCCCCTGTGGGTGGAGTCCCGCTGCCAGCCCATCGCGCTCCGGGACGTCCTCGGGTACCTCGTGGGGAGCGCGGGGGCCCCGGAAACCGCGGGCGCCACTTTCGACATCGGCGGTCCCGACATCCTCACGTACCGCCAGATGATGCTCACCCTCGGGCGGGCCATGGGGAAGCGGCGGTACATCTTCGGCATCCCCGTCCTCACCCCCCGCCTCTCCTCCTACTGGGTGGACCTGGTCACCGACGTCCCCGCGAGCATCGCCCGCCCCCTCATCGACGGCCTCAAGATCGACGTCGTCTGCCGGGACGACCGGATCCGCGACCTCGTTCCCCTGGAGACCACGCCCTACCAGGAGGCCGTCGGGCTGGCCTTGCGGGGGCGAGTCTAGGCCCACCACCTCCTCTGACCTGATGCCTAACTCGACGGGATGAGTGACGAACCCCTTTTATCGGAGAACGCCCAGTCCGAGTCGTGGCCTTCCTCAGGGTCAAGCGGATCAAGGGCCGGGAGTACCTCTACCTCGTGAAGAGCCGTTGGGACCCGGAACGGAAGCGCTCCCGCCAGGAGACCCTGAAGTACCTGGGGGCGGCCGCCGACGCGACGCTGGAGGACGTGCCCCCGGAGTACCGGGACGAGAAGGTCGAGGCTTTCTTCCTACGAACCTCCGCCCAGCAGGAGGAGCGCCGTGCCCAGATCGCGCATGGACTGCAGGGGCGCCTGTTGCCGCCCCTCCTCGCCGGCGACGTGGGCGCCTCGTTGGGGATCGCGCGCGAGGGCCTGAGACCCCTCGGCCTCGACGCCCTGCACGTCCACGTCCTCAGCCCCGCCATGCACGCGATCGGGGAGATGTGGGCCCGCGGGGAGATCTACGTCACCCAGGAGCACGTGGCCACGAACACCATGACCCAGGTCGTGGAGGCGCTGAACGCGGAGATCCGCTGGACGGGGCCGAAGCGGGGAACCGCCGTGGTGTGCACCCCCGACGGCGAACGCCACCACCTCGTGGCCCGCGTCCTGGAGGGCCTCCTGAAGAACCGCGGCTTCCGGGTCCTGGACATCACCGCCTCCGCGCCTCCCGAGGACATCGTGCACTACCTGGCCGCGGAGCGACCTGACCTCGTCCTCGTCTCCCTCACCCTCGAGGCCCACCTGCCCGCCCTCCGACGGCTCCTCGAGGCGGTGCGGACCGAACTCCCCGACCTCCGCGTCCTCGTGGGGGGCCAAGCCGTCTACGAGCTCCCCGCGGAGGACCTCCCCTCGGGGGTGGACATCGTCCGCTCGAACACCCTCGAGACCCTGGACGGGGTCGCCCGGGGCGGGGGCGGCTGAGGCCTCTCCGGGAACCTTTATCTCGCGGTCCCACTCTCACGACCCCATGGCCGGGAGGCTCGAGGGAAAGGTCGCTCTCATCACCGGGGGCAGCGGAGGTATCGGCTCCGTCACCGCGGTGGAGTTCGCCAAGGAGGGCGCCAAGGCCGTGGGCATCCACTACTCCCGCTCGAAGGAGAGCGCCCAGGAGGTCCTGGAGGAAGTGACGCGCTTCGGCGGGGAGGGCGTCGCCTTGAAGGCGGACGTCAGCAACCGGGAGGAGGCGAAGACCATGGTGGAGTCCCTCGCCCAGGACTTCGGCGGCCTGGACGTCCTCGTGTGCTTCGCGGGCTACCCGTTCCGGCGGGAGGACTGGTTCAAGCCGTTCGAGGACCTCACCGAGGAGGAGTTCCGACGACCCCTGGACGTCGACCTCCTCGGGTCCGCCTACTGCGTCCAGGCGGCGATCCCCCACCTCCGGGAGGCCCACCGCGGCCGCATCATCCTCATCTCCTCCACCCCCGCCATCTCCGGAGACGTCGTCGGCATCACGTACCTCATGGCGAAGGGGGGCCTCCTCTCCCTGACCCGCTCCCTCGCCCAGTACCTGGGCCCGGACGGCGTCCACGTGAACGCCCTCGCCCTGGGGAGCATCAAGACGACCCCCATGACCTCCCTCAAGAAGGAGGAGGAGAGGGAATTGCTGGACGAGACCTCCCTGAAGCGCTTCGGCTTCCCCCTCGAGGTCGCCAGGAAGGTGGTCTACCTGGCCAGCGAGGACTCCAGCTACCAGACGGGGTCCGTCATGGTGGTGGACGGCGGCGCCATCATGCGGTGATGCGGCCGCGGGGATGCGAGGGCCAGGATTTGAACCTGGGAACCCCTACGGGAACAGATCTTGAGTCTGTCGCCTTTGACCTGGCTTGGCTACCCTCGCGTCTCGAGAAGTATGGACCGGCGGCTATAATAGTTGGGCGCACAAGGCACTCGGGGTCCAGGCTCCGGGCGATCTGGAGTCGACCCCGGACCTAGGGCCGCAGCTTCCCGAGAGCCACCTCGCCCCCTGCCCGCGTCGCGTAGGCCTGCAGGTAGGGCCGCAGGTTCCTCATCACCCGCGTCTCCGCCTTGCGGAGGTGCTCGCTGAACGTCGAGGGGGCCACCCCGGCCCCCTGGGCCAGGTACTCCACCTTCGTCTCGCTGGGGACGGAGTAATACCCGTGCTCGAGGCCCATGATGAGGGCATCCAACTGGCGGTCCGTGATGTCGGCGAACACGTCCGACGCGGGCATCAGCATCATCTGCTCCATCCGCGCGTTCTCGATGGGGCGCAGCGACGTGATCTCGACCTCCCCGAGGCGCCGCACCTCCTTGAAGAGGCGTCGGATCGATCCTTCGTCCCACGCGATGACGCGCCAGGCCTCCCACCCGTCCTGGTAGACGACGGGCGGGATGTCCCACGCCCCCACGGATTCGATGACGTCGGAGACCGACCCGCCGGGGGGCACGCACCGGCACGCCTCGGTCACGATCAGGGCGCTCGCCGCGAGGAGAGAGGAGTGGCGCACCCCGAACTGGGACCGGATCCACGCGTGCAACCCCTCCCTCTCGTCCGCCGGACCGGCGATCTGGAAGATCTCTCGGTTGTTCAGGCACCATTGGAGGATCTGGAGGTTGGGGTACTCCCTCGATGCGTTCCCCACCACGCAGTCGTGCCGCGCCCGAAAGGCGGCGGCGTACATCCTCTCAGGCTCTTCCGAGGCAGCCATCTCAGACATCGATAACCCCCTGGATGACGCTACACGACCAGCGGAGAGCGGGGACATAATACTTGACCCGTTCTACAACGGCTCTGAGCGCCGGCTGAAATGAGTTGCCCACGCCGCGAATGCCCCCTCAGGTGGTTCCGATGTGGACTTGGGAACGGATTTCCGCGGGCGAGGCCGCGCGGCGACGCGTCGGCCCGCTGGCGGAGTACGCCAGGGCAGAATACGGACGGGCCGCGGTCGACTGGTTCCTCGCTCACTCGAGCCGGGCGGCCGCGAAGCCTCGGAGGGCATGGAAGCCGAACGGACCGAAGGTGAGGACCCGCCTGCCGCTCTCGCGGCTCCGACTCCTCCTCCGACGGGCGATCCCGGAGCGTCCATGACCCGGTCGTCCCGAGACCTGACGAGGGCTCAGACCTCCGGATTGGCCAACCGCCCGGCGGACGGACTCCGCACGGAAGACGAGTCGACGTGTTGCCACACCCTGCGGGAGTACCTGGGGAGTGGAGGGAGCTCGTTCTTCAGCCGGTGCCGCGAGTGCGAGTCGCTGCTCGTCTACCAGGCGGGTCGGTTCTGGCGACTCCGTTCTCGTTCGGCTCCCGACCCAGTCCCCACGTCCCGCGGAGCAGAGTCTCGGAGACTCTCTGCCACCCCTGGAGGTTGAGCCGATCGCGGTCCTCCTACAGGCCGCAAGCGCCTCAGAGGTCCGCCAGGACGTCCTCGAGGGTCGTCTCCCCCTTCTCGCTGAGTTCGTACCGGATGCTCACGATGGGCTTGTTGACCCGGACGATGCGGTTGAGGTCCACCGGGGTCCCCGAGACGACGACGTCGCAGTCCGCCTTGTTGAGCGATTCCTCCAACTCCGCGATCTGCTCGTCCGTGTATCCCATGGCGGGGAGGAGCGGCCCGATATGCGGGTACGCCTCGAAGACTTCCTGGAGGGTCCCCACCGCGAACGGTCGTGGGTCGACGATCTCCCCCGCGCCATGGGTTTCCGCGGCCAGCGTCCCCGCCCCGTAGCTCATCCCGCCGTGGGTGAGGGTCGGGCCGTCCTCGACGACGACGACGCGCTTCCCACGGATCGCTTCAGGGTCCTTCACCACGATGGGCGAGTCGGCCTCGATGATGGTGGCGTCCGGATTGGCCTCGAGGGCCCGCCGCTTCACCGCCGCCACGTCGTCCGGCTCCGCGGTCGTCACCTTGTTCACGATCAGGACGTCCGCCATCCGGAGGTTCGTCTCCCCTGGGTGGTAGCTCACCTCGTGACCGGGGCGGTGGGGGTCTAGGACGACGATGTGGAGGTCCGGGACGTAGAACGGGGTGTCGTTGTTCCCCCCGTCCCAGAGCAGGACGTCCGCCTCGGCCTCCGCCTCCCGTAGGATGGCCTCGTAGTCCACCCCCGCGTACACGACGATCCCGTTGCGGATGTGGGGCTCGTACTCCTCCCGTTCCTCGATGGTGCAGTCGTGGACGTCCAGATCCTCGTAGGTCGCGAACCGCTGCACGGCCTGCTTCGTCAGGTCCCCGTAGGGCATCGGGTGGCGGACGACGACGACCTTCCGACCCTTCTCCTGGAGGATGTGGGCCACCCGCCGGGTCGTCTGACTCTTCCCCGCCCCCGTCCGAACGGCACAGATGGCGACCACGGGCACCGCCGCCTTCAGCATGGTCCGCCGGGGCGCGACGAGCTCGAAGTCCGCCCCCGCCGCGTTCACGAGGGAGGCCTTGTGCATCACGTCCTCGTGGGAGACGTCGCTGTAGGAGAACACGACGGCGTCCACGGACGCCTCGCGGAGGATGGACTCCAAGTCCTCCTCTGCCTGGATGGGGATGCCCTCGGGATAGAGGCGGCCCGCCAGGGAGGCGGGGTACGTCCGGTCCTCGATGTTCGGGATCTGCGTGGCCGTGAACGCCACGACCTCGGACGACTCGTCCTCGCGGTAGAGGATGTTGAAGTTGTGGAAGTCGCGCCCCGCGGCGCCCATGATGACGATGCGCCTTCTCCCCACGCCCGCACGCTCTGACCCGGCAAGGCCACGTCGCTATTTATAGGTGGAGAGGGGGCCCTCGGGAGGCGGGTGGTGAAAGGTTTTATCGCGCCGGTCTGATACCAGCGTGATGGGGTACAAGATCCCCTCGGGGGAGCAGGTGCTGACCGCCCTGCGGAGCGTCCTGTCCCGCCGCCGCATCGTCAACTCCCAGCGGCGGTTGAGGGCCCTCGTGGAGAAGGAGCTCCAGAAAGAGGACGACTACCGCGTGGGCGGGGTCCGCCTGCGCCGCATCGCCCTGGACGCCGACATGGTGGATCTGGAGATCATCTGCCGGGAGAGCGACACCCGGCGGTCCCTCATCAAGTGCCCCGTCTGCGGGGAGCGTCTGAAGAAGGTGAAGAACCTCACCGTCTTCGGCGGCACCGTCACCCTGGGCTACAAGTGCCCCGCCTGCCCCTACTGGACGGGGCTCAAGCAGCGCATCCCCTCCCGCTACATCTTCACGAGGAAGAAGGTATGAGGATCTTCCAGAAGTCGGGCATCCACGTCCAAGACGGCATCAAGGAGGTCGTATTGGACCCGAAGCGGAGGACCCACAGCTCCATCGCGACCCACGGCCACATGGACCACCTCACCTCGGGGGCGATCATGACCCCCGAGACCCGGGACATCCTCAAGGTCCGGAAGTCGAACTGGGACGGCATCTCCCTAGCGTTCGGCGAGGAGCGGGCGGTGAACGGCCTCCCCGTCACCTTCGTGGACGCGGGCCACACCTTCGGCTCCGCCATGGTGCGCGTCGGGGAGGTCCTCTACACGGGGGACGTGAACCCGGAGGGCGGGCTGATCTGCGGCATCGCGGAACCCCAGCCCTGCGACATCCTCATCGTGGAGGCGACCTACGGCTCGCCACGGTACAACTTCCCGCCGAAAGCCGACGTGATGGACGACGTCCTCGGCTGGGTGGAGTCGGAGCTCCACGACGGCCCCGTGGCCATCGGCGCCTACGAGTTCGGGAAGGCCCAGGAAATCATCGCCCTCCTGAACCGCCTGGACGACGAAGTCGTCGTCACGGATAGGATTGCGGACCTCTCCGACGTGTGCCGGTCCTACGGCGTCGACCTGCGGTACCGCCGCTTCAGCGAGCTGGAGGAGGACGAGCGGTCCGCGGCGCACCCCATGGTCGTCACGCGGATGGAACTGAAGGACGCGGAGTCCCCCCAGAAGCGTGCCATCGCTGCGGGCGGGGGCAAGACCGCCTACGTCTCCGGTTGGTGCTCCGTCTACGACTTCGCGAACAGCTGGGGCCTGGACGCCCAGTTCCCCATCAGCGACCACGGGGACTTCGACGCCCTCCTGGGGTTCGTGGACGGGTGCGCCCCGAAGCAGGTCTACACGTGCCACGGGTTCGACAAGGAGCTCGCGCGGGAGGTGGAGCGGCAGCTCTCCATCCCTGCGCAACCCATCGCGAAGTGGTGACATGCAGAGCACGGAGGAGCGGGGCCTCGTCGTCGCCAAACTGGAGGACGGGGAGGACTTCTTCAGGGCCATGGAGCGGCTCGTGGACCGCCACTCCATCCGGTCCGCCCTCGTCCTCACGGGGATCGGACAGCTGCGGGACTACACCCTCGGCTACTACACGGGCGAGGAGTACGTCCGGAGGACCTACGCCGAGCCCGCGGAGCTCCTGTGCCTCCAGGGAAGCGTCACCACCGAGCGGGAGGTCGTCGCTCACGTCCACGCGGTCCTGGGGGACGCGGAGAGCCGGACGGTGGGCGGTCATCTCTTCGGCGGGACGGTGGCCACGCTGAACGAGATCGTCCTCCAGAAGCTCGACACGGTCCGCCTGGGGCGGGTCCTCAACCCGAATACCGGATTGAAAGAGCTGGTGATTCGGTAGCGTCCCGGTTCCAGGTCGCCAGGAACATCACGAGGGCCAGGGCCGCCATGACCGCGGCGGCGTAGATCGTGGAGACGAGGCCGAAGGCCCCCGCGAGGGCGCCGCCCACGAACGGGCCCACGGTGGCTGAGATGCTGATGGCGGACTGGAGCATCCCTGTGGAGGTCGCCTGCTCCACGTTCCGTTCCATCACGTACTTCAGCGAACCCACGTAGAGGCAGGCCCAGGACGAGCCCAGCAGGATGTGGGGCGGGAGCATCGTCCAGAAGTCCGTCGCCAGGAGGAAGGTCACGAAGGTCATCAGGGCGGCGAGGATGCCCACGACGACGAGGACCTCGCTCCGGAAGCGGTCGATGGACTGCATCACCACGAACTGGGTGGCGGGGTTGACGGCGTAGAGGGCCCCGATCTCCAGGGTGCTCAGCCGGAGGACCGTGGCCAGGTAGATGGGGAAGATGATCCAGATCATGTTCGCGCCGGTGTGGCGGATGAGCACCGCCCCGTAGACGCGGAAGTTGCGGCGGATGATGGCCGCGGGGAACAGGGGGACGCGGAGGCGGGGGGCCTCGCTCTCCGGGAGGGTAAGGGCGATGAGGAAGGAGGCGAAGAACAGGAGGGAGGAGAAGGTGAACATCCCCCAGAAGACCCCGATGACCCCCGCGGCGAAGGAGCCGGCGCCCCACCCGATGGAGCCCCAGGAGACGAACTTCCCCATCCTGGACCCCCGTTGGCTGGCGTAGGCGAGGAGGGCGGCGGGGAACATCCCCGCGGTGAACCCCAGCAGGGCGCGGCTCGCCATGAGGATCCACACGCCCGCGGCGTCCCCGACGAGGGGCTGCTCCGCGAGGATCTGGGTCAGGGCGGCCCCCGCGGACGTCAGGAGGCCCAGTCGCAGAATTTGCCGCCGGCCCCGCACGTCCGCCAGGCGGCCGAACAGGAAGCTGGAGACGAAGGCGGCGAAGGCGTAGGCGGCGCCGATGAGCCCGATCTCGAAGCGACTGGCGCCCAACCCCTCCGCGTAGTTCGGGATGAAGATCATCGAGGAGAAGATGGCGGCGCCCGAGAACATCTGAATGGCAATCGTTCGCACCCGCGCTCACCTCCAGGGGCGCTCACTCCCAGGACAGCCGTTCCAGCTTCCTGTCCCGCTTCCCCGCCTTGCGGAACTCCCGGTAGTGGTCCCGGCACAGGGGGAGCCTCCGGCCGTCGCTCTTCGTCTTCAAGTCCTCCAGAACCCGCTTCACCCGCGCCGTGGGCAGGGACCGGCTGGCCTCGTTCTCGCAGTCGAGGACGCCGCAGTCCTTGGGTTCCTCGGAGCGGCGACGGCGTCGGGCCATTGGCACGCCAAAAGGGGCGGGCTATAAAAGCTTGGTGCGGTGGTTCATGGAGGGGGAGGGAGCGGTTCGGACTTCATGAACTCCCGCAGGAGGCACGTCGCGTAGGTCCCGCGGGGGAGGGCGAACGTCAGGCGGGCGCCCTCGGCCTCCACGTGGGTTTTGAGGTCCGTGATCCGCGCCAAGAGGGGCCGGCGCATGCCCTTCGACGAGAGGCGGGGCATCTCCGGGACGACGAAGTCCTCCGGCCCCACGCCCTCCGTGGCGAAGACGTCCGCCTCCAGCGCCCCCGGCTCCCCCGACGCGGGCGTCATCTCCGTCCCCAGGACGGGGCCGCCCACCGCCGCCGCGCCCTCCCGCAGCTGGCGGTTCACCTTCTCCAGGTTCCCCTCGTCCGCGGGGATTTCCCGCCCCTTCGCGGGGACCCCCCAAGCGTCCAGGGGGAGAACGCGGTCGCCCACCGCAGCCTCGCCGAGGGGCGTCCCCCGCCGGAGGCGCTCGCTGAGGATGAGGTTGAAGAGATACCCCTGGTACGCGTGCACGAACATCAGCCGCAGGTTCAGGGGCAGAGCCTCCAGCGCCCCCGCGTAATCCCCGGGGGTCTTCACGAGGGCGTTGAGGAGGGCCTTCTCGAACCCGAGGCGGTCGGGGAAGTCCGTCAGGGCCACGGCGTAGTCCCCCGAGGCCCCGAGGGCTCGGCGGGCGGCCTGGGCGTCGTCCGGCTCCCCGTCGACGGGATGGGAGAGGTAGGTGTCCACCGCCCCCTTCAGGTCTCCTGCGATGAGGGCGCGACCGACCAGGTGGGTCACGGGGCGCACCTCCCCGAACCGCTGGACGCCGAAGAAGTTCGGGAAGCCGCCGGCGGCCTCGATCGCCTCCCGCGTCGCTTGGAGGGAGGCTTCGGCCTCGTTCCCGGCCACCCCCAAGTCCCTCACCCAGATCTCGAACCGGTTTCCCCGGAGATCCCCCACCTCCAGCCGCCGATCCGTCCGGTACGGGTCCTGGATGACGACGTCCCCCAGGCCGACGCTCCCCAGTTCCTCCCGCGAGACATCGAACTGCATGAGGCGGGTGGCGACGGCCCGCTTGTCCTTCGTCCCCGCGAACCGGATGCGCTTGCGGCTCACCCCCAGTTGGCGGGCCATCTGCCGCACGAGGCGGTTCGTCTCCCAGTTCCGGCTCGTCACGGTGGCGTTCAGGTACCGCCCGCCCTCCGCGGGCTCGAAGTCCTCGGGGATTTCGACAACCACGAAGTCCTCCGGCGTCGCCTTCAGGCGCCCGCCGATTCCCGCGGTGGTGGTGAGGTAGGCCCGGATGCCCGCCTCCCACTCCATGGGACCGCCCTACTTGACCGCCTTCTTCAGGCTCCGCTTCGCCTGGGCGAAGTCCTTCGCGAGCTGCTCGGAGACCCGCCGGATGGCCGTCTGGGGCTTCACCCGCTTCGTCTTCACGTAAAGGATGGGCTTGTCCAGGAGGGGGTGGCCCTGGAAGTAGCGGGCCTCCACCACGTCCTTGTCCTCCAGCAGCATGCTGATGACGGGGTAGATGACGGTGTCGTCCGCCTCGGTGATCTCGATGGAGAGCTCCTTGTCGCCCTCCTCCTTGATGCTCAGCTCCATGGGCGAACCCGTGCGAACGGGGGTGGCGTATTTCTACTTTGGCCCATCCCCGCCGCGGGGATTCCGGCCCCGCCGTTCGAAGACTGTTGGATAAACCGCTTATTAGGGACTCCGAATGCTTGGGGGCATGAAATCCTTCGGCCTGCAGGCAATGACCCTGCTGTTGGGACTGATGCTCCTGGCCCCGTTGGCGGGGGCCCACGAGGAGGAGCACGAATGGGAAGACGACGACCGCACCCTCGAGGTGGAAGAGGACGAGACGGGCGTGGAGATCCGCTCCGACCGCGACGACGAGTTGGGCGACGACCGGGTCCGCCTGCGCCTCGACGGAGACGCCATCGAGTTCGACTTCCAGCTCCAAGAGGGCGAGGAGCCCAGGGAAGTGGAGTCGGAGCTCGAGGTGGAGCTAGAGCGCATCCTGGAGTTCGAGGACGAGAACGGCGACGGCGCCTTCCAGAACTCGGACGACGTGCGGGAGTCCTACGACAAGAACGACCTGACCCTCGAGAACATCACGATCTCGAACGTCTCCTCCGGAGGCGTCGACGGAGTGCAGGTGTCCGCCCGGTACGCGTTCCTGGCGTTCCCCGGGTCGTACCTGGAGTTCCAGGTGACGGCCTTTGGGAACCTGACTTCGTTCCAGGGCGTCCTGCAGCGGCCCGTGGAGCTCAAGATGGACATCATCTTCGAGGCCTTCCCCTACACGGAGGCGACCACCCTCCCGGCGGTGGAGCTGGACGTGAAGACGGAGGCCCCGGAGGAGACGAACCTGACGGGCGACCAGGTGGCCTTCACCACAGGGAACCTCACCGCGGTCTTCTCGTGGCTCCGCACCGCGACGGTGGACGGCGTCGACCAGCGGGTCGGCGTGACCGTCGGCCCCGCGGAGACGGAGATCGAGGATGGCCAGGTGGAGACGGTGCACCCCGTGGTGTTCGCGTACGCCCGGGGCGACAACATCGTCCACGACCCCACCTTCGGGTTCGTCCGCAGCGTCGTGCCGATCTCCGAGACCCTGAGCATCCTCGGGAACACCCTCTTCTTCGCCATCGGGATCGCCGCGGCCGTGATCGTCTTCGCGGTCCTGGCCTTTGCCCGGCGAAAGAGGAAGGCTTAAGCGGGGACCCCTCCCCTCCGCCCCCGTGGTCCCATGGCACTCGTCGAGAATGTGATGGCCGGCTGGATAGTGGCCTTCGCCGTCCTCCTGACGGCGTTGGCCGTGGGGGCCTACCGGCGCTCCTCCAACCCCAAGGTCCTGGGCATCGCGGCCGCCTTCGCCCTCTTCGCGGGGAAAGGCGCCGTGGTGTCCTGGGCCCTCTTCACCTCCGTCCAGCTGGAGGAGGTGTGGGTGGAGATGGCCGCCTTCGACACCGCCATCCTCCTGGTGTTCTACCTCTCAGCCCTGAGGTAGCGGTGGGCCCATGGATCCGGCGCCCCTGGAGCTGGAGAGCCGCAGGAGGCTCTACGAGGCCATCCACGAGACCCCCGGCCTCCACCTGCGGGAGCTGGCCCGACAGTCCGGGCTGGACGTCCGCACGGTGCTCTGGCACTTGGACCAGCTGGGGAAGCACGGCCTCGTGACCCTCGTGGAGGACGGGGCTTACAGGCGGGCGTACCCCCGCACCGCCAACGGTCGCCGCGCGGAGGTCGTGGACGCGCGGGACAAGCCCGTGGTGAGCCTCCTGCGGGGCCGGGTGCCACTCTATGTCGCCCTGGTCCTCCTGACCCGCGACGCGGCCACTCACCAGGAACTCGTCCAGGACGCGGGCGTCTCCCGCTCCACCCTCTCCTACCACCTGGGGAAGATGCAGCGGGCGGGCCTCCTTCGAAAGGAGGGGAACCGCTACCGGTTGCGGGAGCCCGACCGGGTGGCCCGGCTGCTCTACGCCCACCGCCCCGCGCCGAGCCTCCTCGACGAGTTCGTGTCCCTCTGGGAGGACTTCACCCTGTAGCGGATCGGGGACGGAACTTGTAGCCGTAGTGGATGATCCCCGCGGCGCCGTCCTCCCCGAGCTTCCGGAAGGCCATCTCCACGGACATCCCCACCTCCACCTCGTCCGGCTCCACGTCGATGAGGGGGGTCGTGATCCGCGGCCCCTCCTCCAGCTGGACGATGGCGACGATGTAGGGGCGCTGCATCTCGAAGTCCTTCGGGGCGTCGTGGACCACCGCGTACGTCACAACGGTTCCCAGCCCCCCGAGCTTCTTCCGCTCCATCTTCCCGATGCTCTTGCTCCGGCACGCGGGGCACACCGCCCGGGGCGGGAAGTACATCCCGTCGCAGGCGCCGCACCGCGTCCCGTAGAGGTTGTACCGGCTCGGCGTCTCCCGCCAGAACCTCGGGATGGCCACGTCAATCCCCCCGGGTGAACACGTGGACCACGCACGTGGCCCCCGTGCCCCCCACGTTCTGCGTCAGTCCCACCGAGGCGTCCTCCACCTGGCGACCCTCCGCCTCCCCGCGGAGCTGTCGGATGACCTCCACGGCCTGGGCGACCCCCGTCGCTCCCACGGGCTGCCCGCGGGCCTTCAGCCCGCCGCTTGTGTTCACCGCGATCCGTCCGTCCAACGCCGTCTCCCCGTCCTCCGTCGCGGGCCCGCCGTCCCCCTTCTTGACGAACCGCAGGTCCTCGATGGCCAGGATCTCCGAGATGGTGAAGTTGTCGTGGACCTCCGCCACGTCCACGTCCCGGGGCGTCAGCCCCGCCATGTGGAAGGCCCGCTTCCCCGCGACCACCGTGGCGTCCATGGTCGTGATCTCCCGCCGGCTATGCAGGGCCAACGTGTCACTGGCGGCCGCGGAGGCGGCGATCTTGATGGGGGCGTCCGTGAACTTCCGCGCCCTCTCCCACGGGGCCAGGACCAGGGCCGCGGCGCCGTCGGAGAGGGGGGCGCAGTCGAAGAGACCCAGGGGCTCCGCCACGGGGGGCGCCCCCAGGACCATCTCCAGGGTGATGGCCCGCCGGTACTGGGCGTGGGGGTTCCTCGCGCCGTTGGCGTGGTTCTTCACGGCGACCTGCCCCAGCTGCTCCCGGGTCGTCCCGAACTCGTGCATGTGCCGTCGGGCGATCATCGCGTGGAGGCTCGCGAAGGTGGCGCCGAAGACGGACTCCCATTCCTGGTCGGAGGCGGCGGACAGGGTCTCCTGCGCCTGCACGTCCCCCACGTCCGTCATCTTCTCCGCCCCCCCCACGACGACGAGGTCGTGGATCCCCGAGGCGACGGCCATGTACCCCTGGGCGAGGGCCATGCCCCCGCTCGCCCCGGCGGCCTCCACCCGCACCGCGGGCAGGTGTTCCCCGGCGAGGCCGGAGTAGTCTGCCACCAGGGGCGCGATGTGCTCCTGTTCGATGAACTTCCCCGCGGACATGTTCCCCACGTAGAGGGCGTCCAGCTGGTCCCCCGTGACCCCGGCGTCCTGGATGGCCTTGAGGCCCGCCTCGATGCCGATCTCCCGGAAGGACCGGTCCCACAGCTCCCCGAACTCCGTCTCCCCCACGCCGATGACCGCCACGTCCCGCATCTCAGGACCCCCCGGCGAGGCGGATCTTGCCGCGGAACTTCGCGTAGGTGGCGTAGTCCAGGTACTTCGCGTCCTTCAGGATGGTCTCGATGGCGGGGGCCTTCCCGTTCCGCACCGCGTCGATGCCGTCGGTGACCGTGAGGTCGAAGCCGTCGGAGCCGGCGCCGGAGCCGTACCCGACCATGAAGATCCGGTCCCCCGGGTCGGCGATGTCCAGGATGGCGGCGAGGCCCAAGAGCACGGCGCCGGAGTAGGTGTTCCCGATCCGCGTCACCAAGAGCCCCGTCTCCATCTGCTCCATCGTGAAGCCCAGCTTCTTCCCAGCCCGCACGGGGAACTTCCCGTTGGGCTGGTGGAACACCGCGAACCGGTAATCTTCGGGGGACGTCCCCGCCTCCTTCATGAGCGTGTCCCCGCAGTTGCCCACGTGCTTGAAGTACGCGGGCTCGCCGGTGAACCGGCCCCCGTGGCTCGGGTACTGCTGCCCCTCCCGCCGCCAGAAGTCGGGGGTGTCCGTGGTGTAGGAGCAGGTGTGGTCGATGGTGGCCACGAGGCCGTCGTTCCCGATGACGAACGCGGCGCCCCCCGCGGAGGCGCTGTACTCCAGGGCGTCGCCGGGCGCCCCCTGGGACGTGTCGGACCCGATGGCCATGCCGTACTTGATCATCCCCGAGGAGGAGAGGCCCATGCAGGTCTGGATGGCGGCCGTCCCCGCCTTGCAGGCGAACTCGTAGTCCGCCGCGGTGAGCTCCGGCGCCGCCTCGATGGCCTCGGCCACGATGGTCGCCGTCGGCTTCACCGCGTAGGGGTGGCTCTCCGACCCCACGTAGATGGCCTCGATGTCCTTCGGGTGGATGTCCGCTCGCCTCATGGCGTTCCGGGCGGCCTCCACGGAGATCGTGATGACGTCCTCGTCGGGGGAGGGGACGCTCTTGCTCTGGATGTTCAGTCCGCGGCCGATGGCCGCGCCGTCCACGCCCCACACCTTCCCCATGACCTCCGGGGTGATCCTCCAGCGCGGCACGTAGCCGCCGTAGCTCACGATTCCGACGCTCATACGTTCAACTCCTCCAGCACCTCGATCAGCGAATCGACCTTGAGGTCCGTGCGGGCCAGGATGACCCGTTCCAGCTCCGCGAGCTTCAGGGCCAGGGGGTCCACCCGCTCCGGGCGGAGATACACGACCATGGCGGGCTTCAGGGGGTGGGCCCGGACGGCCACCATGGGGGACCGCCCGTACTTCACGCCTTTGAAGATGAGGGCGCGCTCGCTGCTGGACCCGTAGATCTGGTGGTAGTCCGCGGACGAGAGGGCCGTGATGGCCTTGAGGCTGTCGATGACGGTGTAGCCGTGGATGCTCCGGTCCAGGGGGGTGGCGTGGGTGAGGGGCTCGCCGGAGATCGCGTTGAGGAAGTCCACCGCGGGGACGCCGGCGAGGAAGTCCCGCATGCCCAGGACGATGTCGTCGGGGGTCCCCTCCAGCTTCCGGGCGGTCCCGCCCCCGGCGGCCTGGTCGAAGGCCATCAGGGAGTCCACGATGCGCTTCACCGTCTTCGTCCCGGGGGACTTGCGCCGCCCTGCCTCGTAGTCGCTGACCACCGAGGGGGAGACGCCCATCTGCTCGGACAGTTGCTGCACGCTGATGCCGAACTCCTCCCGCCACTTGCGGATGGTTTTCCCTGGACGGTCAGAAAGGGCGATCTCCCCGGCGATCCGCTGGCCCAGGCGGCTCGTCATCGGGGCGGGCGCATTCCCTGGCCGCTATATAAATGTTGACGAATCGGGATTCGACAATCACCGAAGAGCCTCAAGGTTAATAGCGGGGGCGGAAATCACGGCGGGAGGGCCCGTAGGGTAGTTTGGTCCATCCTCGTAGCTTCGGGAGCTATGGACTCCGGTTCAAATCCGGGCGGGCCCACTCCTTTGCCCGTAAACTACTTCTAGTGCCCTTCCGTTGTACCCTAGTGATGGGGAAGACGGAGACGATCAAGCAGCGGCGGGTGGACGTGTACCTGCCCTCCCTGGAAGCCAAGGAGCGGTGGACGGCTCTGGCGGAGGAAGCAGGTACGAGCCTCAGCAAGTTCATCGCCGCCGTCGTCGAGGAGGCCCTGGAGGAGGGGGGGCCCCTGCCGGACCCTCAGGGACTCCTGGAGGAGGTTTCGGCCCTCCAGAGCCGGCTGATGGACGCGGAGGACCGGGTCCGCATGCTGGAGGCCCTGCGGGACAAGCTGGATGCGGAGCTTCGCGTGTACCGGGCGAGGCCCTTCTTGGAGCCGGGCTTCGAGGGCGTCCGGTCCCTGGATGCGAAGCTCATCGACCTCATTCGCGGAAACGTGGATCTGAAAGGGAAGCCGAAGCCCCTCCACCCGGGCCGCATCCTGGAGCGTCTGGGCATCAGCCCCGGTGAAGTGGAGGCGGCGAAGGCGGTGAATACCCAGCTGGAGGCTCTGGTGGATTATGGGTTAGCGGAGTCCACACCGAAGGGGTACCGGTGGTGCAGATGAGCGGCGGGGACATCTCCTCGGCGGCAGGCGGCATCACGGAGCCCGATGCCCTAAACGCCCATCTGGTCCAGGCTTACGTGGAAGACGCCCGTCTCCAAGGGCTGACCCCGAAGACCATCGTGGACTACGAGAGCAACCTGCGCATCTTCGCCACGTTCCTGGGGAAGGAGGTCACAGCGGTGACGAGGGACGATTTGAAGGGGTTCCTCACGTACCTGAATGGCCAGCGGAAGGCCCACCCGAAGACCATCGCCCGCTACTTCTCCGCCCTCTCCAGCTTCTACGATTTCCTGGCGTACGAGGAGTGGGTGGACGCAAACCCCGTGCTTCCCCTGAGGAAGCGGTACGTCACCCCCCTCGTCAAAAAGCACGGGAAGGGCGGCTCCCGACGACAGCTCATCACAGTGGAGCAGGCCCGCGCCCTGGTTCACAGCATATTGGACCCGCGGGACAGGGCGATCAACGTGCTGTTGGCGAAGACGGGAATGCGGAGAGGGGAGCTGGTCCTCATCGACCTGGAGGACATCGACTGGGTGGAGCAGAGCATCGCCCTGAAACCCCGGGCGAAGCGGACGAACCTCCGCGTCTTCTTTGACGACGAGGCGGCCCGCGCTTTGAAGCGGTGGATCCGCGCCCGGGAGGGTTGGCCCCGGGACGACGAGGACGCGGAACGGGCGCTCTTCGTGAATCAGAGGGGCGGGCGCAGTCCCGCCCCTCTCCATGAAGTAGGCCACGTTGTTGTTCGTAGTGGTACTCGACGGATGCACCGACTCTGCCGTGGGCGACACGGCGACGCCGATCTCCCCATCGACGACAACCTAGGCAGCCTCAACGTGGGATCGTGGCCCATCCGTGACGACGGATCCTGCTGCGGAACGGGATGCCCCGGGAGTATGTGAAAGAAATCAGGGGCGACTCCCGCCAGGAGGCCATCGACCTGTACAATCACATCGACCCGAGGGACCTAAGGGACGCATACTTGGCGGCGATTCCGAGGCTCGGGGTCTAGGGGCTCCAAGATTCTCGAAGTCTGGTGGCCTTCGGGTGCAAGTCCGAACTATTCTGAACAGTGCCCTGAGGTTCAG
>CAYFXO010000014.1:15049-27578 GCA_964347125.1 uncultured Methanomassiliicoccales archaeon | reverse complement strand
CCGAGTACGTCTACGAACTACTGCCGCTGCTGGAGTCGGAGCACAACCGCGCGGTCTGGGAAGGCCTCGCGGCCATGTCCCGCATCGCCACCCTGCGCCCCGCGGAGCTCTACGCCCGCCGCCCGCGGATCTTGGAGCACGCCTCCACCGGGAGCGTCATCGTGGTCGACGGCGCCGTGAAGACCCTGGCCGGGGTCTCCTCCACCTCGGAGGAGTACGCGGAGGAGATCGTCCCGCCCCTCCTCGACATCCTCCGCAAGTGCCCGGGCAAGGACATCCCCCGGATCGCGGAATACGTCCTCCCCGCCGTTGAGGACGCCGACGAGTTCGCGGCGGAGATGAACGACATCCTCCAGCGCCGTCAACGCAGCGTCAAGTCCGCCGCCGGCAAGGCCCGCGTGAAGGCCCTGCGGGAACTTCTGTCCTAGGGCGGGCCAACCTCATATACCCCGCCGCCGTTCCTCGCCGACACGCAACGGGGGATGGAAATGGGCATGAAGGACGTGGAGAAGGTCGCCGTCATCGGCGCCGGTGCCATGGGGGCGGGGATCGCGCAGACCTGCTCCCAGGCGAGCTACGCGGTGGCCCTGCAGGACATCGACCAGAAGTTCGTGGACGGCGGCTTCGCCCGCATCCGGGGGCCCCTGGAGAAGCGCGTCGCCAAAGGCAAGATGGACCAGGCCGACGTGGATGCGATCCTCGACCGCATCGAGGGGACGACGGACCTGGAGGCCGCCGTGGACGGGGCCGACCTGGTCATCGAGGCCATCTTCGAGAAGATGGACGTGAAGAAGGGCCTCTACGAGGAGCTGGAGGCCGCCGCCGCGAAGGGCGTCGTCTTCGCCTCCAACACCTCCTCCCTGAGCATCACGGAGCTCGCGTCCGCCACGCGGCGCCCCGACCGCTTCATCGGGATGCACTTCTTCAACCCCGCCCCGGTGATGAAGCTCGTGGAGATCATCCGCGGGTCCGAGACGAGCGACGAGACCACCGCCTTCTCCATGGAGTTCTGCCGGAGCCTCGGCAAGGAGCCCATCGAGGTGAACGAGGCCCCCGGCTTCGTCGTGAACCGCGTCCTCGTCCCGGCGATGAACGAGGCCTTCAACCTCCTCATGGAGGGGGTGGCCAGCGCGGAGGACATCGACAAGGCCATGAAGCTCGGCACGAACTGGCCCATGGGCCCCCTGGAGCTGGCGGACTACACGGGCCTGGACATCGGCCTGGACGTCATGGAGGTCATGCACCGGGAGACGGGGGACCCCAAGTTCCGACCCTCCCCGCTGCTCCGGAAGTACGTCCGGGCGGGCCGCCTCGGCCGCAAGACGGGCCGCGGCGTCTACGAGTACGAGTAGGTGGTCGCCATGGGCAGCGTCCTCGTGGAGCGGGACGGTCCCGCGGGCGTCATCACCGTGAACCGCCCGAAGGCCCTGAACGCCATGAACTCGGAGGTCCTCCAGGACCTGCGGGCCGCCGTCGCGGAACTCCGGGACGACGACGCGGTGCGGGGCATCATCCTCACGGGCGCGGGGGAGAAGGCCTTCATCGCGGGGGCGGACATCGCGCAGATGGCGTCCATGACGCCCCTGGAAGCCGCGGAGTTCGCCCGCCTCGGGCAGGAGGCCGCCCGGGACCTGGAGCGGTGCCCGAAGCCCGTCCTCGCCGCCATCAACGGCTACGCCCTCGGCGGCGGATGCGAGCTCGCCCTGGCCTGCGACCTCCGCCTCGCGTCCCCGAACGCCCGCATCGGCCAACCCGAGGTCGCCCTGGGCATCCCGCCGGGGTGGGGCGGCACCCAACGCCTCACCCGCCTCCTGGGACGGGCCGTCGCCAGCCACATCATCTTCTCCGGCACCCCCCTCACCGCGGAGCGGGCCCTGGAGATCGGCCTCGTCAACGCCGTCCACCCGCAGGAGGGGCTGCTGGACGAGGCAAAGGCCTTCGTCGCCCAGATCGCGAAGAACGCCCCGGTGGCCGTGGCCCTGGCGAAGGAGGCGATCCTGGCCGCCCACGAGGCCGACCTGGACGCAGGCCTCCAGCGGGAGGCGGAGCTCTTCGCCCTGGCGTTCTCCACGGACGACCAGAAGGAAGGGATGAAGGCCTTCCTCGCGAAGAGGGAGCCAACCTTTAAGGGCCGCTAGGGGTCATCCCGCGCCGATGGGAGCCAGTCGTCCGCTGCTTCTCCTGGCCGCCCTCCTCTTGCTCCTCCCCACCGCCACGTTGCGCGGAGAGGACCCCCCGCCCGCCCCCGCGGGCACCGAGCAGTCCCTCTGGGAAGAGGTCTTCACGATGGACGGGGAGGGGGCCACCGCCCTCTACGAGTACCAGGGGAAGCTGTACGCGGGGGAGAAGGACGTCGGCGCCGCCGCGAAGGTCTACGTCTTCGACGGGACCACCTGGAGCGTCGCCCTCGAGACGGACGACGAGCGCATCATGCGGATGGCCGTCTATCAGGACGTCCTGTACGTGGCCGTCCTCCACCGCTACGACGACCCCCAGACCGGGGCCTTCAGCGGCCTCGTGCGCTTCTTCGACGGGACGACCTGGGGGGTCATGGACCAGCCTAACGCCCCGGACCGGTGGACCCAGTCCCTCTATGTGTTCCAGGGCAAGCTCTTCGCCGGGGGCACCTCCCCCTCCGGAGCGTGGATCAAGTCCTGGGACGGGCAGGCGTGGGCGACGGCGGGCACCCCCACGAGCTTCGGCGGTGTGGGCCACGTGGAGGACGCGAAGAACCTGGAGGTCCACTCCGACGGGAACCTCTACCTCGTGACGAACTACGGGGGCTACGTGTACCGTTACGAGGGGGGCAGCACCTGGACGGAGGTGCTGGACGGCCAGGACTTCGGCGGCGGCAGCTGCTCCGTGAAGAACGGGGCCATGAACGCCATCCGGTCCCACGCGGGGGCCCTCTACGCCGCCACGTACTGCGGCGGCACCGTCTACCGGGACGACGGCACCGGCTGGGTGAACCTCACCGTGATGGACCGGGGCGTCACCGGCATCCACGATTTCAACGGGGTTCTGTACGTCGCCGTCCGGGACGGCCAGAAGGATCTCCACCGGTTCGACGGGTCCACCTGGGAGGTCGCGTACGATGAGGACGCGTTCACGTTCATGCCGTTCGCGACGTACAGCCCCGAGGAGAACTTGTACGCCGGAGCCCACAACGGGACCGTGGCGAAGGTCTACCGGCGGAACTCCGTCCCCCTCCCGCCCGTCGCGGACGCGGGCCCGCCCCAGCTGGTCAACGAGGGCGCGACGGTCCTCCTCGACGGCACCGGATCCACGGACAACGTCGGCATCGTGAACCACACCTGGTCCTTCGACGACGGCACGGGCCTCGTGACCCTCTACGGGCCCACCGCCGCCCACGTCTTCCCGACCGCGGGGCAGTTCCCGGTCACCCTCACCGTCTGGGACAACGCGGGCCTCGCGGACACGGACAGCACCTGGGTGAACGTGACCGCGGACGTCACGCCCCCGGCGGACGTGACCAATCTGGCCGTGGAAGGGACCACCGCGACCACGATCACCGTCTCCTGGACGGCCCCGGGGGACAACGGCGACCAGGGGACGGCGGCCGAGTACGACCTGCGGTGGGCGACCACGGCCCTGGACGACGCCTCGTGGCCCGCGGCCCAGCCCGCGACGGGCGAGCCCGCCCCCTCCCCTGCGGGCACCCTCGAGACCTTCACGCTGGACGGCCTCACGCCCGGCACCGACTACTGGGTCGGCCTGAAGACCCGGGACGAGGTGCCCAACTGGTCCGGCCTCTCCAACGTGGTCACGGCGCAGACGGTTCCGCCTTCTGGTGCCCCCCCGACGGTGACCTTCACGCTCCCGGCGGACGGTGAGACGGACGTGCCGCCCACGGCGAATCTCATCGTGGCATTCAGCCAACCCATGGACGAGCCCTCCGTCCACGACGCCTTCTCCTACACGGATGGGTCCACGACGTGGACCGCGGCCGACGGGGTCATGACCTGGAGTGAGGCTTCCGAAGTCGCCCAGTTCGACCCGGACGCCGACCTGCCCTATGGGGGGACCTACGCGGTCACCTTGGACGCCTCCGTCGCCCGGGACTCGGGCGGCAACTTCCTCGATGGCGATGCGGACGGTGCCGCGGGCGGGGACTACGCCTGGACCTTCTCCGTCGCCCCGGCGCCCGACCTCGACCCGCCGACGGTGCTCGACGTGGAGCCGCCCGACGGCGCCGCGGATGTCCCCGTGGACGCCCCGGTTCGCGTGCGGTTCTCGGAACCCATGGACGCCGCCAGCGTCGAGGCGGCCCTGGCCTACCGCGTGGACGGGCTCCTCCAAGACCTGGCGGGGGCGACCCTGGCCTGGGATGCCGCGGGGACGGAGCTCACCTTCCTGCCGGGCGAGCCCTTCGGGTACGACGTGACGCCCGTGTTCACCCTGTCGACGGATGCGACGGACGCCGCGGGGAACGCCCTCTCGTCACCGTACACCTGGAGCTTCACGACGGAGTCCGGTCTCGTGACCATCGCGGGGTCGGTCGTGGACGCCCATGGGGACGCCGTGGTGGGGGCTGAGGTCTTCGTGGACGGGCAGACCGTCGTCACGGGCGAGAACGGCACGTTCCTCCTGGACGACATGCCCCCCGGGAACCACACGCTGGCGGTCCTCGCCACGGGCTACGAGGATCGGGAGGTGCAGGTCATGGCCTCGCCCGGGGACACGTTCGTGTTGAACATCGCCCTCACCCGGTTGACGGGCGCGGCGGGTCCGGTGCCGTGGCTCGCAATCCTCGCCATCGCCCTCGCGCTGGCGTTGGCGGGGCTGCTGGTGATGGACCGCACGCGGCGCCGGCGCGACGCCTAGATCGTGGTCTCGAACTCCTCTTGCAGGTCGATGATCACCTGCTCGAGGACCTCCTCGAAGGAGCCGCTCCGGTACTCGCGCAGGCCGCCGAGTTCGCTCTGAATTCGGGCCAGGTAGTTCGATTCGCTCTTCACGAACTCGACGTTGCACAGCGCCTCTTCCATTGGGTGTCCCTCTGCATCACTTCCAGACGGGGGACGGGGAGAAGTCGTCCCTGGCCGGTCGGTTGGGCCGTATATGGATGCTGTATTTGAACCTTCCGTCATGGAGTCGAAGCCCCGCGACGAGGCTGGACGGCCGTCCTCCGCCTCGCTTGCGCTGAAGATATCTTTATAATGACGCCCCACCTGTGGGTGAGGCCTACGACCCTGGAGCAGGAGAGGAGTGACCTCAGTGGGAAACATCCGGTCGACGCACATCAAGCGCGTGGCCATCGAGCTGGTCCGCAAGTTCCCGGATGCGTTCACGGACGACTTCCAGCACAACAAGGCGAAGGTGGAAGAGCTCACGGACGTGTCGACCCCCATGCTGAGGAACCGGATCGCCGGGTACGTCACTCGGTATCGGAAGCACCAGGAAGTCTGACCCCGGCCGCTTTCTTTCGCCGGGGCGGCCCCCCGGCGACCCATCTCCGGAGACGCCCATGGAGTACGCGGTGGAAACCCGCGACCTGACGCGGGTCTTCAAGATGCCAAAGCGGCACTGGTGGAACAGACGCAAGAAGGAGGACGGTGAGGAGCAGAAGGACGTCGTCGCCCTGGACGGGGTGAACGTCCAGATCGAGGAGGGCGAACTGTTCGGCCTCCTGGGCCCCAACGGGGCGGGGAAGACCACCCTCATCAAGATCCTCGCGACCCTCCTCCTCCCCACGACCGGACAGGCGTTCGTCGCGGGCCACGATGTGTCCACCGACCCCCTCCCCATCCGCCAGAAGATCAACATGGTCAGCGGCGGGGAGACCTCGGGGTACGGTCTCCTCACGGTCCGGGAGAACACCTGGATGTTTTCCCAGTTCTACGGCATCACCAGCAAGGTGGCGAAGGAGCGCATCAACGACCTCCTCAAGGAGTTCGGCCTCTGGGCGAAGCGGAACGCCAAGGTCCGCACCCTCTCCAGCGGGCAGCGGCAGAAGATGAACATGGTCCGCGGCTACGTGACGGACCCCGAGATCATGTTCCTCGACGAGCCCACCCTCGGCCTCGACGTGAACGCCTCGCGGGTCATCCGCGAGTTCGTGACGGGCTGGGTGCGGGACAACGACCACAAGACCGTCCTCCTCACCACCCACTACATGCAGGAGGCGGACGACATGTGCGACCGCGTGGCGATCATCGACCACGGCCGCATCCTCGCCTGCGACACCCCCGAGAACCTGAAGGCCACGGTGAAGCAGGACTCCACCGTCCGGATGGAGGTGGACCTCCTCCAGGACACGTCGGGCTTCAAGAGCATCCCCGGGGTGAAGAACTTCATGGAACGGAGCGACGCCTCCAGCCACTCCAGCCACCTCACCTTCATCATGGAGGAGGAGGCGGCCATCTCCGACGTGATGTCCGCCATCATGAGCCAGGGCTCCAAGATCCACAGCCTCCACAAGTCGGACCCCACCCTCGAGGACGTCTTCGTGAGCATGGTCGGGAGGGGGTTGGAGTGAACCCCCTCACCCTGAACCTCCGGGCCCTCGCCGGGCGGGCCTACCCGCGGATCGTGGGCGCGAACCGCGAGCCCAGCTGGATCTTCTTCGAGACCTTCCTGCCCCTCCTCAGCGTCTCCGCCTACGTGATGATCTACCGGAGCCTCATCCCCGTGGACGCGGTGCTGAACGCGTACATGGGTTTCGTCATCCTGGGCGGGACCATGATCGCGTTCTGGATGAACGTCCTCTGGTCCATGGCCTCCCAGCTGTACTGGGAGAAGGAGATCGGGAACCTGCAGCTCTACATGATCGCCCCCATGTCCCGGATGGCCCTCCTGGGCGGGATGGCCGTCGGCGGCTTCTTCATGACCGTCGTCCGGGCCATCTCCACCCTCATCATCGGGGTCCTCATCTTCGGCGTGGCCCTCACCCTCGCGAGCCCCCTCATGCTGCTGGCGGTGTTCTTCGTGACCCTGGGGGCCCTCTACGGGATGGGGATGATGTTCTCGTCCCTCTACCTCCTCTACGGGCGGGAGGCGTGGCACATGTCCAGCCTCTTCGAGGAGCCCATCTTCCTCGTCTCGGGGTTCTACTTCCCCGTGAAGGCCCTCTTCCAGCAGCTCGGGCCCTGGTTCGCCCTGGGGGCCTCCATCATCCCCATGACCCTCGGGCTGGACGCGATGCGGCAGCTCCTCTTCAGCGGGGAGGCCCTCCTGCCGGTGATGAGCGTGGAGAATGAGCTGGTCATCCTCCTCGTCCTCGCCGTCGTCTTCCTGGTCCTCGCCCGGTACGCGCTGGCCTACCTGGAGAAGCTCGCGAAACAGGAAGGGAGGCTGACCCTACGCCATCAGTGAGGAACCACCTCCGGACCTTCAAGTACGGCGCGTGGCTCGGCTGGCAGATGGAGTCCAACTGGACGGACCCCTTCCTCTTCGCCATCTACTCCCTGATTAAGCCCGTGGCGGGGGCCCTCGTCCTCGTGTTCATGTACATGGTGCTGCTGAACCCGAACGTCCTCTCGTCCGGCGACCAGCCGGGGCGGGAGCTGTTCACCTTCATGTACATCGGGAACGCCTTCTTCATCTTCGCCGCCCAGGTCCTCTTCGGCGCCTTCTCCATCATCCAGGGCGACCGGGAGTGGTACCAGACCATCCGCTACATGTACATCAGCCCGATGTCCTACTACGTCTACATGCTGGGGCGGATGGCCATCAAGATCGCCATCGCCGCCATCGCCGTGACCGTCACCCTGGCCTTCGGCGTCTTCGTCCTGCGCCTCCCGACGGGGGAGTCCGCCGTCCTCATCGACCTCCAGCTCGGAAGCCTGCCGTACCTGGCCGTGGCCATGGTCCTCGGCCTGCTCTGCGTCCTGTCCATCGGCATCTGGATCGGCTCCGTCACCTTCTTCACCGCCCGCCACGTCCACGGCTTGACGGAGAGCGTCCCGGGGATCTTCTACCTCTTCTGCGGGGTCCTCTACCCCCTGGGGGTCTTCGAGGCCGCAGGGGCGCCCTGGGCCGCCGCCATCGGCAAGGCCATCCCCATCACCTACTGGTTCGAAATCGTGCGGCGGAGCCTGATGGGCTCCTTCTACGGCGGGCTGTCCGAGGCCAACCTGATGGCCGGCTTCTCCGAGCCCACGGTCCTGGTCATCCTCGCGGTCTCCACCGCCCTCTTCTTCGTCCTGTCGGTGGGGACCTTCCGCCTGGCGGAGTGGCTCGCCCGGAGGGCGGGCAAGATCGACATGCTCGCGACCTATTGAGCCGCCTTCTCCCGCTGGTAGGGGTGGCGGGCGATGCGCCCGCACTGCAGGCACGTCAGGCGGAGGCGCCCCCGCCCAATTCGCACCCGGGCGGTCCGGGACGGCACCAGGTACGCCCCGCACCCCTTGCAGAACTCCCCCTTGTGGCCCCGGGGGACGGGGACGTTGTAGCGCATGCCCACCCGCCGCGCGAGGGCGACGTACCGCCGCGCCCGCTCCGGCTTCCCATCGAGGGCCGCTTCCCGCGCGAGGCCGAAGAGGATTTCCATGCGCTCCCGGGCGATCCGCCGCTCCTGCCCCTTCCGCCGCTTCCGGGCCACCGGCGTCGGATGCCGGCCCCCGCTCTTAACGCTTCCCGCCAGGCAAACGTTTTAACGAGCCGCCTCCTTCGGCGGGCGCATGCAGTCCCGGGTCCAGCGCATCTTCGATTCCCTGGAGGAGGATGTGGAGGTCATCGTGATCTCCAACGCCACGGAGCCCCACCTGGACGCGACCTTCTTCTACGTCACGGGCCTCACGAAGGGGGTGTTCGAGGGCTCGTCCCTGTTCCTCTACCCCGACGGGCGGGTGGAGATGCTCACGTCCCGCCTTGAAGAGGAGAGCGGGAAGAAGGCGGGCCTCCCCCTCACCGTCGTCTCCTCCCGCGACGAGGCGAAGGAGGCCGTGGCGAAGGCCGTCAGCGGCTTCCGGCGCATCGGGGTGAACGCGTCGGAGCTCGTCCACGCCAGCGCGGAGCGCCTGAAGAAGGCGGCCCCCGACGCGGAGCTGGTAGACGTCTCCGAGGCCATCCGGAAGGCCCGCCTGGTGAAGGACGCCTCCGAGATCGAGACGATCCGCAAGGCCGCGGAGATCGTGTCCCTCGCCCTGGAGGAGGTCATCGAGAACATGGAGGCGGGCACCCCCGAGTTCGCCGTCGCCGCGGAGCTGAGCTACGCGATGCAGAAGCGGGGGGCCTCCGGGCCTTCCTTCGAGACCATCGTCGGCTCGGGCCCCAACGGGGCGGAGCCCCACTACACCGCGGGGGACCGGGCCCTCCAGGACGGCGACCTCGTCGTCATGGACGTGGGCGCCCTCTACCGCCGCTACGTCTCCGACTGCACCCGCACCGTGGCCCTCGGACCCACCGACGCCAAGCAGCGGGAGATGTACGACCTGGTCTACCGGGCCCAGGACGCGGCCTTCGACGCCATCCGGCCCGGCGCCACGGGGAAGGAGGTGGACGCGGCGGCCCGCGACCTCATCGACGCCACCAACTACAAGGGCCTCTTCATCCACGGCCTCGGCCACTCCCTGGGCCTCTCCGTCCACGACGGGAGCGCCCTAAACCCCCACACCGACGTGACCTTGGAGGAGGGGATGGTCTTCACCGTCGAGCCGGGCGTGTACGTCCCGGGCTTCGGCGGGGTCCGCATCGAGGACGACATCGTGGTCACCGCGGACGGCTACGACTGCCTCACCACCGCGACCCGCGACCTCCTCGAGGTGTGAGGCATGGAAGACCTCCTCCAGGAGGCCGTGCGCCATGCGGAGGCCCGCGGGGGCGAGTTCGCCGACGCCCGCTTCGAGGACCGGCGCATCCTGTCGATCCGCGTGGTGAACGACGAGCTGCACACCCTGTCCCGGGTCACCCGCGCGGGGGTGGCGGTCCGCGCCCGCGTCGGCGGGGCCTGGGGCCTGGGGAGCACTTCGGACCCCACCCGCGAGAACCTGGCGGCCGCCGCGGAGGCCGCCGTCAAGATTGCGAGGCACGGGGCGCGCTCCGGCCCGGAGGGGGCCGCCCTCCGGGAACCGCCCACGCGGTCGAAGCGCCTCGACGCCGGCTTGGCGGAGCATCCCGACGACGTCTCCCTGGAGGACAAGCTGGCCTTCGCCTTCGCCCTGTGCAAGTCCCAGAAGGTGGCCGACGCTGTGGCCAGCAACTCCTCCGTCTACGGGGAGCGCGTGTTCCGCCAGTCCCTGGTGAACTCCTTCGGCGCCTCCCTGGACTGGGAGGAGGTCCGGACCGTCATCGCCGGCCAAGCGGTCGCGGCGGAGGGCGACCGGCGGGAGTTCTCCTTCAACTTCGAGGGCGGCTCCCGCGGCTACGAGCTCGTGAGGGGCGTCGCCCCCGAGACGTACGGCGCCACCATCGGGGAGGAAGCGGTGGAACTCCTCGGGGCGGCGCAGGCCCCCGGGGGCCGCCAGACCGTGGTCGCCGACCCCGCCAACTCCGGCCTCCTGGCCCACGAGGTCATGGGCCACGCCAGCGAGGCGGACGAGATCGTGAAGGCCCGCTCCTTCCTCACGGGGATGGTGGGGAAGCGGGTCGGCTCCGCCCTCGTGACGATGTACGACGACGGCACCTACCCGGGGGGCAACGGCACCATCCCCTTCGACAGCGAGGGGGCGCCGGGCCACAAGACCCCCGTGGTCGTGGACGGCATCTACCGCGGCTACCTGCACAGCCTAGAGACCTCCGGGGCCCTGGACGCCGCCCCCACGGGGAACGGGAGGGCCCAGGACTTCACCCGGCGCGTGTGGGTCCGCATGACGAACACCTACTTCGCCCCCGGCCCCGACCGCTACGAGGAGATCATCGCGGAGACGAAGGACGGCGTCCTGGCGTCCCGCTCCATCAGCGGCATGGAGGACCCTGTGGGCGGGGGCTTCGAGGCCGTCACCCTGAAGGGCTACCGCATCGAGAAGGGCGAGATCACCGCGCCTTTGCGATCCTTCACCCTCACCGGCAGCGCCCTGGACATCCTGAAGACGGTGGACCTGGTGAGCCGGGAGTTCGAGCTGGAGGGCGGGATGTGCGGGAAGGGGGAGGAGGACTGGATCAGCGTCTCCTCCGGCGGCCCCTACATGCGCGCCCAGATGGTCATCGGGGGCGGCTAGATGGCGGACCTGCGCGACCTCACGGGCCGGGCGGTGTCCGGCGCCCAGGAGGCGGGGGCCACCGCGTCCGAGTGCTTCGGCATCGACTTCCGCACCCGCAGCATCTACATCGAGGACGACCGGCCCAAGCTCGCCGACGAGAAGTCGGAGCTGGGGCTGGGCCTGAAGGTGGCGGTAGGGACCCGCGTCGGGTTCAGCTCCTCCACGGCGGCCACCCCCGCCGACGTCACCCGTCTCGTGGAGGACGCCCTCGGCCTCGCAAGGGCCTCACCCGAGGACCCCCACTTCGTGGGCTTCCCGGAGCCCGCGGGACAAGCGCCCCCCGTGGAAGGCACGACGGACCCCGCCATCGGGGAGGTCGGGCCGGAAGCCCTGGCCGAGCGGGGCCTCGGCATCGCCCGCGCCGTCTCCGACGCGGAGGGCTGCGAGGTCCCCAAGGGCCTCCTCCGCGCCCAGCGCTACGAGACCGTCCTGGCGAACTCGGGGGGCCTGGAGGTGGCCGACGCGGGGACCTTGGCGTTCCTGGCGTTCACCTGCAAGTACGAGACGGCGACCACGAAGGGGGAGGGCATCGTGAAGCGGTACAGCCGCAACCTCGACGGCCTCCGCCTCGAGGAGGTGCCGGACCTCCTCGTGTCCCGCGCCCGCCGCACGGCGGGGGCGAAGGCCTACGCGGAGACCCTGGAGGGCGTGGCGGTGCTGGCCGCCCCCGAGATCGGGAACCTCCTCCTGTCCACCGTCGCCCGGGCCCTGGACGGGGAGATGGTCCGGAAGGGCCGGAGCGCCTGGACGGGGAAGCTCGGAGAGCGGGTGGCGGCGGAGGGCGTCTCCCTGCGGGACGAGCCGCGCCGACCCGGCGGCCTGATGTCCGGGCCCCACGACGACGAGGGCAGCGCCGCGAAGGATCAGACCCTCGTGGAGGACGGCGTGCTCCGGCGGTTCGTGTACAACGACTACAACGCCCGCATCGAGACCGCGGCCGCGGGCAACGGCTACCGCCGGGGGGTGGCCACCGTCGAGGCGGCCTACGCCACCCAGGCCCTCCCGTCCGTCTCGAACCTCGTCCTCCCGCCGAGCGGGTCGGGCCTCGATGACCTCATCGCCGACATCCCTCACGGCGTCTACGTGGAGAAGTTCGCCGCCCCGGAGGCCGACGCGATTTCCGGCGCCTTCGGTCTGGAGGTGCGGAACGCCACCCTCATCGAGGGCGGGGAGCTGACCACCCCCGTCAAGCAGGCCGTCCTCGCGGGGAACCTCTACGACGGGATGAAGCGGATCGTCGCCGTGGCGGACGATGTGGCTGCGACGGGCCCGATGCTCGCGGGGAGCCTCGGCGCCGCCTACACGCCCGCCGTGGCCTTCGAAGGCTTCCGCCTCGTGGGCCAACAGTAGGCTCACTCTTCTTCGTC
>CAYFXO010000014.1:0-15039 GCA_964347125.1 uncultured Methanomassiliicoccales archaeon | reverse complement strand
GAGTCCGACGGTCCCGTCGCTACTGCCGCCGTCGCTGACGACGACCTCGTCGGCGGACGCAATGACCTCTGGCAGATGGCGGGCGAGGGCTTCCGCCTCGTGGGCCAGCAGTAGGCTCACTCTTCTTCGTCCGGCTCTCTTCCCTGCCGCAGGACGGCGGCCCCGATGACGAGGAGGGCCACGACGACCCCGATGACGAGGATCGCCACCGCCGCCACGTCTGTGGGCTGGGCGTCCGCGACGAACGGGTCCGTCCCCGCGCGGCACTCGTCCCCGTTATTCCGACCATCGCCGTCGTAGTCCAGGAGCGCGTCCCCCCCGTCCGTCGGGTTCAGGCCGCAGTCGAGCTCCTGCCCGTCGTCCACGCCGTCCCCGTCGGAGTCCCGGAGGGAGGGGTTCGTCCCCGCCTCGTACTCCTCCGTCGCCGTGAGCCCGTCCCCGTCCCCGTCCGACCCCGCGTCAGTGGGGTCCAGGGGATCCAGCCCCCCGTCCACTTCCCACCCGTCCGGCAGGCCGTCGCCGTCCGAGTCCGGGTCCAGGGGGTCCGTGCCGTGGACCGCCTCCAGCGCGTCGCTGAGCCCGTCCCCGTCGTCGTCGGTGTCGCTGAAGTCCGGCTCCCCGTCCCCGTCGGCGTCGAGGAGGCTCCCCCGCTTCACCAGGGTGCGGCTGAGGCTCACGTCCACCGTGCCGTTGTTGTCCTCGAAGGCCATGGACCACCCCGTGACCCGGACCGTCACGACGGGGAGGAGGACCCCCGCCTGCTGATGCCGACGGTAGGTGACCAGGAACCACGAGGTGTTCCCGTCCGACCCCGTCACCGTCTGCAGGGTGCGGTTGCCCCCCTCCCACACCTCCACGGCGGCCCCCCCCACGGCGGTGCCGTTGTCCACGGAGAGGGCCTGCACCCGCAGCAGGTTCCTCACGACGAGCGTGGACGCGTCCCCCGGCTGGAGGCTCACCTCCCCGGGCGGGACGCTGCTGTTCACGAGGGTGACGTGGGAGTCCTCCCGCAGGGTGAAGGTCCGGAGGCTGGCCCCCGCGAAGGTGGAATTCTCGACGGCGATCCGGGACCCGCCCTCGACGATCCAGGAATCCTCCCCGCCCTGGACGTGGACCTCGCTGAAGTTGCCCCACGAGGCGTCCTCCGCCCGCACCCCCACGCGGTTGTCGTGGAGGCGCACGCCGTGGGCGGTGGGGTCGGAGGCCACAAAGACCATGCCGTTCTGGGTGGCGTTGTCCACGACCACGTCCTCGTAGCGGTTCGCGGAGAACTCCGACTGGATGCCCCAGGATGCCCCGGAGACCGTGACCCCGCGGAGGGTGAGGTTGCTCGAGAGGGAGAACACCCCCCACGGGCTGATGCCCCCCACCGTTGTCAGGAAGGTGCCGCCCTCCACCGTGGCGTTGGAGAGGACCGCCCGCAGCCCGTATCGAAGGCTGTCCCGGACGGTGAGGCCCCTCAGGATGGGGCTCGCGTTGGTCAGGGCAAGCCCCTCGTCGGCGTACTCGAGGGTCACGTTCTCCAGCCGCGACGCGTCATCGCTGATCCCCCGGAACAGGAGGACCCCCCAATCTCCCGGGGCGGGCACTGAGGCGTTGGAGGTGAAGAGGATGGGGCTCGCCACCGCCCCGGCCGCGGTGAGCCGCCCGTCCACCCCGAGGCTCTTCCCCGCGTCCATATGCACCGTGGTCCCCGGGAGGATCGTGAGGACGGCGTCTTCCGTGACGAGGGTGGTGTGGTCCAGGACCACGTCGCCGGGTCCCCAGACGTCCGGGAGGATGTGGAGGCTCTCGTTCCGGTAGAGGCTTGTGTTCCCCGTGTAGGTGGCGTTCACCCGCCACTCCCCCGTTTGGGTGACGAAGAGGGCGCTGGCGTTCCATCCGCCCGGGTCCGGCAGGTTCAATTCTTCGAGCACGAGGCTCCCGTTGGGGGCGAACCACTGGAACCGGATGGGGTCCGTCGGCGACGGTCCCGTGAACAGCAGCGTCACCTCCACGCGGGCGGTGGCGTTCACGATCTGGTCGTTCACCTGCAGGATGAGGTTCTGCACCTCCCCCCGCGCGGGGGACGGGGCCAGGGACGCGGCCAGCAACCCGACGAGCAGGACCCCTGCAACCCACCGTCTCATCCGGACCGCCTCCGTATCCTCGTCCTTCACTTGACCCTTTCTGAAGGCCCCCGCTGGAGGGTCGAGAAGCGGGCGGGTCGCTCCGGGAACCGCCTACGGGCAGCCCTGTCCGGTCACCGTCACTTCGAAGGAGACCCACGAGACGCCGCCGTCGTCATCCGTCACCGTCAAGGTCACCGTGTAGGTGCCCTCCGCCCCGTAGGTGTAGAACTGGGTGTCCGTCACCGTGATGGGCGGGGTCGGCCCGGTGCTCGTCGTGTAGAACGGGTCCCACGGCGCGCCGTATGGCTCGTAGGGGCTCCCGGGCGGGTACCCCGGGTCGGGGCCCCTCACGGGGTCGTAGAGGTAGGTGGTGCTCGTCCAGTTGGCGTCGCCCCAGTCCCAGGTGAAGGTCAGGTCGTCGGATCCGGGGTCGGTGGCGCTCCCGACGAACTCGATGGGCACCCCGACGCTGACGAAGTCCAGGTCCACGATCCACGGCTCCACGTGGTTCCAGTGCTCGCTGTCCCGGATCATGGACTGCTGGGTGTTGAACGTGTGGTGCTTCCGGCACTCCGACCCGTCCGCGTAGGTCAGGATGAGCCACACGGGGTTCCCCGCGTTGTCGAAGGGGTCCTTCCCGTTGTTCGGCTGGTCCCCCAGGATGGCGTCCCCCTGGTCGGGGTACGGGTCGTAGGTGATGATGGCCGTGTACACCTCCTCGCTGCTCACGTCCACCTTCAGGTCGGCGCAGGCCTCCCCGGTGCTGGTGGGGTTCTGGTCCGGCGGGCCGGGCCACCGCTCCACCTCCAACACGAGGATCTCGCTGTCCCAGGTCTCGTTCTCGGGGTCGTAGTCCGTGACGATCAGGAGCTCCACGTTGCTCCATTTGGACCCCGCGAGCCGGAGGCACACCTCCACCTCCACGAACGCCCCCTCGAAGTCCACGGTGGGCGGGACGTTGAGGACCGTCACGGCCACGGTGCACCAGGCGCTGAGGCCGTCGTCGTCCACCACGGTGAGCTGGGCCAGGGTGAAGTAGTCGTCGTAGTAGGTCCAGGTGGCCACGACGGTCGTGGCGTCCGCGTCGTTCGCGGGGTCGCCGTCCCCGTCGGAGTCCACGAGGGTGTCGAAGTCCCAGACGTAGCTGACGATGGTGCCGTCCGGGTCCGAGGAGCCGGAGCCGTCGAAGGTGACCGCGTCCCCCTCGAACACGGTGACGTCGCCGTCCCCGCAGTCCGCGATGGGGGGCTCGCCCTGCGCGGCGACCTTGAAGTTGTCCGTCTTGGACTGGGACGGCAGGAAGCCGTGCTTCCCGGAGCCGGGGCTGTAGTCCGACTGGAGCGTGGCCCACACCTTGTACTCGCCGCCCGGGTTGGGCGTGTCCGCGTACGGGCAGAGCTGCACGACGATCTCCGGCGGGCCCACGACGTTCCAGTTGTGCGTGGACCCGAGATAGGCGGTGATCACGCCGGTCGTGACCTGGAAGGCCCGCTCCCCGATGGCGTCGGAGCTCAGGAGCACGTTCCCGCTGGGGTCCGTGACCTGGAAGTAGTAGTCGCCGGCCGGCAGTCCGGCGGCCCAGGGCGGGGCGGTCGGTCCCGGCCCTCCGTTCAGATACACGTCGCACTTGTCCGCGAAGTGGTTCTGGTTCACCGGGACCCCGTTCACGTCCGTGGTGAAGATGGCTCCCGGGATGGCGGCCAAGGCCCCCTGCAACCCGGAGACCGACAGGACGATCGTCAGGATTCCGACCAGAACGACTGGGCGATTCGTTCGCACTTCCTTACCCTCCTCACGGTAAGATGATGCACGTCGAGAGGCCAACCCTGCTCGGCGTGGGACAGGCAATCTCCCCACAGCTGATGCGCCTGTGGCCGTCGCATCGACGACCCCGGTTATAAGCGGTCCTTGGTGAGCACCACTCCAGTGACCACATACCAAAGGCCACTCCCCGGGGCCCCGATCCGCGCCTCAATTGGGTCAGCCAGGCCCCAAAACCAGCAAGTGTTATATGGTCTCATTGGCATGCCTTTGTCGTGGGCTGATGCGCCGGCGCTCCCGCCTCCTGGCTACGCTGGTGGCCGGGGGTGTCGTACTCCTCATCACCTTACCTGGGGGGGTGGAGGCGATCACCATCCAGGATGTCTCAGTGGTGATGAGTCGAAGCGACTTCTACATCAACGGTACCTCGGCCACGGCCCTCGCGACCGTGACCTACGGCGGGGGGAACCCCAAGAACCTTGAGGACGTCGAGTTCTCTTGGTGGCGGCCAGATGGGTCCTTGGCCCGGAGCGCCACCCTCAGCGTCGCGGATACCGCGAATGCCACCGATTCGGCAGTCCTCGACCAAGTGGGTGTATGGTGGGTCAACGCGACTTACGTAGGCACCGCCCCCCAACAGTGCAGCCCGACATGCTATGATAATGCCAGCTTCTCCGTGCTCTCTCAGACCGACGCGGTGATCGTTACCTCCATCACCGTGGCCATGGTTGATGATATCGTGGAGGTCGGGAACCTCGCGGAGGCCGTTGTGATTCTGGAGTTCGTGGGCAACCCCTCCCTCTTCGCTCCGGTCTCTGTCAGCTGGTACGACGACAACATGAACTTGCTCGACTCGCAGCTTCTATTCCCCGACGGTGCGGGAGTCGCCCGCAGCCAGTGGTTCGTCGATCAAGTGGGGCTGGGCTTTCTCGTCGTCTCGACGTACGGCGGAATAGATGTTGTGACAGACCGAACTCATTTCGACGCCGTGCCTCTGAGGGTGGACTTCTGGTGGAGCGGGAACGTGACCTCGGATACGACCTGGGACCTGTCCGGCGGCGTTCTCGGCGTCTGTGAGAACGTGACGGTTAAGGCCGGGGCGACACTTACCATCCGCCAGAGGAGCATCGTTCGGTTCTGCAAAGGTGCAACCCTTACCGTCGAGGGGATTCTACGGGCCGAGAGCCATCCTGACGGCCTCATCGTCCTCACGACATACGAAGCCATCCCCCAACGCGCTTCGCCGGGGGACTGGGGCGGGGTGGTCTTCTCTGCCTCTGCGATAGCCGATTCTGCGTTGCGCCACGTACTCGTTGAGTACGTCACTCATGGCATCACAATCCGGGGCGGGGACCCCGCCCTGGAGAACGTGACGGTCCGCCATGCCTCTCAGAGCGGCATCCTCGTGGATGCCACGTCACTCACCGCCTCCAACCTCAGCGTCTCGGAGGCCCTCATCGGCGTCGAAGCCGTCGACGCCACCCTCACGCTCAGCGGCGGGGACTACTCCTCCAATGACCATGGGATTGTCCTGACGTCCTCCGCGGCGAGCCTCACGGCCGTCGCGGTCGCGGGCAACCGGGACACAGGCATCCTTGGAACGGGCTGTGGCCTGATCCTGGGCGACTCCTCCCTGGAAGGGAACGCGAATCAGGGGATTCGCCTGGACGGGTGCGCGGACATCGAGGTGTCGGAGACGACGATCTCCGGTGGCACCTACGGCTTCCGCGCGCGCGACACGACCAACCTCCGCGTCGTCCGGAGCATCATCATGGACGCCCAGGCCCGCGTCTTCGACCTGACGAACGTCAGCGGGATGACGGTGGACAACTCCACCCTCCTCACGACGGACCCCGCCGCCCTCCATTTCCTTTCCCTCGGCTCCACCGTGACCACGGTGAACTCCACCTTCTCCGTGGACCGGCTGAACCTCATCGGGTCGAAGCTCCACGTGAAGAACTTCCTCCACCTGTTCGTCGGCACCTCGGACGGGGAGCCCCTCGGGGGCGCCGCGGTCACCATCACCGTCAACGGCCTCCACTACGCCTCCATGACCACCCGCGAGGACGGGTGGATTCGGTGGATCCTCCTCGAGGACGCCGTCTACGAGCAGAGCGGGGTCACGAAGCGGGAGAACGTGGTCACCGTCCACCTCACCGGGTACGTGGTGGACAACGGGGAGCGCATCGTCGACATCCAGGCCTCCCGCACGGAGTTCTTCACGGCCGCGGTGCCCCCAGGCGGGTTCCTCCAGGCGCCCCTGGTGGGGGACTTCTGGCTCCTCCTCCTCGTCGTCATCGCGTCCGCGGTCCTGCTGGCCGCGGTCGGCGTCCGCCGCCGGCAGATGACCACCCTCGCCGAATCGGACCCCGTCGCGGCCCTCGTCGTATCGGCGCAGCTGGTCCCCGGCAAGGCCTACGTCGTCGCCGGCGACTCGGCGGACGGGGCGTACCAGCTCCTCGCCAGGGAGCGGGAGCGGGGCTCCACCGGCATCTGCATCACCCGGACCTTCCCCGCGGACCTGCGGAAGTCCTACGCGCTGAAGGGCGTCGCCATCAAGTGGCTCAGCCGGGACGCGAAGGGCGGCGGGGTGAACCCGACGAACCTCGGCGCCATCGTGCGGGACGTGACGAAGTTGCTGGACCGCGCCTCCGACGCCTCCCCTGTCGTCCTCCTCGACGGCCTGGACTACCTCATGATCCAGAACGACTTCCCGAAGGTCCTCAAGCTGGTGCACACCCTCACGGACACCGTGTCCGTCCGGGGCGCCCGCCTCCTCATCCCCTTCAACCTGGAGGCCCTCGATCCCACCCGCCGGGCCCTCCTCACCCGAGGCGCGACGGTCCTCGAGGCGTGAGGCCTCCTCCGACAGGTACTGACGACCCAAAAACGAAGGCTTGAACCCCGCACCGGGCAACGAGGGACAGATGCGCTACTACCGCACGTTCATCAAGGGCTTCGACGAGGGCATGGAGCAGGGCATCCCGGAGGGCCACATCGTCCTGGTCTCCGGCCACCCGGGCACCATGAAGTCCTCCCTCGTCTTCAACATCCTCTACCGCCACGCGAAGCAAGACGGCGTCCCGGGGATGTACGTGACCCTGGAGCAGCCCTGGTCCAGCCTGGAGTTCCACATGAAGCGCCTCGGGATGGACCCCGAGTCCGTGGCGGACCAGCTCGCCGTCCTCGACCTCTCGCGGGTGCGCAAGGGCGTGGGGGACATCCCGGAGGAGGGGGGCCGGCGGTTCGCCGCGGGGAAGCCGTGGCTCGACGTCTTCATGAAGCACCTGGAAGGGCTGAAGGAGGCGTCGGGGAGCCGCCTCCTCGCCATCGACTCCCTCGCGGTCCTCGAGGTCGTGTGCGGCATCCAGGACCGGCGGACGGAGCTCTTCTACCTCTTCGAGTGGCTCCGGGACCTGGACGCCACCACCTTCCTCGTCTCCGAGGTGTCCCCGGACCCGACCCAGGTGTCCGAGGAGGACTTCCTGGCGGACGGGATCCTGACGGTCACCATGGACCGGGTGGGGGAGGTGGACGTCTACCGCCGCATCCGGTGCGTGAAGATGCGCGGGGTCAACCACAGCACCAGCGTCTACACCCTCGAGTTCCGGGACGGCCAGTTCCAGGTCGCCGAGGTCATCTAGGACCGGCCGCGGAGGGCCAGGTACTTCACGAGGGCCGCCTCCTCGGGGGTGAACCCCTTCCCCCGCACCAGGTCCTCCATCTCGGCGGACCGTAGGAGCATGAAGGACAGCGGGTGCCCTCCCGTGAGGTCGTAGAGCTTCTCGAACTCCGCCTCGTCCACCTCTTCTCCCATGAGGGCCCGGCAGCTCTCCCGGGGCAGCCCGCCGAGGTCGAACACCGCCGCGCGGCCGGAGGCCGCCAAGTCTCGCCGCCGGGGCACCTCCCCCGTGTCCGTCGTCATCAGGACCCGGAGGGATGGCTCTCGGAGGGCCGCGTCGACGACGGCGTCCACGAACCGAGCCACCTCCGGGGGGCAGGCCGTGCAGTCGTCGAGGACGAACAGCGTGTCGCGGCCCGCCAGGTCCCGGTGGAGGATCCGCAGGAGGTCCACATCCCGGGCCCGGGCGTCCCCCAGGAGGGCCCGCTTCAGCCCCTCCTTCCCGTGCTGGGCCAGGAGGGACGCCAGCCCCTCGAGGAGGGCGTCGGGGGTGTCCCACGCGCCCACATCGTGCCACAGGACGGAGCGGGAGCGGGAGGCCTGCTGGGCGAGGACCGCCGCGAGGGAGGTCTTCCCCATCCCTTCCTTCCCTCTCAGCACGCCCACCGACGGCCCCTCCCCCGCCAGCCAGGTCTCGAGGGCCTCCAGCTCCTCCGTCCGGTCGAGGAACCCATCCGGGACGGGCATCCCCTCGAGGACGAGGGCCGCGGGGGCCTCTGCCTCGGGGGCCTCCTGCGCCGTCAGGACGCCCAGGTCGTCCACCCGCAGGACAATCTCCAGCAGGGTGGAGCCCCTCTCTCGGCGCATCGCCTCCGCCACCGTCATCTCCTGGGGGGCACCGGTGCCCCCGTCGAGGGTCACGAGGCGCGCCGTGGCCTCCTCGCGGAGGGTGGCGGCGGTGGCCACCCCCTCGGGGGACAGGGTGTACACCTTGCGTCGGCGGACCTCCCCCCGTACCCGAGCGGAGGACTCCGACACGAGGCCGTCCCTTCTCAGGTCTTTCAGGGCCCGCGAGACGTGGTTCACGCGGATGCCCGTGGCCTCCGCGATCCCGCGCTGGGTCCGCGAGGCGGGGGCCTCCACGGTCTGTCGGTAGGGCGGGGCCTCCTGGAGGTGCAGCAGCACCCGCTCGTTCACCGTCAGGGTGCCCCTCTGGAGTCGCTCCCCGGTCTTCACGCGAGCCCCCTGGAATTCATGGGTTCAGGCCACTAAAAGGCTAACGCACCCCCCCGCTTCAGGAGGGCGGGACCAGCTCCCGGTAGGCCTTCTTGCAGTCCTTGCACAGGGCGGAGCCGTCCCGCGTCACGAGGAGGTTCGCGCTCCCGCAGCTCGGACAGCTGACGCCGGCTCGCTCGGCCTCGGGGACGACGATGTCCACGAACTGCTCCATGTACTCGGGGTCCTCCGACTGTTCCTCGACCTTCTTCTTCCGTCGGAAGAGGGCGGCGAGAACGGTGGCGGCGGCCAGGGAAGGCATGGGTCGCCCCCGCTAACGGGGCGTCCCCTTTTAGCTTTGCGGGAGCGGCCGGGCGGGCCCTCACCCCGCGGCCAGGAAGAACAGCTTGAAGGGGATGTCCAGGACCCCCAGGACGAGCTGGACGACGTAGAGGAACACGAGGGTCACGATGGACACGAGGAGGGCCTCCAGCCACTCGTCCCCCAGGCCCACGGCCTCGATGACCAGGTACCGGATGACGACGACCATGGCCAGGAAGACCACGAGGATCCCCAGGGCGCCCGGCAGGAAGTCCCGCAGGGCCCACGCCAGGACGACGATGACGAAGGCGGTGACGAACAGGCGGAGGGCGTAGGGGGCGTCCAGGAGCTCCTCCTTCGTGATCAGGCGGGTGGCGACGTAGAGGAAGGCCGCGGTGATGAGGGCGAGGACGAGGAGATAGACCCACTCCGTGAGGTCCGCCATCCGCGGGGGCGATGCACCCCGGCGGTAATAAGCCTCCCTCACCCCAGGAGACTCGTCACGAGGGGCTCGAACCCGAGCCAGCCCAGGGCCAGGTTCATCAGGAAGATGACGCCGACGAGGAGGATGGAGATGACGGCGGCCTCCACCCACTCGTTGCGGAGGCTCACCTCGGGGACGACGATGTACCTCATCAGGACCAGCAGCAGGAGGAACGGGAGGAGGAGGGCGAGGCCGTACCCCGCAAGGCCGAAGTCCCTCAGGAGGACCTCGAAGGCGGGGATCACGAGGAGGGCGATGGCCGCCATGACGAGGAGCCGCACCGCGTACCCTGCCCGCAGGACGGTCTCCCGCGTGACCACCCAGATGACGAGGTAGAGGATCGCCATGACGACGAGGAGTTTCGCGACGAACAAGCCGATGGTGATGACGTCCAGGGCCATCGAGGGCGGGACGCTCTGCGGGGGCATAACCGTTTCGACATCCTTATGAGCCCCCGTCCGATGGCCCGCCCGCGTGCTCGTCTACCACCCGCGCTTCCTGGAGCACCGCCACTTCCCCCAGCACCCCGAGTCCCCCCGGCGCCTCGAGGCCATCGTGGAGAAGTTGGAGTCCCTGGGCCTCATGGACGACTTCCTGGTCCCGGACCCGGCGACGGAGGCCCGGGTGTCCCGGACCCACGCCGCCTCCTACCTGGCATTCCTCGAAGGGATGGGGGAGGGCTACCTGGACTTCGACACCGCCATGCACGCGAAGAGCCTGGAGATCGCCTACCTCGCGGCGGGCGGAGCCATCACCGCCACGCGGGCGAGCCTGGAGTCCCAGGGGCCCGCCTTCGGCCTCCTCCGGCCCCCTGGGCACCACGCGGGCGCCGACTACGGCGGCGGCTTCTGCTATCTGAACAACGCCGCCCTGGCGACGGAGGCCGCCCTCGAGGTCGCCGACCGGGTGGCGATCCTGGACATCGACGGGCACCACGGCAACGGCACCAGCGACCTGTTCTGCCAGCGGGAGGACGTTCTGTACGTGTCGTTCCACCAGTGGGGCATCTACCCCGGCACGGGCCCTCCCGACTACGTCGGGGAGGGAGACGGCCAGGGCCACGTGATGAACTTCAGCTTCCCCGCCCTGACCGGGGACTCCTCCTACCTCCGCGCCTGGGACGCCGTCGTCGACCCCGTCCTCCGGGCCTTCCGCCCTTCCGTCCTCGTGGTGTCCTGCGGCGTGGACGCCCACTACAAAGACCCCCTCACGTCCCTCACCCTCTCATCCGCCGGCTACCTGGACCTGGCCCGCCGGATCCTGGCGGCGTCCCAGGCCCTCTGCGGGGGGCGGGCCGTCTTCCTCCTGGAGGGCGGCTATCACCTCCAGGCCCTGTCGGAGGTCGTCGCGGGAATCGTGTCCGCCTTCGACGGGAAGGAGGTCCACCTCCAGTTCGAGAGCGTGCAGGACACGGGGGAGAGGGGCCGCGAGATCATCGACGCCGTGACGGAGGCCCACGCCCCCCATTGGCCCCTCGGGTCGTCATCCGGCGGGGGAAACGTTTAGGTAACTCTCTCGGATGGAGACGGCGTGCCGGTCCGGGCCCGGGCGGTCTTTCGGGGCCGCGTGCAGGGAGTGTTCTTCAGGGCGAACGCCCAGCGCCGCGCCCGGGACGCGGGGGTCCTGGGCTGGGTGCGGAACCTCCCCGACGGCACCGTGGAGCTCACCGCGGAGGGGGAGCGGGAGAGCATCGAGGCCCTGCTAGAGTGGTGTCAGACCCATCAACCCTACGCGCGGGTCGACGCACTGGAGGTGAGCTGGTCCGAGGCCACGGGGGAGTTCGGGTCCTTCGAGGTCCGGTACTGATCACTTCATGGACACGCCGTACAGGCGCTCCGGCCAGTCCTGGTGGATGGCTCGCAACCCGTCATCGTCCAGGTGGCCTCCCTCCCGCAGCGCGGCCGTCCGGCGGGGCACCGTGGCGGGGCCCAGGACCGCCCCCGGGCGCCGCGGGTCGTCCAGGAAGTCCGTCTCCAGCATGAACCGGGGACCCTTGGCGGCGGCCTCGGTGACGCTCTCCCCCCTCGCGAGGACCGAGGGGAAGATGCCGTGGTTCTCCTCCTCGAGGACCAGGGGCGGGCAGTAGTGCTTGATGACCCGTTCCCGCGGGAGGCCCGCCGCGTCCGCCATCCCCGCGAACTCTCGACAGGTCTCGGGCGTCGGCACCTCCGTGTGGAGGACGACGGGGCACCCCACGTCCGCGGCGACGACCATCCCGTAGGCGAGGAGGTCGTTGGAGGCCTCCCAGATCGCGGGGTCGACGGGGAAGTGGGGGCGGCCGATCTCGCCGATGGCCACCGCGCGGTCTTCGGACACCATCCGCCCCGCCAGGTCCATCCCCGCCCGCATCACCTCCACCGCCTCCTCGAGGGGCATCGCCTCATGGAGCCAAATGAGCTCGACGGGGTAGGGGCCCACCGTGGCCCAGGCCGTGACGTCGGTCTCCTCCGTCACCCGCTGAGCCATCCGGGCCGTCGCCGCGAAGCCCGCCTCGTGGCCGCGGTCCTTCGAGACCGGGTAGTCCCTGGAGGGGGCGTGGACGAGGTTGAGGTGGGTCCCGCCCGCCTTCGAGAACTCTATGACGGGGCCCAGGTCCCCCCCGCGGAGCCGGAGGTGGAAGTGGTTGTCGAAGACGGCCACGGCGGCGGAATGGGCGGGCCCGTATAAGGCCCGCGGCGCTCCCGGGGGACGGCTACCGGAGGAGGCCCGCCGCCTTCAACTCTTCCGTGATCTTGTCCACCGCCCGCTCCACGTCCTCCGGCTTGCGGGCGCCGGTGCACACGAGCTTCCCGCTGCCGAACAGCAGGACGACGACCTTCGGCTCGTCGAGGCGGTACACGAGGCCCGGGAACTGCTCCGGCTCGTACTCCACCTTCTCCAGGCCGAGGCTGATGGCGATGGCGTTCAGGTTGATCTCCTGGCCCAGGTCCGAGGAGGCGACGATGTTCTGGACTTCGATGATGGGCTTCCCCTCGATGCGGATGCCCGCGTCCTTGATCTGGCCCGCGACGATGTCGATGGCCTCCCCCACCTGGTCGATGCTCTTCGCGCCGGTGCAGACGACCTTCCCGCTCCGGAAGAGCAGGGTGGCGGTCTTGGGCTCCTTCAGGCGGTAGATGAGGCCCGGGAACTGCTCCGGCTCGTATTCCGCCCCGCCCAACGCCAGGGCGATGGCCTGCAGGTCCAGCTCCCCGCCCAGGGAAGTCGACGCCACCACGTTCTCGATTTTTATTTTCGCCATACTACGCTCCCCACAGCAACACTCGGGGGCGCTCACGTCCCCCGGTGCGGAGGCCATTTAAATACCCCTTTAAATACCTTATTGAGGTCCCGGGAGGAACCCGGGGGTCGGGCCATGCGGGTGGAAGGGGACGTCCGGGACGCGTTCCCGGGGCTGGCGATCCGGGGGGAGGTCGTGGGGGGGCTGGCGGTGGTCCGCCGCGATCCCCGGGTCCGGGAGATTCTCGACCGGGTCAGCGCCGCCGTGCGGGGGCGGTACGACCTCTCCACCTTGAAAGACGTGGCGGTCTTCCGGGCCTACCGCGACTTCCTCTGGCGTCTCGGGATTGACCCGACGAAGGTCCGCCCCTCCTCCGAGGCCCTCGTCCGCCGCGTGCTCCTGGGCCGCTCTCTCCCCCGCATCAACAGCGTCGTGGACGGCATGAACGCGGCCTCGATGGAGACGGAGCTGGTGTTCAGCGCCTTCAACGCCTCCAAGGTGGAGGGGGCGACGGCCGTCCGCTTCGCCCGGTCGGGGGAGGAGTTCCGGGGGATCGGCATGGACCGACCCATGGTGTTGGGGGGCCGCGAGGTGGTCGTGGCGGACGACGCGAAGGTCCTGGCCATCTACCCCTACCGCGACGCGGACGCCAGCAAGGTGACGACGGAGACGACCGCGGCCCTCCTCCTGGCGTACGGCGTGCCCGGCATCCCCGCGAACCGCGTCGCGGAGGCCCACGATGTCTGCCGGGCCTTCATAGGCGGGGACGCCGCTCCAGACCCCGAACGAGGGACATGAGGGTCTCGCTGACCGGGACCTCCAGGCCGTGCGCCTTCGCGCGGGCGACGACGTAGCCGGTGATGGCGTCGATCTCCGTCCGGCGGCCGTGCTCGACGTCGGTGAGCATGCTGGAGCGGTTCTTCGCCGTCCGGCGGGCGACCTCCGCAGTCTGGGCCACCGCCTCGTCCGGGGCTACCTCGATCCCTTCGGCTGCCGCCACCGTCGCCGCCTCTAGGACGGCTCTTTCCATCGTCCGCTTCAGCTCTCGGATCTCTAGAAGCGCCCCGTTCGGCACGCCCGACACGGCCGTCAGCGGGTTGATACCACAGTTCACCAGGAGCTTCATCCAGAGGTCCCGCCGTATGTCCGTGGAGACCCGGGTCTCGATGCCCGCGGCGGTGAACGCGTCGGCGACGGCCCTCGCGTGCCCCTCGGTGGTGCCTTGGAAGGCCCCGACAGCGGTGTCCCCCACCCCCGCGTGGTTCACGACCCCCGGCTCGGGCAGGGTGGCCCCGTAGCTCGTGACGCCGCCGAGGACCCGGTCTGCCCGCGCGGCCATGGCCTCCTCATTCCCCATGCCGTTCTGGAACGAGACGAAGAGGGCGTCTCGGTGGAACGGTCGCAGGTCGTCCATGGCGGCGACGGTGTCGTAGGCCTTCGTCGTCAGGACCACCAGGTCCGGCCGGGCATCGGACGGCACCCCCTCGTGGGCCTGGAGGGAGCAGGTCCGCGAGGTCATCCCGCGTATCCGGAGGCCTCGCTCTCGGATGGCAGCGACGTGGGGCGCCCGGCCTATCAGGGTGACAGAATGGTGCGAGGACAGCAGCCCGCCCAGGAGGCTCCCCAGGGCCCCCGCACCGAACACCAGGATCTCCACGCCCTGGGGATGGAGGCCCGCATTAAAGCCTAGTGCCCGCGGACGGGTGCCGGTTTCAAATACCCCGTGCAGATACGATTCCGGAGTTCGCCCTTGGCAAAGAAGGCGGCCAAGAAGAAGACTACCAAGAAGTCTTCCAAGAAGAAGACTTCGAAGAAGAAGTAGTCCTCTTCTGGCGGGGCTGTGTCAGGCCGCGTCGGTCGTCGGCTTAGGTGCATCCTTCGGCATGGATTATGACCGCGATGCGTTCGAGGCCTGCCCTCGTTCCTCCGCCGCCAGGCGGTGCGCCCGACGGAGGGGCTCCGGCTGGGGTCCGACCACGAGACCCCCCACCGTGTCCAGAGAGGTCTCCAGCCCGACACGGTGCCCGGGCGAGATGTACAAGAGGCGCTTCCCCGTCGCGGGACGGAGGGCGTACCCCTTCACCTCCCCTTCGATGAGGATTTCCGATGCGTCGAGGGGACGGGTGGGCTGTCCGCGGAGGGCCCCCGCCAAGAGGGACTTCGCCACCCCGATGGTGCGGAGGCCCTCGACGACCCCCACGTGGCAGGCGAGGCCGAAGCCCGCCGGGTGGGCGATCCCGTGGGCGTCCACCAACAGGAGGTCCGGCGGGTCCCTCACCTCGCGCAGAACCGCCGCGATCGCAGC
>CAYFXO010000013.1:27893-28158 GCA_964347125.1 uncultured Methanomassiliicoccales archaeon | reverse complement strand
CTACGCCCCCAAGGACCTCACGGCGCAACTCCTGGCAGCGGCGCCGAAGAAGAGGGAGAAGAAGCTCCGGGTCGAGGTGAAGACGTGCCCCACGTGCGGGAACGCCCTCTCCTACATCCAGGCCTACGACGCCTGGTACTGCTACGACTGCGGGAAGTACCCGGAGAAGAAGGCGGCCCTGGCCAACCCCTGCCCCACCTGCGGGGCGGAACTCGCCTACATCCCCGAGTACCGGCGGGACTACTGCTACGAGTGCGGGAAGTAC
>CAYFXO010000013.1:25733-27870 GCA_964347125.1 uncultured Methanomassiliicoccales archaeon | reverse complement strand
TGGCCGTGGCGGCCCCCGTGAGGGAGGTCGAGGAGGAGATCGAGGAGGAAGCCGTCGCGGCCCCCGCGGTCGCCGCCCGCCCCTACATGGTCATGGCCGGGACGATCCAGCTGGTGATCGGCCTCGTCCTATTCCTGGTGTCCTCGATCCTCACCCTCCTGGTGTGGCTGGGGGTCCTCGGGGAGTTCTACCTGTTCCAGGGGGCCAACTTCGTGGTCACCGCCTACGGGCCCCTCTCCGGGGTCCTCATGACCTCGGGCACCCCGCCGGTGGTGAACTCCTTCAACCTCCTGCTGTTCCTGGCAATCCTCTTCGCGGCCCTGGGCTTCATCCTGTGGGCCGGCTCGTTCCTGCCAAAGCGCAAATAAGGCGGCGGGGTTCGGGGACCCGTGGCCGAGACCGCGCGACCCGCCGCCGCCCTCTACAAGGAGCTCACGGGCTTCATGGACCACCTGCGGGTCCGCCCCGCGGGGAGGGAATCGGAGCCGGTGGCCGTCTGGTCGGAGGCGGAGACCCTCGGCGGGAAGCCCGCAGAGGCCCTGGTCGTCATCTTCCGCACGGAGGGGTGCTACTGGGCCTGGAAGGGCGGCTGCACCATGTGCGGGTACGTGAACGACTCCACGACGGACGCCTCCCCGGAGGGCATCGAGACGCAGCTGGCAAGGGTCCTGGAGAAGCACGAGGGCCAGCGGATCGCGAAGGTCTACACCTCCGGGTCCTTCTTCGACCCCCACGAGGTGCCGCCGGACGTGGGCCGCCACGTGCTCCAGGAGCTCGGTGCCCGCTTCGACCGCGTCGTCGTCGAGTCCCTGCCGAACTTCCTGGACCCGGACGTCCTGGAGGGTGCCGTGGAGGTCTGCCCCGGCCTGGAGGTGGCCATCGGCCTCGAGTCCTCGAACCCCGTGGTGCTCCGGGCGTCCATCCTCAAGCCCTTCGACCTGGGGTCCTTCGTCCGTGCCGCGGAGACCGTCCACGAAGCTGGCGGGCGGGTGAAGGCCTACGTCCTCGTGAAGCCCCCCTTCCTCACGGAGGAGGACGCCATCCGGGACGCGGTGGCCACCGCCCGCGACGCCGCCCCCCATTCGGACGTCCTCTCCTTCAACCCCGTCAGCGTCCACAAGAACACCCTCGTCGAGTACCTGTGGAAGCGGCAGGAGTACCGCCCGCCGTGGCTGTGGTCCCTCGTGCGGATCTGGGAGGAGACGGAGGACCTGGGGGTGCGGAGGATCTGCCACCCCACCGGGGGCGGGACCCCGCGGGGGGCCCACAACTGCGGGGCCTGTGACGCCGCCCTCCTCACGGCCATCGACGACGCCTCCCTGGGGGTCCAGGTGGACTGGTCGCGGCACGACTGCGCCTGCAGGGAGACTTGGCTCGACCTCCTGGCGGTGGAGGGCCCCATGCACGCGCCCGTGGACGTGCTGAAGTTCCTCTCGTGAAAGCCTTATTATCGGGCGGGCCTTCCCGGCGCCCATGGTGGAGTTCGACATCAAGCGGGGCCACTACAAGAACCTCGACGGGGAGCAACTACAGGACCTGTTGCAGGAGACGTTCGGGAACGTCTCACGGGAGGGGGACGCCCTCGTGTCCCGCTTCGGGGCCCTGGACCCCATCACCGTACGGGTCGTGGACAAGAGCACCCTCGCGGTGGACATCGCCACGGGGTCGGGCGTCTCCGACGAGGTGGCCCTGGACTCCATCCGGGCCAAGAACGCCTTCCTGGAGGCGGCCACGGGCTTCACCTCCAGCCAGCGCTCCAAGCGCGTCCAGAAGAAGGCGAAGGACGGGAAGCTCTAGGCCAGGTCCTCGAGGACCTGGTCCACGTGCCCCTTCACCCGGACCTTGTGGTAGACCTTCGCCACCCGCCCGTCCTCGTCGATGAGGAACGTGCTCCGCTCGATCCCCTTGTACGTCCGCCCGTACATCGTCTTGTCCTTCAGGACGTCGTAGGCGGTGAGGACGGCGCCCTCCGTGTCCGAGAGGAGGGGGAAGGGGAGCTCGTACTTCGCCTTGAACTTCTGATGGGACGTCACGGTGTCCTTGCTGACCCCGAGGATGGCCGCCCCCAGGGCTCCGATGGGACTCCATTTGCCAAGGATGACCGAGGCCAAGGCTATAAAGCCACGCCCGGCGGTCA
>CAYFXO010000013.1:14334-25723 GCA_964347125.1 uncultured Methanomassiliicoccales archaeon | reverse complement strand
AGGCCTCCTGGGTGCAGCCGGGGGTGTCGTCCTTCGGGTAGAAGTAAAGGACCACCTTCTGGCCGCGGAAGTCGCCGAGGGAGACCTCGCTCCCGTCGTCCGCGGGGAGGGTGAAGTCCGGTGCGGGTTCGCCGATCTCGACCATGGGTTCACCGGTCCCGGGCCACGGGGGCTCCCCCTCATAACCCTTGGGGGTTCCCCTCCTGGCCCACCGCCAAACCTTTAATAGCGACGGGGCCTTGAATCGAAACGCACCCCCCGAGGTGGTCGCATGGTCGACATGACAGAGGTGGAGAAGGTTCTCCGGACGTGCTACGATCCCGAGATCCCCATGAACATCGTGGACCTGGGGTTGGTCTACGACGTGGCGCTCGAGGGCAGCGTCGTCGACGTGAAGATGACCCTCACCGCCATGGGTTGCCCCATGGGGCAGTACATCATCACGGACATCACCCGCAAGCTCGAGGCCATCGATGGCGTCGAGAAGGCCAACGTGGAGATCGTGTGGGAGCCGCGGTGGACGCCCCTCAAGATGGAGGACGCAAAGAATCGCAACTTCCCGTGGATGACCGCCTAGCCGAGGCCGTAGCGCCGCTTGTCCTCCGGGGAGAGGCCGAAGGTCCCCGTTCTGAAGTGCTGATGGTCCAGCGTAAGCGGGGCCTCCCCCGGCAGGAAGGTTTCCAGGCCGAAGTGGTAGGGGTCCGCGGTCCGGTTCTCCAGGCGGGCGAAGAGGTCGGGGGCCCCCTGGGCGGCGTGGTAGTACCCGCGGGCGACGCATGCTTCCAGGACGGAGGTGCGGCCGTGGGCCTCCAAGGGGTCCGCGGGCTCCCGCGCGATGGGGCGGTGCACGCCGAGGCGGATCGCCAGGAGGGGGTCCGTGAGGCCTTCCACGGAGACTCGGGCGGTGACCTCCCCCGATACCAGCTCGACGAAGAAGGCGGCCATGGGGTCGAAGTCGTTCCGGCGGACGACCTGCACGGACGCCTCCGGGAAGCCCGCTCGCTGCAGGCCCAGGGCCACCCGCCCCTCCAAATCCTCCACGGCGTCGCCCAGGCCCCCCACATCGATGGCGGCGTCCACCGCGGCCTCCAGGGCCGCGCGGCCGATGCGCTGCAAGTCACCCGACGTCAAGAACGGGACCTGCCGCGCCCAGGCGACCGCGAGGGACCCGATGACGAGCGCCGCGGACAGGGCGGTCACGACGAGGGCCTTATGAAGGTCTCGCACGCGCCTCCAAGGCGTCGACGAGTATTGAAATCTTCGAGGGGCGCGGCGCCACCCGCCGGAACTTGATGCCCAGGCGGAGGTCGCCCTCACCCACCATGAGGCGGACCTTCTTGAGGTTCGTGCGGTAGAGCTTCACGAGCTTCTTCTTCGGCGTGGTGACCATCACTGTCCGCACGTGCTTCAGGAGGCCCTGCCGCTCCAGCTTCCGGATGCGACGGTACACCTTCGCGATGGGGATGCCCGTGGCCTTCGTGATCTGGGCGGGGGAGAAGGAGCGGTCGAAGGTGCACAGGATGATCTTCTGGTCGACCCGGTCGTAGTCGATGGGGGGCGGGGCTCGGGGCCTTTCCTCCGAGAGCTCGTCGAGGAGGTTCTCGAGGCTCCGGAAGATGGGGTCGTCGGAGGGCTCCCGCCGCGCCTCCAGGAGCAGGCGGGCGAAGTCCACGTCGTCCGGCGTGGGCTGATCGGTCTCCACGAACTCCAAGAACGTCCGGTGCCGGGGAGGGCTCGTGCCCGGCCGGCCGACCACCGCCATCGTCCCGAAGAGGATGGAGGGAGACCCGAAGGGATTCAAGGCGAGCGTCACGGCTGGTTCCCCTGCCCGTTTCTAGGGAGAAATGGGCCGCGCTGGCACTATTAAGGGTCCCCCGCCGTTATGGGGGGTGATTCTCACGTCCCGCAGTAGGCCAGGGGCCTCGCGGGCAGGGGCTAGTGTAGGGGTCAGCCGAACAGGGCGCCGAGTCCGGCGGCGGCCTCTTCCTCGCTGACCTCTTCCTTCTTCTCTTCCTTCTTCTCCTTCTTGTCCTCGCCCTTCTCCTCCGCGGGTGCGGCGGCGGGGGCCGCGGCGGGGGCCATGACGGCGGCGGACAGGACCTCGTCCAAGTCCACCCCTTCCAGAGACGCGGTGAGGGCCTTGATGCGCGTCGCGTCCGGCTTGATGCCGGCGGCCTTCACCACCTTCTCCAGGGCCTCCTCCGTGACCTCCTTGCCGGCGGCGTGGAGGACCAGGGCGCCATATACATACTCCATCCATTCACCTCCTTCGAGCTTCATCCGAACAGGGAGCTGAGGCCGGCGGCGGCCTCCTCCTCGTCGACCTTCTCCTCCTTCTTCTCGTCCTTCTTCTCCTTCTCCTCCGGGGCCTCCTCCTTCGCCTCCGCCGCGGGGGCCGCGGACAGCATCGCCTTCAGCTCGTCGTCCAGGGCGTCGGGGGCCCGGCTGGCGACGGCGAGCATCCGTGTCTGGGCGGCCCGCAAGAGCGCGGGGAGGGTCTCCGACGTGGGCGTGGCCGTCTCCATGGCTAGGTGCACGGCCCGTGCGTGGGCCTTCGTGAGGAGGTTGCGGATCGTGAGGGGCGTCGGGTAGGCGGCCTCCACCGCCAGGTGGAACGCGTGGGCGGCGGCCGTCGCGAAGTCCGCCCGGATCCCGGCGGTGTCGATGGCGAGTGTGTCGCGCGGGTACACGGTGCCCGCCTCGTAGGCGGCCTGCAACCGCGGACCCACGGTCACCGGGAAGATCTCCAGCTTCGTGAGGACCTGGGCCACCGTCTTCGGGATGCGCTTCCCCTGCTCCACGAGGAGCTTGTCTTTCTTGATGACCACCTTCCCGCCTTCGATGGCGGCGGGGAGCCCAGCGCGCTGGAGGTCCCCGACCACGGGGCCGGGTTTGAAGGGGGTGTCCCCCTCGGCGACCAGGATGTCCTCCGTCGCCACCTCCCCACCCTTCGCGGGGGCCTTGACCTTGGTGCCTTCGAGGACCTGATAGAGGATGAACGGGTTCCCCGACCCGAGGATGAGGGCCGTCTGGCCGGCGATGGCGTCCACGAGGCCGTCCACCTTCTCCCGGTCGGCGGCGGCCTCCCGCAGGGCGCGGGCGATGAGGTTGTTCTTCGACACGACCATCCGGGCCCGCCCGCGGAGTTGAGTCCGCATCTTCTGGATCTGGGGCCCCGGGATGCCGTCGATGCTGGCGACCCCCACGAGGTCGGAGCCCAGGACCAAGTCCTTCAGCTCCCCGACCCGGGTCACCTTCCATTCCGCCGGTTCCACCATCCTCTCACCTCACAGGAACCGCACCGCGGGGCCCATGGTCGTCTTCACGTACGCGGAGGCGATGTTGAGCCGGCCTCGCTCCAGTCGCGCCTCCACCCGCCGTAGCACCGTGTCCACGTTGTCCGCGATGGCCTCCGCGGCCATGTCCCGGGCGCCCACGGGGGCGTGGAACGTCCGCCGGTCCCGGCTGCGGACGCGGACGGTCTTCCGAAGGGACTCCACGAGGGGGACCGGGTCCGCGCCGGGCGGGATGGGGCGGGGCATCTTTCCCCGCGGGCCCAGGACCACGCCCAGGGTGCGGCCGATGACGGGCATCAGGGGGGCCTCCGCGATGAAGAAGTCGATCTCCCCGGCGACCCGCTTGGCCCGGGGCTTGTCCCCCGCCAGGTCTTCGATGTCCTCCGGCGGGATGACCAGGTCGGCCACGTTCCGGGCCTTCACGGCGAGCTCGCCGGTGGCGAAGACGCCCACCTTCACACCCTTCCCGCGGCCGTGGGGGAGGAGCACCTCCTCCTCGATGCGGTTCTTGGGCACGGACATGTCCACGTCCTTGAGGTTGATGGCGACCTCCACGGACTCCTCAAAATTCCTGGACTTCGCCCGGTCCAGCGCTTTCGTCACGGCGTTGAGGGTCGCCTTCGTGGCCAAAGGGATGACCTCCGTAGTGCTCACGACCCGCCAGGGGTCTCCTACGAGGGGAGCGGAGTAGGCGGGGTCCGGTAGTTAAGCGTTTCGAATTGTGGACTCCGAGGAGACCTCGGGGGTCACGACTCCACGCCGAAGTACCCGTCGTGGTAGCCGTCCCGAATGGCCTGCTGCATCTCCCGCGGGGGCTTCCCCTCGACGGTCACCCCCATGGAGACGCAGGTCCCGATGATCTCCAAGACCTTCTCCTTGTTCGTGGACCCGAGCAGGGACGTGCCCTTGATCTCCGCGATCCTCACCAACTGGTCGAGGGAGATGTCCCCCACCGTCTCGGGGGGGCTCCCCGAGCCCTCCGCCAAGCCCAGCTCCTTCAGGATGAGGGCCGACGTGGGCGGCGTGCCCACCTCCACCTCGAAGGCCTTCGTGGCGGGGTCGATGATGAGCTTCACGGGGACCTTCATCCCCTCGAAGGCGGCCGTCTTCTCGTTGATGACCCCGATGACCTCCATGATGTTCATGCCCAGGGGGCCCAGGGCGGGGCCGATGGGCGGTCCCGCGGTGGCCTTCCCGCCGTCCACGAGGGCCTCGATGACCTCCGCCATCTCAGGCCGCCTCCTTCTCGATGACCCGGACGGAGTCGCCCTTGATGGTGACGGGGATGGGCACCATGGCCTCGAAGAGCTCCACGGTAATCTCCTCCTTCGCCTCGTCGATGCTCATCACCCGGGCCTTCTCCCCCTTGAAGGGGCCCGCCACCAGCTCCACGATGTCCCCCTCCACGATCCCGTGGACCAGGGGCTTCGGGGTGAGGTACGCGATGATCTCGTCCATGGAGGTCTCCCCACGCACGATGCCGCGCGCCCGGCGGATGCCCCGGACGATCTCCTCGAGGCGGTCCGGGCTCATGCTCTCCACGAGGACGTAGCCGCGGAGGGCATAGGGGGAGAGGATGGAGTAGACGCCGGAGTCCTTCTTCTGCGTCGCCCGGCTGGAGAGGGAGTCGGCGACGCTCCGCTCGTGGCCGATGGTGGTCTTGACGGCCAGCACCGCTTGGCGGGTGATGGTGGAGAGGGTCACGGAATCCGTCATGGCCTGGTCCCGGGTCGACACCGCGGTGGTCAAGACGTTCAGCTGGTCCCCGTAGGAGGCCCCCCGCGGCGCGGTGACCTCGATGTCGAACTCTCGGCTCTCCCCCGCGGCCACCTCCGTCTCCGCCTCCGTCTTGCCCGTCTGGGTGACGTCCCACGTGCCGTCCGTCACGCCGTCGACGAGGACGGTCCAGTCCGCGGCGCCCTCCCCGGCGTGGGGGTAGATGAGGTCGAGGCGGATGGCGACGATCTGGTCCGAGGGGCTGTCGTTGCGCAGGACCAAATGGTACGTCTCCACCGTCCCCGCGGTGACGGTGCGCTTCGTGTCCGCGCTCTCCAACGTCAGCCCGCCGGTGGGCGCGGGTGCCAGGGGCTCCGGCTCGGGCTCCTTGGGCGCCTCCTCTTCCTCTTCTCCCTCAAACAGACCCATGGTCACGCCTCCCTCAGCCGAAGAAGTCCTCGAGGATGGGGGGCAGTTGGGTCATGATCAGCCAGATGAGGAAACCAAGGCCTCCGATGAGGAGCGCTCCGAGGGCGGTGATCTGCAGGACGCGGATGTACTCTTCGTTCGTGGGCTTCCGGGCCATCCGCAGGACGCGGCCGTAGCGCCCCCGCCCGAAGCGGCGGGCCCGCTCCTCCGCCCGACGCTGGAGTTCCCGGGACCGACCCACGACGTCCATGCATTCCCCTCAAGAAACGACATCCACACCCGCGGCCGTCGACGGTCGCGCGGGGCCGAAGATCTGCTTCGACTTCACGCCCGTGACGACCAGCATCACCCGCATCTGGTGCTCGATGGACGGGTCCACCATGGCGCCCCAGATGATCCGGGCGTTCGGGTTGATCTGGCCTTGGACGAGCTCCGCGACGATCTCCGCCTCCGAGACGCTCATGTCGTTTCCGCCCGTCACGTTGATGAGGGCCCCCGTCGCCCCCGCAATGTCCACGTCGATGAGGGGAGAGTTCACCGCCTCCTCCACGGCCTCGTGGGCCCGGTGATCGGAGTCCGCCTCCCCCAGACCGATCATGGCGACGCCGCCGCCCTGCATGATCGTCTTGATGTCGTTGAAATCCAGGTTGACGAGGCCGGGCTTCGTGATGATCTCCGTGAGCCCCTTGATGGACCGCATGAGGACCTCGTCCGCCACCTGGAACGCGGAATTCAACGGGAGGCGGGGCACGATCTCCAGGAGCTTGTCGTTGGGGATCACGATGACGGTGTCCGCGTGGCCCCGGAGCTTCTCCAGCCCGAACTCCGCGTTCTCCCATCGGATGGCCCCCTCGGCCTGGAAGGGGTAGGTGCAGATGGCGACGGTGAGGGCCCCCATCTCCTTCGCCAGGGCCGCCACGTAGGGCGCGCCGCCGGTCCCGGTCCCGCCCCCGAGGCCGCAGGTCACGAAGACCATGTCGGCGCCCGTGAGGATCGTCCGCAGCTCGTCCTCCGCTTCCCGCGCGGCCTCCTCGCCGATGGCCGGGAGGGCCCCTGCGCCCAGGCCCCGGGTCGTCCGGCGGCCCAGGAGGAGCTTGTGGGGGGAGCGGACCGTGAGGAGGTGCTGGGCGTCCGTGTTCGCCGCGTACAAATCCGCGCCGACGATGCCCGCCTCCACGCACCGGTCGATGGTGTTCGTGCCGCCGCCGCCGATGCCGATGATCTTGATGTTCGTGCGGAGGCCCGCGAGGATGCGCTCGAGCTCCTCGTCATCCGCCGTGGCGCCAATGGCCGTGGGGGCCGCGGCGGGAGGCTTGGGCTCCGCCCGTGCGATCGCTTCGTCCACGATTGATTGCATCGGTGAACCTCCAGAACCCTTCGGGTATATGGGTGGATTCGCTGGAGCATAGCGGAAGTCCTTATTTCAACATTATGGTAGGTTTTGGCGAAGGCGAGGGGGCGTTCCTATGGAGGGGAAGGGTCCCCGCGCCACGACCACCGACGGGCGGGGAGTGGGCCCCCGCGGAGCCTCCTACGCGTCCCCCTCGACCCAATCGTACCCGCGGGCCTCGACCTCCTTCGCGAGATCGGCGCCCCCGCTCCGCACGATGCGACCCTTCTTCAGGATGTGGACGGTGTCCGGGACCACGTAGTTGAGGATGCGCTGGTAGTGGGTGATGATCATGTACCCGATGTCCGGCCCCGCCAGGGTGTTGATCCCGTTCGCGACGATCTTGAGGGCGTCCACGTCGAGGCCGCTGTCCGTCTCGTCGAGGATCGCCAGCTCCGGCCGGAGGATGGCCATCTGGAGCATCTCCGCCCGCTTCTTCTCCCCGCCGGAGAACCCCTCGTTCAGATAGCGGTCCGCGAAGACCTTGTCCATCTCCAGCAGCTCCATCTTCTCCGTGAGGAGCGCGTGGAACGTGGGCACGTCCATCTTCTCCTCCTCCGGCAACCGGGCGTTGAGGGCCGTGCGAAGGAAGTTGGCGATGGTGACGCCCGAGAGCTCCCGCGGGTACTGGAACGCCAGGAACATCCCCCGCAACGAGCGGTGGTGGGGCTTCAGGGTCGTGATGTCCTCCCCCTTGAACCACACCTTCCCCTCCGTGATCACGTACCGGGGGTGCCCCATGAGGGCGTTGGAGAGCGTGCTCTTCCCCGACCCATTGGGGCCCATGATGGCCACAATCTCGCCCTTGGAGATCTCCAGGTCGACGCCCTTCAGGATCGGCTTGTCCTCCACGGCGACGTGGAGGTTCTCGACTACCAGGTCAGCTCCCATGCTCCTCACCGCTCTCATCCACTTCGTGGAGTTGGATGCCGCTCTTCGCGACCATCAGGGACAGGACGGCGCACTTCACCCGGATCGGGCTGAGGCGGATGCCCATCATCTCCACCTGGTCCTCCGTGGTGCGCGCCTCGATCTCCGCCAGGGTCTTCCCCTTCGCCCACTCCGTGAACATGGAGGCCGCCGCCTGGGAGATGGCGCAGCCCTTCCCGGAGAACCGGGCGTCCGCCACCCGGTCGTCCGAGTCGAGGACGAGCTGCACGCGGATCTGGTCGCCGCAGAGGGGGTTGTCGTCCTCATGGTCCACGTCCGCCTCGTCCAGCGCGCCGAAGTTCCGCGGGTGCTTGTAGTGGTCCAGGATGTGCTCCCGGTACATGTCCCCCGAGAGGCCCATTAGGCGAACACCTCCTCCGCCTTCTTCAGCGCCGCCACGAGGGCGTCCACCTCGTCCGGGGTGTTGTAGATGTAGAAGGAGGCCCGGGTCGTCGCGGGGACCTGGAGCAGCTCCATGAGGGGCTGGGCGCAATGATGGCCCGCCCGCACCGCCACCCCCTCCATGTCCAGGAGGGTGGAGAGGTCGTGGGCGTGGATGGTCTCGTGGTTGAAGGAGACCACGCCGCCCCGCTGGTGGGCGGGGGGCCCGTAGATCGTCAGGTTGGGGAACTCCTCCAGGCGCTCCAGGGCGTAGGTGACCAGCGCCCGCTCGTGGCGGGCGACCCAGTCCATGCCCAGGCCGTTCAGGTAGTCCACCGCGGCGGAGAGGCCGATACCCTGGGCGATGACGGGGGTGCCCCCCTCGAACCGCCAGGGAAGGTCGTTGAACCGCACCTCGTCGAAGGTGACGCGCTTGATCATCTCCCCGCCGAAGATGAGGGGGTCCGTTTCCTCCAGGACCTCCTCCCTCCCGTAGAGGACGCCGATCCCCGTGGGGCCGAGCATCTTGTGCCCGCTGAACAGCAGGAAGTCGCAGCCGATGTCCCGGACGTCCACGGGGGTGTGGGGCACGCTCTGGGCCCCGTCCACCATGAACACGGCGCCGTGGTCGTGGGCCGCCTCCCCGATCTCCTTCACGGGATTGATGGTCCCCAGGACGTTGGACATCGCGCTGACGGTGACGAGCTTCGTCTTGTCCGTGATGAGGTCGTCCACCTGCTCCATCTTGAGGAGGCCCTGGTCGTCCACCTCGATGTACTTCCGCACGATCCCGACCTGCCGCTCCAGCCACCACCAGGGGACGAAGTTGCTGTGGTGCTCCATCTGCGTGAGGACCACCTCGTCTCCCTTCTTCAGGTGGCGGCGGCCCCACCCGGTGGCGACCACGTTGGCCGCCTCCGTGGTGTTCTTCGTGAAGACGACCTCCTGCATCCCCCGGGCGTGGATGAAGTCCGCCACCTTCTGGTGGGCCTCCTCGTAGGCGAGGCTGGCCTCCAGGCTGAGCTGGTGGATGCCCCGGTGGACGTTCGCGTTGTAGCCGCTGTAGTAGTCGGAGATCGCCTGGATGACGGAGGCGGGCTTCTGGGACGTGGCGGCGTTGTCCAGGTACACCAACGGCTTCCCGTCGTGCACCACCCGGTTCAGCACCGGGAAGTCCTTTCGGATCTCGAGCACACGGTCGTCCATCTTCATCACGCCGCCACCCTCCTGTGCACCGCCTGCTTCAGCCTCTCCTGCAACGTCGCCTCGGGGACGTCCCGCAGGAGGGGCTCCAGGAACCCCTCCACCACGACGAGCTTCGCGTCCACCTCCCCCAGGCCCCGCGTGCCGAGGTAGAAGAGCTGCTCCGCGTCCAGCTCCCCCACGTGGGCCGCGTGGCCGCAGCGGACGTCGTTGTTGTCGATCTCCAGGATCGGGATGGCGTCCGCCCGGGCCCCCTCGCTGAGGAGGATCGTGTCCTCCTCCTGGTTGCTGTTCACCCCGTGGGCCTTCTCCTTGATGTGGATGAGGCCGCGGTAGGTGGAGCGGGCCTCGTCCCGCAGCGCGCCTCGGATGAACATCATGCCCGAGGTCATGGGGGCCTCGTGGATCGTGACCGTGGAGAGCTCGTACAGCTGCTTTTTGTCCCCCAGGATGGCGCCCCGCACCTCGGCGTGGCCGCCGGGGCCCACGAGGAAGTTCGTGATGTCGGACTTCGTGTGGCTCCCGCCGAAGGTGATGTCCAGCCAGTCGATGCGGGCGTCCCGCCCCACGATGGACCGCTTGTGGGTGAAGGACGCGACGTCGTAGGGGAGCTCCTGGACGCCCACGTAGTTCACGTGGGCGCCGTCCTTCGCGAAGATCTCCACGACGCCGCTCCGGTAGCCCTTCTCCCCGTCCACCGCGGCGCGGATGGTGTCCACCACCGTCACCCGGCTGTTGGGCTCCGCCACGATGAGGAGGTGGTCGAAGTGGGTCGCCTCCTCCATGACCAGGTCCACGCGGACGGGGTGCTCCGCCTCGTGGTTCTCGGGGACGTGGAGGACGGCCCCGTCATGCACGGCGGCCCCGTGGAGGGCGGCGAAGACGTTCTCCTCCGGCCGCACGCCGTCGTTCATGAAGTACTGCTTCACGAAGCCCTCCTGCTCGTGGAGGGCCTCGCGGAGGGGCTGGGCGGCGACGCCGTCGACGCCGGAGAGGGTGAGGGTGCCCCGGTCGGCGGTGGCGGGGTTCGGGGGGACGAGGTCCTTCAGGGGGACGGCCCCCTTCTTGTGATCGGTGATGAGGTAGGACCAGAAGGGCTTCTCCTCGTAGGTCTGGCGCAGGTAGCTCGGCGGGAGCATCTTCGCCGCCGTCTCCCAGGCGTCCAGGCGCTTCTTCCGGAGCCACCCGGGCCCGCCGAGGGCGTCGTCGAGGGCCTCGACGGCCTCCCGGCTGAGAACCGACTTCAGGTCGGGGCCGACGGCGCGCCTCTTGGTGCCCATGGGGTGTCTCCGGTGCCGGTGCGTCGGAAGGACGCCTGCCGTATAAAAGGGAACGGGGAGGGCTACCCGACGCCTTCCAGCTCGAGTTCGATGAGGCGGTTCAGCTCCACGGCGTACTCCAGGGGGAGCTCCTTCGTGATGGGCTCGATGAACCCGTTCACGAGCATCTTCACCGCCTCCTCCTCGTTCATCCCCCGGGACATCAGGTAGAAGAGGTCGTCCTCGCTGATCCGCCCGACGGTGGCCTCGTGGGAGGTCTCCACCCGGCTGTTCTTCACCTCCATGTGGGGCCAGGTGTTGCTCTTGGAGTGCTCGTCGAGGATGAGGGCGTCGCAGGCCACGAAGATCTTGGAGTTCGCGGCGGACTTGTCCACGTGGACGAGGCCGCGATAGGAGGTGACCCCGCCGTCCTTGGAGATGCTCTTCGACCGGATGACGGAGGAGGTGTTCGGGGCGAGGTGGTACACCTTCGATCCGGTGTCCTGGTTCTGCCCGTCCCCCGCGTACGCGATGCCGATGTTGTCCGTGTGGGCGTTCTCCCCCACCAGGATGGAGCAGGGGTAGAGCATCGTGACGCAGGAGCCCATGTTGCCGTTGATCCACTCCATCGTCGCGTTCTTCTCCACGATGGCCCGCTTGGTGTTGAGGTTGTAGGTGTTCCGCGACCAGTTCTGGACCGTCGAGAAGCTGAGGGAAAGGCGGTATGCCAAGCTCAGACTGGGGATTCACGAGCGCATCACCGAAGAAGCTCTCAGGGACGCGGC
>CAYFXO010000013.1:3944-14324 GCA_964347125.1 uncultured Methanomassiliicoccales archaeon | reverse complement strand
TCCACGATGGCCCGCTTGGTGTTGAGGGTGTAGGTGTTCTTCGACCAGTTGTCCACGCTGGAGTAGCGGCAGCGGGCGCCCTCCTTCACGAAGACCTCGACGCCGCCCGCGTGGAGGGAGTTCTTGTCGTAGCGGGGGGCGGAGCAGCCCTCGATGTAGTGGACCTCCGCGTCCTTCTCCACGACGATGAGGGTGTGCTCGAACTGGCCCATGCCGGGGGCGTTCATGCGGAAGTACGCCTGGAGGGGGACGTCCACCTTCACCCCCTCGGGGACATAGAGGAACGTACCACCGGACCAGACGGCGCCGTGGAGGGCGGCGAACTTGTGGAGGGACGGCGGGATGGCCTTCGTCATCATGTACTTCTTCACCAGGTCCGGTTGCTCCCGCACCGCGGTGTCCATGTTGTCGAAAAGGACGCCGCGCTCCTCCCAGTACTCCTTGAGGCGGTGGTAGATGATCTCGGACTCGTACTGGGCGCCGGCCCCCGCCAGGTGGCGCCGCTCGGCCTCGGGGATCCCCAGCTTCTCGAACGTGTCCTTGATGTCCGCCGGGACGTCCTCCCAGTCCGTCGCCTCTTGCGCGTCCGGGACGGCGTAGTAGGTGATATCGCTCAGGTCGAGGTTCTGGAGGCCGGGGCCCCACTGGGGCATCTCCAGCTTCTCGAAGATCTCCAGGGACTTGAGGCGCTTGCGGAGCATCCACGCGGGCTCGTCCTTCATCTCGCTGATGGTCCGGACGAGGGCCTCGTTGATGCCCGGTTCGGCCTCGTAGGTGAAGCTGGGCACGTTCCGGTGGTCCAGCTTCTCCCGGTCGATGGTGTACTCCATGTCCTGCATGGCCATGGTGGTCTCTCCTAATCAGTGCTGTGGCGGGGTATTACGCCGTTATATCTCATGGCTGTCCCGCATAAGAAGGTTTCCCCTTCACGGGGGCTGGTCACACCGGGAGGACGGGGCGGTCCCCCTGACACGGAGCGCATCCGGGCGTCAGCGCGCCCCGCGGGCCTCACCCTCGCGTCGGCCCCGCCTCCGTCGCGGCCGGCGCCAACGCCTTCCCGCAGAACGTGCAGAACTTTGAGCCCGCGGGCGACATCATCCCGCAACCGGGGCAGGTGAGCCCGCCCATCAGGCCCCCCGGATGCGGGTAGTAGGCCATCGGGGGGAAGCGCTCCGTGGTGAGCCACCGGCCGATGAGCACGAGGACCGTGCCCACGCCGACCATCCCCACTCCGACGATCATCCCGATCCACACGTTGAGCGGGGGGACCGCCGTGAAGCTCATCACGAGGATGGCTAGGGCCGTGACCACGAAAGCGATTAGCCCCACGTACAGCACGAAGAAGGCGGCCACGTAGGTGTAGCGCTCGAACGAGCCCCTGGATTGCGCCATGCGAACCCTCCACAGCAGCGAACGGGGAGGGGGGCGATAATCCTTTCTCTCCCCCCGGGGGGGCCTCCAGCCGGGCAAGCGAAGGGCTAAGGGCCGGACCGCGTTGTCCCCACCGGAGGAAGCGACGTGAAAGAGGGCCTCTTCCAGGTGGACGCGTTCGCGGACCGACCCTTCTCGGGAAACCCCGCGGCGGTGTGCCTGCTCAAAGGACCGGCGGAGGAGGCCTGGATGCAGGACGTGGCCCGGGAGATGAACCTCTCGGAGACGGCGTTCCTCCATGAAGCGGGGGACGGGTTCGGCCTCCGGTGGTTCACGCCCAAGTTCGAGGTGGAGCTGTGCGGCCACGCGACCCTCGCGTCCTCCCACGTTCTCTGGGAGGAGGGCATCCTCGACCCCGAGGACCCTGCGCGCTTCCTCACGAAGAGCGGACTCCTGCTGGCCCACAAGCAGGGGGATTGGATCGAGATGGACTTCCCCTCTCGCCCGGCGCAGTCGGCGACGGCACCCGCCAGCCTCCTCGACGCCCTCGGTGTGGAGCCGACCTACGTGGGCAAGAGTCGGTACGACTACCTCGTGGAGGTGCGCGCGGAAAGCGAGGTGCTCGACCTGAAGCCGGACTTCGCGGCCTTGCTCAAGGCGCCCAGCCGCGGCATCATGGTGACGAGTCGGACCGACCGGGAAGGCTATGACTTCGCCTCCCGGTTCTTCGCCCCCGCCGCGGGGATCGACGAGGATCCCGTGACGGGGTCCGCCCACTGCACCCTCGGCCCCCACTGGCGGGACCGCCTAGGGAAGGACGAGTTGTTGGCGTACCAGGCCTCCGAGCGGGGGGGGACGGTGCGCGTCCGCGTGGGCGACGACCGGGTCCATCTGGGGGGGCAGGCGGTCACGGTGTTCCGGGGTTCCCTGGTCTGAGCCCGCTGGGGCCGTCCGCCGCGAACCCTTAAAGGAGAAACGGGTAATCCGCCCGCCGTCCATGGCGAGCGAGGAGGCGTCGGTCCGCGTGTACCTTCCGCGGGCCCTCCGGGAGTACTCCGGCGGGGCGGATGCCGTGGACGTGGACGGGGAGACCTTGGCCCAGGCCCTCGCGCGCCTGGACGCGCTGCACCCGGGCCTGGGCGAGCGGATCCTCGACGACCAGGGGCAGCCTCGGGAGTACGTATTCCTCTTCGTGAACCATGAGCGAGTGCGGGATGAGGCCGTGGAGGCCGTGCCCCTGAAGGCGGGCGACGAGGTCCACGTGTTCCCTTCGGTGCAAGGTGGTTGAGATGACGGATGTGAGCGACGGCGATACGGTTGTGCTGGCGGGGACGAGGAAGGGGCTCTTCGTGTTCCATTCTTCGGACCGACGCGAGTGGAAGTCGAAGGGGCCCTACTTCGAGGGGCTCACCGTGCGGCACGCCCTCCTGGACCCCCGGGACGGCCGGACCGTCTGGGCGGGGGTCACGAGCTCCCACTGGGGGCCTACCGTGCAGAAGTCCCGCGACTTCGGCGAGACGTGGACCCGGGGAGAGGAGGGCCCCCACTTCTCGAAGGAGTCCGGCCTGAGCGTGTCGAAGATCTGGCAGATCCGGCCGGGCGCCGGGGACGAGCTGTGGCTCGGGACGGACCCCGCGGGGCTGTTCCGGAGCGACGACGACGGCGAGACGTGGACCTCCATCGACGGCCTGAACTACCGCGAAGACCGGGGCGACTGGACCCCGGGCGGCGGGGGCCTCTGCCTCCACACGATCCTCCCCCATCCGGGGGATGCGAACCGCGTCATCGTGGGCATCTCCGCGGTCGGCATCCTGTCCACCCGCGACGGGGGCGAGACGTGGCGGGTGATGAACGGCGACATTCGCGCGGACTTCTTGCCGGAAAAGGTGACGTCGGAGGAGATGATTGGCTCGTGTCCCCACAAGATCGTGCGGGACGCGGCATACCCGGACCTGCTCTACCAGCAGAACCACTGCGGCGTGTACCGGCGGCACCGGGACGACCCGGGGTGGGCGGCCATCGAAGCAGGTCTGCCGAGCACCTTCGGCTTCCCCATGGCGGCCCACCCCAGAGACCACAACACGCTCTACATCGTCCCCCTCGAGGGCGACTACAACCGCGTCACCGCGGACGGCGCGATGGCGGTGTACCGGACGCGGAACGCCGGAACCTCGTGGGAGCGCCTGACGAAGGGGCTGCCGCAGAAGGACGCCTGGTTCACGGTCCTCCGGGATGCGCTGCGGACCGACGCGAACGACCCCGCGGGGGTCTACGGGGGGACGACGACGGGGCAGCTGTACGGCAGCCGCGACGAGGGAGACTCGTGGAGGGTCTTGGCCGAGTACCTGCCTCAAGTTCAGTCCGTCGAGGCGGGGATTACGGGAGGGTAGACAGGGCGAGAAGTCACAATGGCGTTCCCAGGAAAGGGTTAAATGGCCAGGGTTTCTTCGAATCCTGCCGTGGCGGCAGACCGCCCAGGCTCCGCGTCCCTGGCCGTCCCGCCATAGGACAAGGAGGACGGGAGCATCGTACTACAGTTCGTCGTCAACGGCATCGTGTTGGGCGGGATCTTCGTCCTCGGGGCCATTGGCCTCAGCCTCATCTACGGCATCAAGAACTTCGCGAACTTCGCCCACGGGGAGCTCATGGCCCTCGGGGCGTATCTCGCCTACACACTGAACAACATGATTGAGGGTTTTCACGTCAGCATCGTCCTGGCGGCGGTGTTCGCCTTCTTCGTCGTCTCGTTCGTGGGAATCCTATTGGAATACCTAGTCTTCCGCAGGCTGGAGGGGAAGGGCATCGCCGCTCCCCTCATCGCGTCCTTCGGCCTCTTTTTCATCATCCAGAACCTCGTCCGTATCCTCTGGGGGACGACCATCCGCATCTACGACCTCCCCAAGACGATCCTCGGGCACCCCATTCAGAGCGGCATCTCCCTGGGGTTCGGAATCTCCCTCCCGCCGGTAAAGATCCTGACGCTGATCGTGGCCGGCATCTTCGTGACCTTCCTCCATATCCTCCTGCAGTACACGAAGCTCGGGAAGGCGATGCGGGCCACGGCGGACAACTTTGAGCTCGCCAAGGTCACTGGCATTGACACCCGGCTGGTGATCATGGTTACCTGGTTCATTGGTGCGGGCTTCGCGGCCATCGCAGGCGTCCTCCTGGGATTGACCACGCAGCTCCGGCCCACGATGGGCTTCGATGTCCTCCTCTTCCTGTTCGCGTCGGTCATCCTCGGGGGAATCGGCTCCGCCTACGGCGCCCTCCTCGGCGGGATGGCCATTGGGATTACCAGCGAGGTCTCGAAGTTCGTCCTGTTCTCCAACGGCATTGACAGCGCCTTCTCGCCCGCAGCGGTGTTCGGGGTGATGGTGGCCGTGCTGATCATACGACCACAAGGGATCCTAGGCGGGGAGCCCATCCTCGAGGACTTCAAGCGCCTCTTCAAGCGGATGAAGGAGATGGCGGGGACGGTGGTCGCCTTCGGGAGGAGGGTCTTTGGCAGGGATTGAGGGTATCGTCGGAGAGCTGCTCTTCTTCGTGAGCTTCGCGGGAGTCTTCATCATCCTCACCTTGGGTCTCAACCTTCAATGGGGGTACACGGGGATGTTCAACATCGCCGTGGCCGCGTTCTGGGCAGTAGGGGCCTATACCTCGGCCATCCTCACGACGAAATACCGACCCCCGAGCCTCCTCATCGCCGGCCACTGGGGCTACGACCTGCCGTTTCTCGTCGGGTTCTTGAGTGCCATGCTTCTGTGCGGCCTCCTGGGGCTGCTCATCGCGCTCCCCTCCGTGCGGCTGCGCGCTGACTACCTGGCCATCGCGACCCTGGGGTTCGCCGAGATCATTCGAGTCTTCCTGGTCAACCTCGACGACGTGACGGGAGGGGTGGAGGGAATTCGCAACATCCCGAAGCCCCTCCGCTTCGACGTCGTCCTGCACACCAACGCGGCCTTCGTGGCCGTGGTGATCGCCGTAATCGTGATCATCTTCCTCCTCTTGGAGTTCGGGACCCGATCTCCCTGGGGGCGAGTCCTCAAGGCGATCCGGGAGGACGAGGAGGCCGCCCTCGCTTTAGGGAAGAACACGTTCCGGTACAAGTTGGAGGCCTTCGCCCTGGGGGCGGCCATCATGGGGGCAGCGGGGAGCCTCTACGCCCACTTCCTAACCTTCATTGAACCCCTAACCAGCTTCCGCCCCTTCGAGACCTTCATGATTTGGGCCATGCTCATCGTGGGGGGCAGTGGGAACAACCGAGGAGCGATCATTGGCGCCCTTGCCCTTTGGGGCTTTCAGTTCCTCACGGTCCGACTGAGGACTCCCCTCAGCCGAATCGAGGGCTTCGGGCCCTGGATCGGGACGAACTTGGACTACATCCGGCTGTTGACGGTAGGAGTTCTTCTCGTTCTTCTCGTTCTGTACCGACCCCAAGGCATATGGGGAGAGGAGCGCATCATATCGAAGAAGAGGTGACGGAGCAGTGCCCCTGGACATCGAGGATGTCAGCAAGCATTTTGGCGGGGTCAAGGCCGTCGATGGATGCACCCTCCAAGTTCGGGACCAGAGCATCACAGGCCTCATCGGGTCCAACGGCGCGGGCAAGAGCACCCTCTTCGCGCTCGTTGCGGGCCTCCTCCGCCCCGACGGGGGCACCATAGGGTACGGGGGACACCAGCTTGAGGGGCTGCCCGCGTATCGGGTCGTGAGGCACGGGGTGGTCAAGACCTTCCAGATCCCCCGGGGCTTCGAGAACATCACCGTCCTCGAGAACCTCATGCTCGCCGCCCAAGGTCACCTGGGGGAGGCCCTGTGGTGGGTCTTCCTCCGCCCAGGGGACGTCGCCGCAAAGGAGAGAGAGATTGAAGAGAAGGCCCTTCGCATCCTCGAACTCCTCGAGATCCCGCATCTGGCAAGCGAGTTTGCGAAGAACCTCTCCGGCGGCCAGAAGAAGCTCCTGGAGCTAGGGAGAGCGCTGATGACCGATCCCAGCCTACTCCTCCTGGACGAACCGGTCGCGGGAGTCAACCGCGTCCTCGCGGAGAAGCTCCTCGACAAGATCGAGGAGCTCCGCCAGAGCGGGATGACGATCTTTCTCATCGAGCACGACATGGATGTCGTCATGAATCGATGCGATCACATCATTGTGATGCACCAGGGACGAGTCCTCGCTGAGGGGGCGCCTATGGAAGTGAAGCAGAACGAACTCGTCATTGACGCCTACTTGGGGGGCTAGCGTGGCCATCCTGGAGGCTGAGGGAGTATCGTCCGGATATGGCGAGGTCGAAATCGTCCACGAGGTGGACCTCCTCCTGGAGGAGGGGGAGCTGATGACGATCGTCGGTCCTAATGGGGCGGGGAAGAGCACGCTCCTCAAGACCCTCTTCGGCCTTCTAAAACCGATGGCGGGAGTCGTCCGCTATCAGGAGGATGACATCACGGGGTGGGACCCGCGGCGTCTCGTGACCATGGGCATCAGCTACGTCCCCCAATTGGACAACGTCTTCCCGCGCTTGACGGTGAAGGAGAACTTGGAGATGGGGGCCTACATCCGGAGGGACGACTTCAGCGCCCGGACCGAGGAGGTCCTGGACATGTTCCCCAACCTCCGGGAGCGAGTGGACGTGAAAGCCAGGAAGCTGAGCGGCGGAGAGCGCCAGATGCTCGCCTTGGGGAAGACGTTGATGCTGGACCCCCTCGTTATGCTCATCGACGAGCCCTCCGCCGGTCTCGCCCCGGTTCTCGTGGATGCTATTCTGACGAAGATCCAGGAGATCAACGAGCGGGGCACCTCCATCATCGTCGTCGAGCAGAACGCTCGGAAGGCGTTGACCATGGCGGACGTTGGCATCGTCATGGACCTGGGCCGAAAGCGATTCGAGGATCCAGGGCCCGTGCTGCTCGAGAACCCCGAAGTGGGACAGGCCTACTTGGGCGGCTGAGGTGACTCAGGGTATCGTCGGCGGCGTGAGCTGGTCGGCGGTGATGAGCGACTGGCGCGTGTAGGCGAAGCCCGCGGTCAGGTCGCCGGTAATCTTCCAGATCTCGTAGTCGCTGAGGGGCTCGCCCACCTGGTTGAAGTCGATGCTGCCCGACGCTCCCTCGTAGTTGATTTGACGGCCCGCCTCGAGCTCGGTAACGATCTTGGCCCACTCGGTCGGCTTGACGACGGTTCCTGAACCACCACCTACGGCCTCAAGGTTCGTCCGGATCGTCTCGGCGTCAGCGGATCCGCCGCGCTCGATGGCGGCGGCGATCAAGTAGACCGCGTCGTAGGTGTGGGCGTCGAAGACCTCAGGCTCTCGGTCGAAGGACGTGAAGTAGTTGTCCCGGAACGTCCCATAGTTGGCGCCTGTGAACACGGGGGCCGTGCCGTCGATGCCCGAAACGTCAATGTTGGCATTCTTGAGGTTCACGAGGAAGGTCTCGCTCTTCAGTCCCTCCGACCAGAACCAGTCCCAGCCCCATCCTGGGTCGTTCTTCTTCGCCTCCCAGTTCTGCATGACGGTCAGGCCGTCTCCCGGGTAGCCGACGAATAGGACCGCATCCGGGTTTCCGTTGGCCAGGAGCTGGAGGTCCGACGTGTAGTCCGCTTGCTGCTCCGTGTAGTTCACCCAACCCACGATGTTGCCCCCGCCGTCCGTGAAGAGGTCCGCGAAGTATCCGGCGAGACCCTTCCCGTACGGGTTGTTCACCGAAATGATGGACACATTGACCCAGCCCGGGTTGTCCTCCGACAGGATGAACAAGACCTGACCCTGGAGGTCATCCGAGGGGGCCGTCCTCCAGAAGTACCCCGGGACTTCCTTGTCCCAGATGGGGGAGATGGCGTTCGCATCGGAGTAGTCCACCTCGATGGTCGTGAACAGGTTCGACGTGGACGCAGGCGATACCTGCACAATCCGGTTCTCGAAGGTGACCGTCGTCACGGCCTGCGACACGCCGGATGACGCAGCCCCGACAATGGCCACGACCCCCTCCGCGAGGATGAGTGTCGTCGCGCAGGCACTGCCGCCTGCAGGCGTCGTCTGGCTGTCGCAATGCACCAATTCGAGGGTACGACCAAGCACGCCGCCTTGAGCGTTGATCTCCTCCTCGGCGAGGTTGGCAGCGTCGACCATCGGGGCCCCAAGCCAATCCAGGGGGCCCGACACGGGCAAGATCACTCCCACCTTGATGGGGCCGGCTTCCTCCTCCGCAGGGGCGAAGACCCCCGCGGCCCACAACGCGGCGATGATGATGATTATGGCGATAATCACGCCCACCACCGCCATCCAGGCCTTCGATCCACCCTTGACTGGCTCTGCTCCTTCCATTGAACCCGCCTCCTGCGGCTACGGGGGCAGTAGGTACTCTCCCTACAAAAATATATTGCCATCTCCTAGAGCGACCTGGGGGGGCCGCGAGGCGGGAGACGTGTGAGCCTGCGGCGGCCCCTATCCCCGCTTCTCGCTGAGCTCGATCCAATTGCCGTCGGGGTCCTTCACGTAGGCGAGGCGGTAGGAGCCCTCGTCGAACGGCGAGAGGGCCGACTCGTACCCCTTGGCGGTGAGCGTTTCGAAGGCCTCGTCCGCGTCCGGAACGTCGAAGGCCAGGTGGTCCAGTCCCGGCTTCCCCTTGAACCGGCCCTCGGGGTACCAGTTCAGCTCCAGGACCTGCCCATCCTCCTCCGAGGTGAGGATGGCGACGATGCCCTCCGTCTCTTCGATGGGGTAGCGTCCTTCCAACTTCATGCCCAACTCGTCGCGGTAGAACGCGATGGCCCGCTCCAGGTCGGCCACCTCGATGCCGGTGTAGATGAACTTCATGGCGGGCGGCAACGGCCGGGTCGCATAAGTAGCCTGAGGGTTGAGCGGCTACTCGATGTCCGGGTCGCCCCACGTGGGGTTCATGATGAAGTCGTCCCGGACGGACCGCCAGTAGGTGGTGCGGAAGAGGCGCTCCGGCAGGACGGTCTTCAGGTACTCCACGTAGTCCTCCCGCGGGACTGGGCGGCCGTGGTGGGTCAGGAGCTCCCCGCGGACGTCGTAGGGCAGGTACGCGTACCCGAGGCGGCCCGTCTCGGGGTCCCGCTCCCGGTGGTCCGCGAACTCCTTCAAGCCCCGGAACCGGAAGAATCGCCGGTGGGGCGCCCGGACGAGGTCCTCGGGGCCCAGCCCGTGGACGGTCTCCCCCTTCTCCTCGATGCGTCGGAGGATGCGGATGGCCTCCCCCCGGTCGCACTTCGCCTTCGCCTGGACGGCGGCGAGGTTGATGTCCCGGACCTTCCCCGCCACCTCCTTCTCGTAGAGGGCCTGGGCCTCGGCGTTCCCGAGGGTCTTGAAGACGCCCTTCGTATGGGCCCCGCTCAGCTCACTCCCGAACATCTCCATCCCCCGCGGGTACCACATGTTCAGGGTCTGTTGAAGGTCCTCCATGCCGAAGTCGGTCGCCTCCCGCACGGCCACGCCCGCCATCCCCTTCAGGAGGCGCTCCCCCGCCGCCAGGTGGTAGGACTCCTCGAGGAACCGCATGAAGGGCATGCTCAGGGCCATGGGGCCGTACAGGAAGTGGTGCTGCATCTCCAGCTGGTACTTCCCCACCCGGTCGATGAGGGCCAGGAACGTCGCGGTGTCCATGAGGCTCTGGAACTCGATGTTGAACGCGTCGAGGACGTGCTCCCCGGGCTTCATGGCGAACAGGTCCTCCAAGGTCTCCGTGGCCCACTTCCGCCCGCCCCGCTGGTCCCACGTCGGGTCCAGGGCGAGCACCCCGTTCATCTGGATGTGGTGCCGCAACTCCTCCACGCACACCCGCTTCGAGGAGAAGCTGACGGCGTCCAGGGTGTGGCCCGTGCCCGACTCGTGGAGGCCCTCCACGATCTCCTTGTCCATCCCCGTGAAGCCCCCCCTGTCCATGAGGGAGTACACCATCCGGTGCTGCTGGATGGACCCCAGCTCCGTGGAGGCCTGGGCCTTGATGATCTTCAGGGCGATCTGGAACTGGTCGTCGTTCAGGTCCTCC
>CAYFXO010000013.1:0-3934 GCA_964347125.1 uncultured Methanomassiliicoccales archaeon | reverse complement strand
TGCTGGCGACCGCCGGCGGCATCCTCCTGGGGGAGGCCCAGGGGATCGAATGGGGCGAAACCCCGGTGTGGATTGACCCGCTGGCTCAGGTCGGCGGTCTTCCCCGACGTCCCCACGGACTTCGCGGCGAAGGTCTCGAAGGCGTCCGGGCGGGCCATCACGACCTCGAGGCGGGTCGGGTCGCGCTCCGGATAGAACCGGTGCCACAGGGTCTCGTCCAGGACCTCCGGGAGCTCCGGGAAGTAGCGCTCGTGCCAGTCCTGGACCTCCCCCTCCCAGCGCTTCGGAAGGGGTTCGGAGGTGAACCGCTCCATCAGCGCCATGGCTACGTTATAGCTACGTCTGCTTATCAAAGTTTGCGGTGCCCCGAAACCCGCGGGACCCGCCTACACGATGACGTCCACGCCGACCTTCTCGGACTCCGCCCGCCCCATGGGCTTGCCGAGGATCTGGGAGGACTTCACGCCCGTGAGGACGAGCATCACCTTCATCTTGTGCTCCAGGGTCGGGTCGACGGTGGCGCCCCAGATGATGCGGGCGTTGGCGCTCACCCGCTTCTGCACCTCCTCGGCCACCCGCTCCGCCTCGGAGATCGTCATGTCGCTCCCGCCCGTCACGTTCACGAGGACCCCCGTGGCGCCCGTGGGGTCCACCTCGAGGAGGGGGGAGTTGATGGCTTCCTCGATGGCCTCCATGGACCGATCCTCGCCCACGGCGTCGCTCTCGCCCAGGCCGATCATGGCGACCCCGCCGCCCTTCATGATCGTCTTGATGTCGTTGAAGTCCAGGTTCACCAGGCCGGGCTTCGTGACGACCTCCGTGAGGCCCTTGATGGACCGCATGAGGACCTCGTCGGAGACCTTGAACGCCGCGTTGAGGGAGAGGCGGGGGACCAGCTCGAGGAGGCGGTCGTTGGGGATCGTGATGACGGTGTCGGAGTTCGACCGGAGGCGCTCCAGGCCCCACTGGGCGTTGTCCATCCGCAGGGCGCCCTCGCCTCGGAAGGGCATGGTGACGAACGCGATGGTCAGCGCCCCCATTTCCTTCGCCATGCGGGCCACGACGCCGCTGGCCCCGGTGCCGGTGCCGCCGCCGAGGCCGCACGTGAGGAAGACGACGTCCGCGCCCGCCATCAGCTCCTGCAACTCGTCCTGGGCCTCCCGGGCCGCCTCCTCGCCGATCTGGGGGAGGGCCCCCGCGCCGAGGCCCCGGGTCGTCCGCTTCCCGAGGAGGAGCTTCCGGGGGGACCGGATGGCCAGGAGGTGCTGGGCGTCCGTGTTCGCGGCGAACAGCTCCGCGCCCACGATGCCCTCCTCGACGATGCGCATGATCGTGTTGGACCCGGCGCCGCCGAGCCCGAGGATCTTGATGTTCGTCCGCAACTTCTGGAGGATCTCCTCCAGTTCGCTATCCACCTGGACGTCCTCGAGGGGGGTGAGGCCCGCGGCAGCCTCCACGGTTTCGTGCTTCGCCAGGGCCTCGTCCACAACTGACTTCATTAGGTAACCTCCATGCGCTGGGTGCTCCCATCCCAGAAGCGGGACGGGTATAGGGAGGACGCTATATAATTGGTTCGGCGGGCCCTCCCGTGGGACCTCAGGGGAACAAGACCTTCTCCGCGACGCCCGCGACGGCCTCGCGGTGGTCGGGGTGGGCGCTCACGAGGACCACCCAGTCGGAGATCTCCCGGATGCTCAAGGCCCGGGCTAGGGGGCTGTAGTGACGGAACGGTCGGACGGTCGTGCCGTCGAGGACGCGGACGGAGGGGTCGGCCATCCGGGGACCCGTGACGAGGATCTCGGCTCGGGGTCCCGAGCGCCCGCAGGGCGTCCATCCGGTCCAACGAGAGGTCCTCCTCCCCCGCGAGGTAGGCGCGCTTGTACAGCTTCCGGTACTTGAGCCGCAGGGCCATCTCCCGCGGGAGGCCACCCCGCTCCGTGAGCCAGGTCATCAGCTCCGAGTCCACCATGCGCTGCACGTCCAGGATGGCCCCGTCGGAGCGCTCCACGGCCCGGGCCATCATGAGCTCCGCGATGCGGACGGTCTTGTGGAAGTAGACGGCGGAATACATGAGGGCCCTCGCCACGAGGACGCCCTCCACCGCGGAGACCCCCTTGCGCTCGAAGACGAGCTGCCCGTTGTGGACGGCCATGGTCTCCACGAGGCGGTCGAAGTCGATCTTCCCGTGGACGACGCCGGTGTAGTGGGCGTCCCGCTGGAGGTAGTCCAGCTGGTCCACGTCCACGGCGGAGTGCATGAGCTGGGGGAGATAGCGGTGCCCCGCGAAGTGGGACTGGCCGCCGCCGGGCTCGGGGGCGGTGAGGTCGTACTCGGGCGCCTCCACGCCGCGGACGAGGCGGGCGACCTGCTCCGGGTCCAGGCCGTAGTCACAGAGGACCTCGTGGATCCGCGGGACGTCGGGCATGGCCTCCCGCTCCTCGGGGCGCACGTTGTCCTCCTTACCCGTGATGATGGCCTGGGTGAAGTCCATGTGGTCGATGCCGAGGCTCCTGTCGAGGATGGACTCCAAGGTGTGGGAGAAGGGGCCGTGGCCCACGTCGTGGAGGAGGGCGGCGCAGGCCAGCAGGTCTGCCTCATCCTCGGGTAGGTCCAGGGCCTTCGCCGCGCGGCATGCCATATGGCCCGCCCCGAGGACGTGCTCCAGCCGGGAGTGGTTCGCCCCCGGGAACACGAGGTACGTGGGCCCCAGCTGGCGGATCCCGCTGAGGCGCTGGACCTCCAGGGTCTCCAGCAGGTCGAGGACCACGCCCTCGACGCCGACGGTTCCGTAGATCGTGTCCGTGATGGTCTTCCTGGCGCTCAAGGGGAGGGAGGATGGGGGAGGCGGGTAAAAGGGTTTCAGGGAAACCGTCGGACCCCCGTTCCACCCTTGCCGGCAGCGCAAGGTTAATGGCGCGTCCCCCGATTGGATGACCAAGGAGAGCGCCCGGGTGACAGAGCGGCTAATGTGACCGACTGCAGATCGGTTTTAAGGGGGTTCGACTCCCTCCCCGGGCATCCGGACATCGAGCCTGAGGTTCAGCGCTCTCGAGGCGCCGGAGGACGACGGAGGGGAGTGTCATGAGAGCCGCCGTGTATGAGAAGTACGGGCCTCCAGAAGTCCTCCAGGTGAAGGAAATCGAGAAGCCCTCACCCAAGGAGAACGAGGTCCTCGTCAAGATCCACGCATCCTCCGCCACGACGGCGGAGATGGCCTTCCGATGGGGGAAGCCACGATTCACGAGACTCTACACGGGACTCCGGAGACCCAAGAACCCCACCTTAGGGGCCGACCTGGCCGGAGAGGTAGAGTCCGTCGGCCGTGCGGCACGCCGATTCAAGGTGGGCGACCAGGTCTTCGGCTACTGCGGCTTCGGTGGCTGCGCGGAGTACATCTGCATGCCGGATGACGGGGTAATGGTCACCAAACCGACCAACATGACGTACGAGGAGGCCGCTGTGAGTTGTGATGCGGTGTTGACGGCCCTGCCGTTCCTCAGAGACAAGGGCGGGATCAAGAGCGGTCAGAGAGTCCTCATCAACGGAGCATCCGGTTCCATAGGGACCTACGCGGTGCAACTGGCTAGGCACTACGGCGCCGAGGTCACCGGGGTCTGCAGCACCACGAATGTGGACTTGGTGAAGTCACTGGGGGCCGACAGAGTGATCGACTACACCCAACAGGACTTCGCCAAGACCGGCGAGACCTACGACATCATCTTCGATGTGGTCTCGAAGAGCTCCTTCTCGTGGTGCAAGGGCGCGCTGAAGCGAGAGGGGGTCTACCTGAGGACCATGCCGACGCTGGGGACTCTCCTTCCGAGCATCGGGAGCAGGAAGTCGGTCTTCCACGCCGCGGGCATCCGGCCTCCCGACAAGAAGACGAAGGACCTCGCCTTGTACAAGGAGCTGGTGGAGGCGGGGGAGGTGAGGT
>CAYFXO010000012.1:0-28685 GCA_964347125.1 uncultured Methanomassiliicoccales archaeon | reverse complement strand
TCGGGTCGTTCTACGACAAGACCATGCGCTGGGTCCTCGACCGGATGGGGCTCGTCGTCCCCGCGAAGGAGCAGATGACGAAGGGGGTGCCGCGGTTCGCCATGAACCCCATCTACTGCCTCGGCGGGCTCACCCTCGTCGCCTTCATCGTCCAGGTCATCACGGGGACGTTCCTGGCCCTGTACTACGTGCCCTCCGTGGACCACGCGTGGGACAGCGTCCGATTCATCGAGCGGGACGTGCCCTTCGGCTTCGTCATCCGGAACATCCACCGGTGGGCGGCGAACATCATGGTCATCATGGTGATCCTCCACGCCCTCCGCGTCTACTTCACGAAGGCCTACCGGGCGCCGCGGGAGCTGAACTGGATGGTGGGCGTCGCCCTCCTGTTCCTCACAGTGTTCGTCGCCTTCACGGGCTACGTGCTCCCCTGGGACCAGCGGGCCTACTGGGCCGCGACGGTGGGGACGAACTTGGTCACGGCGGCGGGGGACATTCCCCTGATCGGGGGCGCCATCGAACCCGTGGTCGACCTGTTCCGCTCCCTCTTCATCGGCGGGTCGGAGCTCGGCCCCTCCACCCTCTCCCGGTTCTACGGCTTCCACATCCTCTGGCTCCCGGGCCTGATCGTCCTCCTCATGCTCGTCCACTTCTGGATGATCCGACGGCACGGCATCGCGGAGGAGTTGTAGGTGGACAAGGAAGCGGCGGCGCGGGACCACCACCTGCTCGAGTCGCGCCCCTACATGTGGGGGCACCTGCTGGAGGAGATGGCGTCCCTCGCCTTCCTCCTGGCCCTGGTCCTCCTGCTCGGGGCCACCCTCCACCCCTCCCAGTTCTTCGAGCCGACTCTCGGGCAGACGGACCTCCGGCGGCTGGAGGCCCCCGCGGACCCGTTCACGACGCCACCGGAGATCGTGCCCGAGTGGTACTTCCTTGCGACCTTCGAGATTCTCAAGCTCATGGCCCCGTGGATGACCATGACCCTCGTGGGGTTCTTCGTCATCGCGTTCTTCCTGGTCCCGTTCATCGAGCGCTTCCTGCACCGCTTCGACAAGGAGGGGTTCATCCTGAAGGTGGGTGGGGTCCTCATCACGGTCATCTTCCTTTACTTCACCCTGAAGGGGGCGCACGTGGTACCATGACCCAGAGGGCGCGGCGGGGGGCCCGGGCGATGGCCTGGATCGTCGTCATCACCATCGTGGCGGCCGTAGCCTCATCGGAGGCGGTGAGCCAGGCCCAGGGTCTCGCGGTGAACCGCCCGGGGACCTCCGTGGTCCTCCTCCTGGCCACCCTCCTCGTGGCCTTCGCGTGCGGCTTCCTCATCCTCACCATTATCTACATGATGGACCGGGAGGCGGGGCGTCTGTCCAGGCGGTGGCGGATTTTCGAGCGCGTGCTGGAGGAGCAGAATGAGAGATGACACCTACCGCCGGCTGGCCCTGGGCATCCTCGTCGCATCCATCGTGGTGATGGTCACCCTCCTAGTCTTGGCGCTCCTCGCCACGACCCGAAACGAGTACCAGCTCGCCACCGTCTACGTCGCCCTCTCCTTCGTCATCCTGGGGGTCGCCCTCTTCGTCTATGAGCGGGGCTTCACGCCCGGCGTGGTGTGGGTGACCAAGGACGGGAAGCGCGTCGGGGACCTCGACGACGGGGAGTGGAAGCTGGATTCGGAGTACGCGCACCTGCTCATGGAGGGCGAGGATCTCGACGAGCCCGAAGATGAGGACGCGGGCTGACCGCCACGCCGATGGAACCGAGATCCCAGAGGGGGGTCCGGAGACGCTACATCTCTTCGTATTCCTCTTCTTCCGGCGCCGCCTCCACGGGGGCGCCCGGACGTCGCCGCATCATGGCGGCCACGGCGGCGAGGATCACGATGATGAGGATGATGGCGATGGCCAGGTAGAGCATCGTGTTGTCCGCCGGCGGGGGCGGCGCTTCCTCTTCCGCCTCCACGTCGCCCGCGTCGGTCGTCTGGCCCGCCGTCACCGTGGCGGTGAAGGTGCCCGCCTCCTCTCCGTTCACATAGAGCGTGAAGGTGTGGGAACCGGGGGCGTAGTCGAAGCTGAAGGTCCCGTCCCCGCTCGCGTTGGCCACGGGGAACGTCCCCACCCGGATCTGTGCCCCGGCGACGGGGTTGCCGTCCGCGTCCACGACGCGCCCGGAGACGGTGCCAGGCGTCAGGGCGTCGATGACCGCCTGAGCCTTGGTCTGGGCGTGGTCCAGGATGCTGAGCTGGAACTGGTTGTTGTGGGCGCCTCCGCTATTGTCGGACTCCGAGAACTGGTAGGCGAAGAGCCCCTCCTCGTAGTCCGCCGTGGCCGCATCGATCTGGGTCTGCGTGAAGCCGAGGTTGGGCGCTGCCGCTAGCGCGGCTTCCGCGGCGGTGACCACCGGCTCGACCTCCGCGATCTTCGTGGCATAGGAGGCTTTCCAGCCGTCGATCGCGGTCTGGGCCTGCGCCGGTGTCTGGACGAATCCGGTCGTGCCGTCATGGCATACGCTTGTGCACCCGTTCGGCATGCCGTAGAGGGTCGTGAGCTCGGGCGCCACGAACTCGAAGGTGTGGGACGGAATGTCCCCAGTGGAGGCGCTCGTCGCCACCTTCGTCATGTGACAATTGGAGCAGGTCGGCGCTCCGGTCATCCACGGCGACCCGGAGAGTCCGGTGATGTTGATCTGCCCCATCATCATGTCCAGCTCGGGGTGGTGGGGCTCCTGCCCCGGTCCCGTGTCCCCGGCGCTGTGGCACTGTCCACACGTATCGTCGCGGGACAGGCGGAGCTGGGCGTCGTTGGCCGTAGTGCCGTGGGGCGTGTGGCAACGGACGCATGTGTTGCTCCACTTCGCCTCCGTCTTGGTGGGCGGCGTGTCACCCGCCTCGACGGCCAGCCAGTAGTCGGTGGAGTGGCACTCGAGGCAGAAGTCCTGACCGTAAGGCAGGTTCACGATGGTGCTCAGCGAATCCGAGTGGGGAGTCCCTTCCCAGTCGATGTACTGCTGCTCATGGGTCTTCGACATGTTGTTCGGCCAGAAGCGGGTAGGGTTGGTCGCCGGGTCGGAGAGGTCGAAGAAGTCCGTCAGGATGTCACCGGGCGAGAAGTGCCCATCCGCGACGTTCCAGGGGTAGCCGAGGGTCATCCCGCCCAGCTGGCCGAGGCTGTCGCCGGTGGAGTGGCACTGACCGCAAACCTGGGCGTCCGCCGACTTCCAGATGAAGTCGGGATTGCCGAAGTGGTCGCTCCCGGGCCCGTGGCAGGCCTCGCAGGCGATGCTGACCTCGTTGTAGTTGGCGACCCACTCCCCGCTCGTCGAGTTGAACGTGATGTCCGTCCCGGTGGTGTGGCAACCCGCGCAGCGTCGGTCCCAGGATTCGGCGAGGGCCGCGACCTTCGGAGTGTCCGGCACGTCGAACCACTTGCCAAGGTCGAAGCCATCGGGAGTCCACTGGGCATCCGCCGTGTTCCACTGGATCGGGAGGATGTACTTGCTGTTCCCGATCTCCGTGAGGTACCGCTGCTTCCAGGATCCGCCGATGGTCTTCCAGACGGTGTAGTTCTGGCCCGGACCGAGGTCGGCGTAGTACGTCGTACCGTCGGTGTACAGGGTGACGTTGCCCCAGACCGTCCCGTCCGTCATTGACAGGATGCCGGACCACGTGGCGAGGACTGTGGCCGGTGATGGATCCTGGAGCATCTGGCTGTGTAGGGCACTCGACCACTCCGTCGCCTTGGACGGATGGCATGACGCGCAGACCGAACTGCCGATGTAGGTGGCGGTGTCCATGTACGAGTTGTCCGTCTCGCCTCGGGTACCCGCTTTCTCTTCACCGACGACCGAGACGCCATATACTAGGAATACCGCCACGAAGGCTGCTACCAGAAGACCGAATCCCAAGAGCCATCTCTTGCGCTGCATGGAGGACCCCCTCGCCAGAGTCTTCTCCGAGGGGACGGTGAGGAGGCCTCTTAACTATACGGCAGTAGCAATCCCTACGAATAGGGACAATGGGCACACCACGGAGAAGGACGTTCGACCCGCCGCGCCGGCCGTTCGCAGAGGTCCCCACGTGAAGAGGCATGGGATGGGTTCCCAAGGAAACGATGCCCATAATGGGAGCCGGAACCTTATAGGCTATACTCTCCCCACACAGGGGTTACATACCACCTTCCGGTAATCTCTGACATTCGTAGAGGCAATGAGGAGCCAGACGCATGGACGTGGGGGACTATCTTCTCTATAGCGCGCTGCTGGCGGGCGGCGGCTCCATCGCGTTCTCGGCGCTGTTCCTCTACGCGCGGGCCCCGATCTACAAGCGCCTCTCCCGCATCCTCCTCGGCGTCTCCTTCCTCCTCACCACCGCGACCTTCCTCCTCCTCGTGTACTACTTCCTGAGCTCCAACTTCGCCATCGACTACGTGGTCCGCCACTCCAGCGTCGAGTACGACGCCTTCTACAAGATCGCGGGGGTATGGTCGGGGGGCAAGGGCTCCCTCCTCCTCTGGACCTGGTTCATTGGAATCGCCCTCGTCATCGAGGAGGCGTTCCAGTGGAGGAAGCACCGGGCGGACGGGGGCGCGGACGAGGTGGAGGTGTACGACTGGGCCCGCCTGTTCGGCACCGCTGTCCTCGTGGCCATGCTGTTCCTCCTGGTGGACCTGGGCCTCTTCGCGAAGACGAGCCCGTTCGTGCTGGCGTCCGCGGCGGGCCGCGACGGGTTCGGGTTGAACCCCTTACTGGAGACGCCCATGGTCATCATCCATCCGCCCCTCGAGTTCGCGGGGTACGCGCTGGTCACCATCCCCTTCGCCGCCGCCCTCGCGTTCCTGATCACCCGCAGCCCCCGGTGGACGGAGATCTCCCTGCAGTGGGGACGGGTCGCGTGGGTCTTCTACACCGCGGCCATCACCATGGGAGGAATCTGGGCGTACACCGTCCTCGGGTGGGGCGGGTACTGGGGCTGGGACCCCGTGGAGACGGTGAACCTCATTGCGTGGATTGCCCTCACGGGGTTCGTCCACGCCCAGCTGTACCACCGTCAGCGGAAGAAGTTCATCTGGATCGCCCCCCTCCTCGGCATCCTCGCCTTCGTCCTCACGATCTTCGCGACCTTCGAGACGCGGACGGGGTACGTGGACTCCGTGCACACCTTCACGTCCCTCGGGGATGAGGTGGCCCCGGCGGCGACGGAGAAGCTCCTCAAGGTCCTCGCGGCGGAGCCGTCCGGTCCGTTCCTCATGGCCCTGATGTTCGCCTCCCTCTTCGGCACCGCCATCCTGTTCCTCTGGCGGTTCCACCAGATCCGGTCGGCGGAGGCCGGGGGGGACGGCCCGGCCCACCTCTGGGTCCCGCGGGTGTTCATCCTCCTGTTCGCCGCCCTCCTCGTCTGGGCGGTGGCGGACGTGGTGGGATTCCTCACCGCGGTGTTCGCCGCCGGCGGCGTCCTGGGGGGCGGGAACGCCGACCTGGGCACCGTCGTCCTGGCCCTCATCGTGGGGAGCATCCCCATCGCGTGGGTCCTCCTGACCTCGCGGGAAGAAGAGGAGGAGCGGCCCCAGAAGAGCCTGGTGAACGACGACAGTACGATGACGGTGGCCATCGCGATCTTCTCCCTCTGGTTCTTCGTGACCCTGGCCCTCATGCTCCTGGGCATCAACGGGATGGACCCTGCGGTCTTCGAGGCCCGCCTCCCCCTGATCGTCATCCCCCTGGGGATGGTCCTCGTCGCCGCCCTGGCCTGGCGGGAGCTCGGCCCGGAGAACCTCCTCATCCTCCTGGCCATCCTGACGGTCCTCACGGTCCTGTTCTACTTCTTCCTGGAGCCCGGGCGATTCTGGGTGTACATCCCCGTGGCCGCGGCCGCCATCGGCATCTCCATCTTCGGGATCGTCCGAGCGATGGACAGCAAGCTCTCGCCGACGGAGCTGCGCATCGCGGGAGGCCTCCTCCTGGCTTCCGGGGTGATGGGCATGGTGATGTGGGGGACCTTCCCCACCACCACCTCCATCGGGCCCGCGGTCGTGGAGGTGAGTCCCCTCCTCGCCCTGGTGATGTTCCTCCTGTCCCTCGTCGTCCAGACGGGGGCCGCCTTCGCCACCCGCGCGCGGAACCTGAAAGCCTCGGCCGTCGTGGGCCTCCTGGGGATCCTGACCATCGGCTACTACGTGGGGGCCGTCCTGGCGGTCGGCGCCCTCGTCCTAATCGCGCGGACCGCGATGAAGAAGGAGGACGTGCGCGTCGTCCCCATCGGACGCACCCGCCCCGCGGTACGGCGGGCCGCCGCCCACGTGATCCACCTCGGGGTCGCCCTCGTCCTGCTCGCGTACGCGGCCAGCACGTTCCTCCCCACGGCCGCCGTCGTCAGCGCGCCCGCGGGCGTGCCGACGGCGGAGAGCCTCGGCTACTCTTTCGTCCTTACGGGGGCGACAGGGGAGGACGAGGACGGCGACGGGCAGTACGAGCGGGTCACGGCCCACGTGGAGATCTATCGCGACGAGGTAAGCGTGGGCCACGGGGACCTCCTGTTCTGGTGGATGGAAACCATGGGGGCGGGGAGCCCCCCGCACTACATGCCAGGCGTGGACGTAACGGTCCTGCCCCTCGAGGACATCTACCTCATCCCCCTCTCCTTCGGCAACGAGGCGGATGGCACGATCCCCGCCCAAGGGACGAGTGGGCTGAAGGCAACCAGTACAGACCTCGACGCGGTGGCCTTCGAGGTGCGGGTCAATCCCTTGGTCGGAGTGCTGTGGGCGGGGGTCTGGATGATGAGCGGCGCACTCATCGTGCGCGTCGTGGCGGACCACTGGCGACCGCCCCTCCGGAAGGAGTCGATTCCCCCGGCCCCCGCGCCGGGTCCGGCGCCCACCCTTTCCTACGAGCAACGCCTTGAAGAGGAGTTAGGCGCTCCGGGTGGATGATGATGCGGCGGGCGGCCACCGTCGTCCTGGGGCTCCTCACGATACTCATCCTATTGTCCAGCCCGCCGAAGGCCGCGGCCCAGCCCGAGGAGGGGGATTTCTACGTGGACATCCACTGGCTGGACGCGACCCAGGCTAACGACCACACCACGGTGAGCGTCGTGGAGACCCATTTCTTCAACAATACGGGGTCGGCGGAGTTCTCCGGGGACTTCTACTTCTGGATCCCGCCGGGCGCGAGCGTCTCGGCGAGCTCCCTGGGGGGCTCGCCCGACTTCGCGTGTCGGGTCCGGGAGTTCGGCCAGATGGGCTGCTTCCCCCTGACGGCGACCGTGGAGAACATCGTCCGCGGCACGCCGTTCAACGGCACCGTCATGGCATATTACGGCCAGACGGGCTCGGCGGTCGTGGACGCCGACTCCGACCTCGGGGACGCGGACGCCGTCACCTTCACAGTGACCGTGGGCGGACCGGGGGGCTCCGCGAACAAGACCGCGGTGGCCGGGGAGGGGCTCTACCTCCTGTCGAACGCCACGCAGCTCGGGGCCTTCGCCCCCGCGGTGAGCGGGATGCCCGAGACCCTCTCCATCATTCAGGAGTTCACCCTCTTCAACAAACGGAGCGCGAACGCCACGGTGAACCTCACCGCGGACATCGACCAGTCCCGCTGGGAGGTGGCCGTCCTCAACGAGTCCTCTGCCCCCATCACTGAGAGCCTCCTCCTCGGACCCAACGAGACCCGCCCCCTCTACCTCCGGGTCCGCATGCCCAACTACCTCGTCCAGGTCCAAGTGGAATACGTCCTGCAGATGGGCTCCGCGGGGAACCAGCGGTGGCGGTTCGAGAAGGAGTACCTCTACCCCACGGGCGAGGCCCAGTACTACCTCTTCGTGATGAGGGGCGACAACGGCACCGTGGGATCCCAGGTGGGCGGCTTCCGCCTCGTCCACGCTCTCTGGCAGGAAGGAATGGAGCGGTGGTGGATCTTCTACGTGGGCAACAACATCGCCCCGGGGGAGCGGGCGACGGTCACGATGTACACGGAGGACGCCTTGGATCCCCTCGTCCTCGTCGCCGCGGTGCTCGCAATCGTCGGCGCAGCCGCCCTCATCGCCCTCGCCGTCACCTCGCGGCGGAAGCGGCGCGCCCCGGAGGAGGCGGTGGAGTTGGTAGAGGAGGAACTCCCCCCCTCGGAAGCCGCGACCTCAGCGGACGTGAGCCGCTACGAGGGGGCCCTGGCCCGCATCGAACGGGACCACGACGCCGGCCGCCTGCCGGATGAGACATACGAGACGCTAAAGGGGGAGTACGAGGAGAAACTCCACGCGGCCCGCGAGGAGGCGGCAGCGGCCGCCGCGACGGCGGCCTCCACGGAACTCGTGAGGCTGAAGGCCCAGAAGGCCCAGCTCCTCAAGGCCATCAAGGAACTGCGGGCGGAGCGGGAGGCGGGGGAGGTGGACGCCGAGACGTTCGAGGAATTGGAGGCCCGCTACAAGAAGGAGGCCATCGCGGTGATGCGGCGGCTCGACGACCTGCAAGAGGGCGACGGCGGCTCCACTTAGGCCGCCTGTCCTTGGCGTTATTACTGTACCGACAGGAACGTACACAACCCTCATTCCGCCACCCCGTAATGTCGCACCCGTCGCCATCGGATGCGAGCAGGGAGCGGCATGCCTGGGACGGGGATCGCCCAGCACAGACTGGCCCTCGGTCTGGGCCTCCTGCTATTCGTCGTGATGGTCTGGGCGGTTCTGAACCTCGGCGGGGATGGCGACTCCCCGACGGAACAGCCGCCAGGCCCCCACCTGTTCCAGGAGGGGGTGCCCACCTCCTGCGCGGACTGCCACGTCACCCTAAGCCCCGCCCTCGCCCAGCCCGTCTACGACTTCAACGCGAGCATCCACTTCGGCGCGGCGGTCACCTGCGTAGACTGCCACGGCGGGGACATGACGGACACGACGATCCTCGGCTCCATGTCCCCCGCGGCGGGGTACATCGGCATCCCGGACGACCTGGTCGCCGCCGAGAAGTGCGGGGTCTGTCACCCCGTCGAGTCCGCCCGGTATCGCTCCAGCATCCACTACGCCCGCCTCGCGGGGGGCAACGCGGACGCGGCGACCTGCACGGACTGCCACGGGGCGCACCGGGTCCTCCCGTCCGCGAACCGGGCGTCCCTCACCTACCCCCAGACGGAACCCGGGTCGTGCGGCGCCTGCCACGCCCAGCCCCTCGAGGACTACGAGCAGGGCATCCACTGGCAGCGGATTCAGGAAGGGGACTTCGACGGGGCGACGTGCAGCGACTGCCACGGGCCCCATGAGATTCGTGAGGGGACCGACCCGGCCTCGAGGACACACCAGACGAACGAGGCCCGCACCTGTGCCGCCTGCCACTCGGACCCCGCTGTGGTCTCCGCCTGGTACTATGGCATCAAGACGGACCAGCTGGAGAGCTATCAGGAGAGCTACCACTCCCGGGCCTTGAAATACGGCGACGAGGCGGTCGCCACCTGCTCCGACTGCCACGAGAACCACGGGGTGCGGGCCCCCACGGACCCGGCGTCGTCCGTCCACCCGAATAACCTGCCGGCGACCTGCGGAGCCTGTCACGCCACCGCCTACTCCCCGACCATCGTCCAGGGCCTCGTCCACGACCGGGAGACGGCCCACAGCGCCGACCTCCGCTGGGACAAGTCGGGCCTCACGCCCGCCCAGCAGGGCTACTACCTCGGCCCCTTCGACCTGGGCTTCTACGTCCCGCTGTTCTTCCAGATCCTCATCCCATCCGTCCTCGTGTTCCTCATCGCGGTGGTCGCCCTGGAGAACGTGCGCGTCTACCTGGAGGGAAGGAGGAAATGACCCGCGAAGAAGAGGAGGTTGTCCGCTTCGATCGGAACCAACGGATCCAGCACGTCCTCCTGTTCGTCCCGTTCTTCCTCCTGGTCATCACGGGATTCCCCCTGAAGTACCCGAACGCGTGGTGGGCGCCGCCCCTCATCGACCTGGTGGGGGGCTTCGAGATGCGGGGCCTCATCCACCGCGCTAGCGGCCTCTTCATCATCGGCCTCGGGATCTACCACGGCCTCTACTACCTGGTCATCGACCGCAACCCGAAGGCCATCCTCCCGGGTCGCCAGGACTTCCGGGACTTCGTCCAACACATGAAGTGGCTCGTGGGGCGGGCGACGAAGCCCCGGTATGGGCGGTACACGTGGAAGGAGAAGTTCGAGTACTGGGGGGCGGGCATCGGGATGGTCATCATGGGGACCACGGGCCTCGTGATGATGTTCCCGGACTGGGCGTTCAACACCCTGCCGCTCGCCCTCTACCAGATCCTCTGGCTCATCCACAGCAACTGGGCCCTCTTCGACACCCTGGTCATCCTGATTTGGCACATGGGGAACGTCCACTTCGCGGTGCAGCACTTCCCCATGGACCGTTCCTGGATTTCTGGGCGCATCTCCCTGCGCCGCATGAAGGAGGACCATCCCCGGGAATATGAGGAAATGATTCAAAAGAAGGAGGAAAAGCCCCGGGACGCGTGAGGACCATGGCCGCAGTATCGAGAGTATATCGGGAATGTTCATTCGCTCCGGGGAGGCTCGTTGACTCACCTCCAAGGTTGTCAGGAGGCGGGACGCCATGAAGTCTTGGCACGTGATGGTCCTGGGGGGGCTCCTCGCCCTCGTCGCGGCGGCGCTGATCCTCGCCGCCCCCAGCTTCGCCGACGACGCCGACGACCCCGGGACCCGGGGCGCGCCCTACCTGACGGCGGACGCCTGCCAGCCGTGCCACCCGAGCACCTACGACGGCTGGAACACCACGGGCCACGCGGGCGCCTGGGACGCCCTCATCGCGGACCCGAACTATACGGCGGCCTGCGACGGCTGCCACACCACGGGCTTCGGCCAGACCGGGGGGTTCGTGGACATCGGCTCGACCCCGGAGATGGTGGACGTCCAGTGCGAGGAATGCCACGGCCCCGGGACGGACCACCTGGCGGCGCCGCCGAGCCAGAAGAGCGCGACAATCGTCGTGGACCTCAGCTCCGAACTGTGCGGGCAGTGTCACCAGGGGGAGCACCATCCCTTCTACAACGAGTGGGCCCTCAGCGGGCACGCCGAAGCGTTGGAGAGCCTCCGGGGCGCCCTCAACGCGGAGGACAGCTGCATGGAGTGTCACGCGGCGGACTACATCCTCGCCCCGGACCCCAGCCTCCGCCCCACCATCGAGACCGCCCAGGACGGCGTCACCTGCATGGTCTGCCACGACCCCCACGGCACGGAGCACGGGCGGGAGCTCCGGATGCCCCGCGAGCAGCTGTGCAACTCGTGCCACAACCCGGGGACCTCCATCCCCGGCGACCCAATCTTCCACCCCCAGTCCTCGATGCGGGCGGGCTTCAGCAGCGCCCCCGTGGACAGCGACCAGTTCATGCCGACCGTGGACTGTGAGGACTGCCACATGTACGCCTACCCCTACGACCCGGGCCGCATCCCGCCGCAGATCACGGGCCATAGCTTCCGTCAGAAGCCGGAGGCCTGTGCGGACTGCCACGACGGCACCCAATCCTTCGTCCTCTCCGTGGAGGAGTCCGGCGCCCTCATCGACAAGTGGCAGGGGGAGACCGTGCCCCTCCTCCAGCAGGCGGAGTACCAGATCGCCCTGGCGGAGGTCGCCTTGAAGCGGGCCCCGGAGTACGGCTTCGGGAACACCACCATCCAGAACGCGCGGGCAATCTTCGACGAGGCGAACTACTCGAAGAACTTCGTCGCGGCGGACGGCAGCATGGGGGCCCACAACCCCGACTACACGAAGAACCTCCTCCTGCACGCCCGGGCCCAGGCCCGCGAGGTGGTCGCGATGCTCACCCCCGGGACGGTCACGGGACTGATCGTGGACCAGAACGGGGCGCCGCTGGCGGGGGTGGACATCCGCTCCGACGGCACCGTGTGGGCCACCACGGACTCCGGCGGGACCTTCTCCTTCCGGTACGCCCAGGGGACCCATGCCTTCGGCGTCTACCGCGGCGACGAGAGGCTGGGGGACTTCGGTGGCGTGGTCGTGGTGCCCGACGAGGTCGCGAACGTGGGGACGGTGTCCGTCACCGTGCCAGGCGAAATCCCTATACTGTACTACGTCCTTGTGGTTGTCCTAATTGCCGCGATGTTGGCCCTGCTGTACTTGGCCTACCGCAGGCGCCTCGGCGGCGGGACGGAAGAGGAGTAGTCCGGGATGAGTCCCACAGAGTGGCTGTCCAGCGGGAAGGGGGTCCGCATCGTCACCGCGGCGGTCCTCATCGTCCTCGTGTCCGCCGTCGCGGGGGTGGTCGCCCTGAACCCCCTGGAGCCGGAGGCGGACATGACCGCGCCCGCGTTCATCGTGGTGGACCTGGAGGGGACCGTCTTCGAGCTGCGGGACCACCAAGGGGAGGTCGTCCTCATCGACTTCATGGCCACGTGGTGCGGCATCTGCAACTCCACGGTCCCCGCCCTCAACGCGCTGTACGCGAACTACTCGCACCGGGGTGTCTCCATGATCTCCATCAGCGTCGACCCCGCCTACGACTCCGTGAACAACCGGCTGAAGGGGTACGCGGAATGGCACGAGTCCCCCTGGCCCCACGCCCTGGACACCCACAACGTCCAACTCGACTACCAGGTCCGGGGCCTGCCGACCATCGTGGTCATCGACCCCGCCGGCGACCTGGCCTACCTCGTGACGGGGCCCTTCACCTACGAGGAGATCGCGGCGGAGCTGGACCGGCTCCTCTGAGACCCTCGGGCGCGTCCTGACGCGGAGGATTCTAGATGACGGTTCCGCGGGGGCGCCGGGACGGGGAGGCGCATCCTGCCCGCGGCGGGAGGTTTTATGCCGACGGCGCATTCCACCGCCCGTTGATACGAATCGAGGGGCTCTCCAAGCGTTTCGGCTACCGCGTGGCCCTGAGGGAGGTGACCACCTCCGTGGCGGAGGGAGAGATCCGCCTCATCGTGGGGCCGAACGGGGCGGGGAAGACCACCCTCCTGCGGATCCTGGCGACCCTGAGCCGGCCCACCGCGGGGCGGGTCACCCTCGACGGGGTGGACCTCCTGGAGGACCCGGAGGAGGTGCGGAGCCGCATCGGCGTCGTGCTCCACGAGCCCCTCCTGTACCCCGAGCTCACGTGCCTGGAGAACCTGGAGTTCTACGCCTCCCTGTACGGGGCCGATGCGGGGGCGTGCCGCCCCGCCCTGGACCTGGTGGGCCTCCTCGCGCGGGCGAACGACCCCGTCGCCACCCTCTCCATGGGGATGCGGAAGCGGCTCGCCTTCGCCCGGGCGACGCTGCACGGGCCGCGGGTCCTCCTCCTCGATGAGCCCCTGGCGGGCCTAGACCTGGACGGGGCTCGGGTCGTGAAGGAGTTCCTCCGTGGCCTGCGGGAGGCCAGGAAGACGATCCTCATGTCGTCCCACCAGGTGGAGCGGTCGTGGGACCTGGCGGACCGGGTGACGGCCCTCCACAACGGCCGCGCGATCCTGGAGACGGACGTGGAGGCGGGGGGCCTGCCCGAGTTCCTCCGGGCGTTCGAAGCGCAGGTGGGGGGGCGCTGATGGCGTGGAAGGGCCTGAGCATCGCCGCGAAGGACCTGCGGTCCGAGGTCCGCCAGCGGGAGGGGGCGACGACGATGGTCTTCCTGTCCCTGATGATCCTCGTGGTCTTCCGCATGGTCCTGGACCCGGGGGCCGCCCAGCCGGCGCCGAACATCGTCGCGGCGGTGCTTTGGGCGACCTTCTACTTCGCGGGGATGGTGGCCGTCGGCTCCTCCTTCGCCCGGGAGCGGGACCGGGGGACCCTGGAGGGGCTCATCCTCGCCCCCGGGGGTGCCTTCGCCATCTACGTGGGGAAGCTCCTCTCCGCCGCGGTGATCAGCCTCGCTGTGAACAGCCTCTCCATCGTCCTCCTGGGCGTCCTGTTCAACTACGACTACGGCCCCGGGGTGGGGCTCGTGTGGGGCATCATCGGCACCATCATCTCCGCCATGGTCCGCGGGGCCCGCGCCAGGGAGGCGCTGGTGACCATCCTTTTAATACCGCTCACCTTGTTCACAGTCGTTATGCCTTCCGTGGAGGCCACGACGAAGATCCTGGAAGGCAACCTGGACCTGGTGGGTCAGAACCTGTTCACCCTCATCCCGGCCCTGATCATCTACGTCGCCCTGGCGTCCCTCGTGTTCGACTACGTGATGGAGGAGTGAATCGATGAAGAGCGAGCGACTCGTGCTGCCCCTCGTGGCGGGGTTCCTGGTGGCGGGGCTGGCCCTGACCTACATGGCGCTGATCTTCGCACCTGCGCCGCCCTCCCCGCCCATGGCGGACCCGGTGGCGTTCCGGATCTTCTTCTTCCACGTGCCCCTGGCCTGGTCCGGGTACCTGGCCTTCGCCGTCGTGGCGGTGGCGAGCATGCTGTTCCTGTGGAAGCGGAACCCCGCCTGGGACGGGGTCGCGACCTCCAGCGCGGAGATCGGCGTGGTGATGACGACCCTCGCCCTGGTCACCGGGGCCATCTGGCAGAACGCGGAGACGGGGTACTACTGGCGGTGGGACGACGCCCGCCTCTTCACGACCTTCGTCCTGTGGCTCGTCTACCTCGCGTACGTGGCCCTGCGGTCGGGGATGGAAGGGGAGGAGGCGGCCCGCATGGCGGCCGTGTACGGGGTGCTGGCCTTCGCCGCCGTCCCCATCTCGTTCTTCTCCGTGCGGTTCCTCTCGTCCCTCCATCCCCAGGTGGGGGCCAGCGACTACATGAACGCCACCTACGGGGCCATCCTGGTCCTGGGGGTGATCGCCTTCACCCTCCTCTACGGATTGCTCCTGCAGCGTCGGCTGACCCTGTGGGACCAGCGGCGGCGGCTGATGGAGGCGAAGGTGCGCCTGGGAGGGGTCTGAGTGGTCGTGGGCTTCGAGGCGCTGGCGGTCGCCATCGGCCTCTCCTTCGCGGGCATATTCGCCTACTTGCTGTACCTTCATATGCTCCAACGCCGTATGAAGAGGGAAGTGGACACCCTGACGGAGGTGATGGATGCCGACCGAGGCGGCTGACGACGAGGCGGGGGAGGAGGCCCCGCGGTCGCGGCGCCCGGGCAAGAAGGCCATGCGGGTCCTCGTGGTCGGCGTCATCATCCTCGTGGCCATCGTGATGGGGTGGATGGGGTCCGCCCCCGTGCCCGACCGGACGCCGTCCTACGTCCTGGAGAACGCGGCCTCCCTCCTGGGGGACCAGGTCCGCGTCCGCGGCAACGTGACGGACTGGGACTGGGAGAACCGGACGTTCTATCTGTCCGACCGGGAGGGGACCCTCGCCGCCGAATACTCCATCGCCCCGCCCCACCAGATGGAGATCGGCAAGGAGGCCATCGTCATCGGGGTCGTCCGGAGCGGGGGGCTCGGGTACTACGTAGAGGTGGAGGAGGTCATCGTCGGGCATCCGAAGTGAGGACGCTGGGAGGGATTCGGGTGCACAAAACCCTTATCGCCCCACGCGCCGGTATCGAGGGGTGAGGCACATGGCGGGAACCGAGGGGATGAGCGAGAACGTGGAGATGTACCTGAAGTCCATCTACCTCCTCTCGCGGAGCAACGGGGGCCCCGCGAAGACGGGGGAGATCTCCACGGAGCTCGGGGTGTCGCCGCCCAGCGTGACGGAGATGCTCGACCGCTTGGACGAGATGGGGCTCCTTCACCACGAGAAGTATCACGGCGCCCGCCTCACCCCGGCAGGAGAGGAGGTGGCCCGGAACATCCTCCGGAAGCACTGCCTCCTGGAGCGGTTCCTGCTGGACGTCTTGGACGTGCACGAGGGCTTCCACGAGCAGGCGTGCAAGATGGAGCACGCCCTAGAGGACGAGACGGCCATGCGCCTGACGAAACTCGTGGAGCTGCCAAAGGAGTGTCCGGACTGCTACGACCTCAAGGAGCACCACTGCGCCCACCTCCCGGTCTAGCCCGAATCTTGGGGATTGAGCCTCCCGGTTCTGTAGCCGTGTGGATCCAGCTCCACGCTCATGAAGCCCAGGGAGCGGAGGTGCGCCGTCACCTGGCGGGCGACGTCTTCTCGAAGGAGGCGGGGGACCTCCTCCGGGCCCACCTCCACCCGCGCCCCGCCGTCCACGGCGCGGACCCGGATCTGGTCGAAGCCCAGGGAACGCGTGAACGCCTCCCCGCCCTCCACCCGTCGCAGGAGGCCCGCGGTCACGGGGGTGCCCCGGGCGATGCGGGACGAGAGGCAGGCGTTGGAGGGCTTCCTGTGGACGGAGAGGCCGAGGGCCCAGGCGATAGCCCGCACATCCGCCTTGCCCAGGCCCGCTTCCGCCAAGGGGTGCCAGAAGCCCGCGGCCTCCATCGCCGCCGTCCCGGGGCGGTCGTCGGAGAGGTCGTCGAGGATGACCCCGTCCGCCAGGTGCTCCAGCCCTTCCTCGGCGGCGACACTCAGCAGGCGTCGGGACATCGAAGAACGGCAGTGGAAGCATCGGGCCGCGTCGTTCGCGACGTAGGCGGGGTCGTCCAGGTCCGAGTAGCGGAGCACCCGGTGCCGGATGCCGATCTCCTCGGCGGTGGCCCGGGCGGCCTCCAGTTCGTGGGTGGAGAGGGATTCGGAGGAGGCGGTGACGGCCAGCGCCTTCCCGTCGAGGGCCTCGCGCGCTAGGCGCGCCACCACGGCGCTGTCCACGCCCCCGGAGAAGGCCACGAGGAGGCTGCCGCGAGCGGTCATCTCGGCGAGGATGGCTCGAACCGCCCCGGCCCGTACCCCCTCCAGGTTGTCCCCCGATGGCACGCTGGGACCAGAAGGGAGCCCGGGCGATAAACCCATCGAGACCCGGGGAGTGACGGGGTTGACGGGCTAGGCGGCGGCCTCCACCGCCGACCGCACGGCGTCCATGTCCGGAGGGACCCCCTGGTCGTCGGTCACCCACTTGTAGCGGACGATGCCGTCCTTGTCCAGCACGAACACGGAGCGGGTGGCCACGGTCCATCCCGGGATGCCGGCGAAGTCCCGCCAGACGATCCCGTACGCCCGGAGGGTGTCCTTCGACGGGTCGCAGAGGAGGGGGAAGGGCAGGGCGTTCTTCTCCTTGAAGACCGCGTTGGTGAAGGGGCTGTCGGCGCTGATCGCGAAGACCTTGGCGTTCAGGCTCTCGAACTCCCCCAGCTGGTCGCGGAACGCACAGAGCTCGTCCGTGCAGACGCCTGTGAAGGCCGCGGGGTAGAACGCGAGAACGACGGGGGCCTCCCCCAGCTGACCCTGCAGCGTCACTTCCTCCATGGCCGTGTTCCTCAGCGCGAAATCCGGGGCCTTCTCGCCGACGTCCACCATCGCAGCACCTCTGCCCGACGGGATGGGGGGGGCTTCGGGAAAAGGGTTGCGATTTCCGCGGGAGGGCGTGCGGCGTTCTGACGCTAGAGGAGGTCCTCGTACTCTTCACGGAACGCCATGTCCTCGGGGAGTTTCCGGAACCAGCGGGCCTCCAAGACGGCGTCGTCGGCCTGTGGGCGACCCGGCGGCGTCGAACCCGCTCGGGTAGCAAAGATCAGCGTGAAGGAGGTCCTTGGCGGCTCCTGGCTGCGGTCCTCCATGACGACGACGCGGCGCAACGAGACGTCTCGCACGTCGACACCGGTCTCCTCCAGGACTTCCCGCCGAACGGCCTCCTCAGGGCTCTCGCTCTCGCGAACGAGGCCGCCCGGCGTGGCCCACGCGCCTCCCCACGGGGTCCCTTCGTGGTGGCGGACGAGCAGGACGTTTCCCGCCTCATCTCGCATCCACCCGGCCACTGCCACGAACGGCGCGTCGTGTGGGAAGCCTGCGGGGAAGGCCTTCGTGACGACGTCGACCTCCGGATGATCCCGGATCATCTCCCGAATGAGCGGCGGCCACGCGTCCCTCATGTCGTTCGACCCTCATCCGCCTTCGCGGGCGGGGAGGGCAAGGAGCGCCGGTTCTTATGGACTGTGGCCAGGAACCCCAGGACGACGAGGGCGTACAGGAGGACCGTGAGGAGCAGGAAGGGCAGGGTGAAGACGCTCGACTTCGCCTCCGGGTAGACGGCGTAGTGCCAGAGAAGGAAGTAGGCGCTGTGGAGGACGACGAGGAGGACGTACACCCGCGAGCCCGCCTGGACGTAGCGCCAGGACCTCCCGAGCCGCTTCAGGGCCCAGCGGTTCGAGGTCGCGAGGAGGATGACGCCGTAGAGGAGGGCCACGAACCCCATGACGTTCCCCAGGAGGAAGCTGCGGTCGATGACCACCTCCCCGTGGGTGCGTTCCAGGGGGACGAGGTAAAAGAGGGTGAGGTCCCAGCGGACCCAGCCGTCGAGGATCACGTAGAGGTGGGCGAAGGCCATGAGGACCGTCCACACGCCGAACTCGTGGCGCCAGGTGAGGCAGGGCCGGAGCGACGGGGCGATCTTGGCCAGGGGGCCGAGGGCCATAGTCATCACGAGGAGGATGAAGGCGGCGTCGGCGAAGGAGCGGTTGAGGGCGTGGACGCCGTAGGCCCCGCGGAGGATGAGGAAAAGGAGGACGAGGCCGCCCGCGAGCCCCGCGGCGATGACGTGCCGTAGGGTTCGGTGGAAATGAGAGGTCGGCATGGGGCACCGCGTCCGGGGTCGAGGGGTTGGCGTGGGGCGTACTTAACGGGCCGTTCCCGATTTTCAAGGAAGGTAACGACCCGGGTCACTCGGGCCGGGCGAGCCGCTTCGCCAGCGCCTCGTGGGTCTCGCAGAGCGTCGCGGACTCCAGCTGCGCGTGGACGAGCTCCTCCTGCCGGTGGGCGTCGAAGAGGCGGCAGTCCGCCGAGGGGCAGAAGGCCTCCCCCGCGGCCTGATGGAAGATCGACTGGAGGACGAGGCCCTTGACCACCTCCGTCATCCGCGGGTCGTCGTGGTCGATGAAGCCCCCCGCCACCTGGCGCTTGACGTCCTCCAGGGGCGGCGTCATGCCCATCGCCTGGTACTGCCGACGGAGGAGGTAGTACTCCCGGGGCTTCGCGGGGGCCTCCACGATCCCCGAGGTCGACACGATGTGGGGGTAGCCGCAAATCACGGTGCGGGCGTGGTAGCGCCCGTCCGAAGGGAAGAAGGTGCCCAGGAGGCGGAAGGTGGAGGCCACATGGCACAGGTCGGCGCGCCTCTCGGCGGGGGGGATCATGCGGCGGAACACCGCGTCCAGATGGTGGCCGTCGTAGAGGATGCCGATGACGCGCTTCGCGGGGTCGCCGATGAGGCGCTTCTCGAAGCCCACCTCCCCGAGGGACGGCGCTTCCGGTGCGTGAGGGGCGGCGGGGTTGCGGACCTTCGTGTGGGCGATCCGCCGGGCCGCCTCGTCCAGGTCCATCAGGTGGTGGTTCACGAACTCGTCCCGGATCTCGGCCGGGACGCCCACGACCTCGTCGACGAAGTCCGCCACCGCGTCGAAGTCCAAGGTCGCCGCTGAGGGCTCGCGGTACAGGTAGACCCGAGAGAGGGGCCGGATCATAGCTTGTCGAGTTCCTCGTTGGCGGCCTCAGCGGCCCGCCTCCCCGAGAGGAGCATGGCGCCAAAGGTGGGGCCCATGCGGGGGAGGGCGTGGATGCTCGCCACGGCCATCCCCGCGGCGACGAGGCCCGGGTAGACGACCCCCGTGTGCTCCACGACGAGGTCCTCCGACTCCTCGATCCACATCCCGCCTTCGCCGGGGATCTTGAAGAGGCCCCGCTCCATGAGGGCGGACGCGACCTCCGCGTCGTGGCCCGTGGCGTCGATGACGAGGTGGGCCTCCAGGGGGATAGGGTCCACGCAAGTGATCTCCCGCGGGAGGGCCTGCACGGGGGTCCAGTTCACGACGACGCCCGCCACGCGGTTGTTCCCGCGGACGACCACGTCCTCGAAGGAGGTCATGTTGAGGATCTTGACGCCCGCGTCGCACGCGCCGGCGATGAGCTTCGAGCAGGCGTGGGGGCCGCTGGTCACGTAGAGGTTCTTCGAGTGCTCCTTGTAGGGAATGCCGAGCTCGTCGAGGACCTTCTGTCCCGGGGCCCGGACGGTGATGGTGTTCATCAGGTAGCCGCCGAGCCAGAACCCGCCGCCGAGGTAGTTGTTGCGCTCGACGATCAGGACCTGGCGACCCGCCGCGGCGAGGTCCCGCCCCGCCATGAGGCCGCTGGGGCCGCCGCCGATGACGATGACCTCGCTCTCCGCGAAGCGCTCCAGGTCCTCGGCGAATCCACTGAGGATGGCCCGGGTGACTTCGCTCTCCCCCGACTTCTCGAAGATCGGCATGATACCACGCTGGTCTCTGATGCTGCGGCCGGGTATAAATGGCTTGGCTGTCCAGGGGGGTGACAGCCACCGAGCCAAGGGAGTGTGGGCGGGTTGGGGGACACGTGAACCCTTAAGACGCGGGCCCGCTTTCCGAGGAATTCCGAGGCGGTGCCCCATGGACTTCGCGCTGACGGAGGAGCACGAACTCACGCGCAAGATGGTGCGGGACTTCGCGGACAAGGAGATTCGCCCCGTCGCCCTGGAGTACGACGAGAAGCAGGAGGTCCCCATGGACATCGTGAAGAAGATGGGGCCCCTGGGCCTCCTGGGGATGGCGTTCCCGCCGGAGTGGGGCGGGGCGGGCACGGACAACGTCTCCTACGCCATCGCTATCGAGGAGCTCTCCCGTGCGGACGCCTCCATCGGCGTCATCGCGGCGGTGAACAACGGCCTCGTCTGCGACCCCCTCTACCGCTTCGGGACCGACGCGCAGAAGGAGCGATGGCTGCGGGAACTGGCCCAGGGCAACGTCCTGGGGGCGTACGCCCTCACGGAGCCGGGGAGCGGGTCCGACGCCGCCGCCATGGCCTCCACGGGCCGAAAGGAGGGGAGCGAGTGGATCCTCAACGGCTCCAAGATCTTCGTCACCAACGGCGCCATCGCTTCCATCCTCATCACCTACGCCCGCACCGGGGAGGGGAAGTACGACATCTCCGCCTTCGTCGTGCCCACGGACGCCCCCGGCTGTGTGCTCACCAAGAAGGAGGACAAGATGGGCATCCGGGCCTCCGACACCGCCGCCTTCTCGCTGGACGACTGCCGCATCCCGGAGGAGAACCTCCTCGGCGAGGAAGGCAAGGGCTTCAACATCGCCCTCGCGACCCTGGATGGCGGGCGCATCGGGATCGCCGCCCAGGCCCTGGGCATCGCCCAGGGGGCCTACGAGGAGGCCCTCAAGTACTCGAAGGAGCGGGAGGCCTTCGGGGAGCCCATCAGCACGTTTCAGGCGATCCAGTGGAAGCTCGCGGACATGGCGACCCGCATCGAGGCGGCGCGGCTCCTCACCTACCGGGCGGCGTGGCTGAAGGACCAGGGCGCGCGGCACACGAGGGAGTCCTCCGTGGCGAAGCTGTACGCGTCGGAGACCTGCGGGTTCGTGGTGGACCAGGCCCTCCAAATCCACGGCGGCTACGGCTACATCAAGGAATATCCGGTGGAGAAGTACTACCGGGACCACAAGATCACGGAGCTCTACGAGGGGACGAGCGAAATCCAGCGCCTGGTCATCGCCCGGGAGCTCCTGAAGTAGACCCGCCGTCCAACCTTTAATAGCCCCCTCGCGTTCGCGCGGGCGATGCAGACGGAAATCCTGTACCTCCCGTCCGCGGAGGCGAACTACATCCGGGAGTTCGAGGCGCAGGTCATCGACCACGGGGATGACTGGGTCGCCCTGGACCGCACCGCGTTCTACGCCGAGGGCGGCGGGCAGCCCGACGACCGCGGCTGGCTCCGCTGGGAAGGCGGGGAGACGGTGATCCGCAAGGTCCGGAAGGAGAAGGGCGTGGTGAAGCACTACGTGATCGAGATTCCGCACACCGCCTCCGTCCGGGCCGAGGTGGACTGGGACCGCCGCCACGCCCACATGCGAATGCACACGTCCCAGCACCTCCTCTCGGGCATGGTCTTCCAGCTGTACGAGGCGAAGACCGTGGGGAACCAGATCCACGCCGACCGGAGCCGGGTGGACTTCCGGCCCGCCCATTTCAGCGATGAGGACCTGCAGCGCATCGAGGCCGAGTGCAACGCCGTCTTGGAGACGGAGGCCGACGTGGACATCTACGAGGAGGACCGGGAGGCCTTGGAGGACGAGATGGGCGGCGAGCGCTACCTGCTGGACCTCATCCCCGAGTCCATCCGTCGGCTCCGGGTCGTGAAGCTCGCGGACTTCGACCTCTGCCCCTGTGGCGGGACCCACGTCAAGAGCCTCGGGGAGATCGGCCGCATGCGGATCCTTGGCCGTCGCCGGAAGGGTCGGGACACGGACCGGGTGGAGTACGAGCTCGTCCCGCCGGAAGGCGGCTGAACGCCGGGCGCCTCAGTCCTTCTTCGGGGTCAGGACGCGGTAGCGCACCTTGCGCCCGTCCTTGCGGGCCTCGATCCGACCCATCTCCTGCAGGCGGCCCAGCTGGTAGCTCAGGGTCGGCTGCCGTAGGCCCAGGACGCCGGCGATCTCCTTCTGCGCCACCCCCGGCAGGTTCCGAACCACGTCGAGGATGCGCACCTGCACTTCCGACAATTGCCCGCCATCCCGGGCGGGAAGCGACGCGTCCGCCGGGTAGAAGCGGCGGTAGACGCCGTCCATTTGGCTCTTCAGCACCCCCTCCCGCTCCAAGACCTCCAGGTGGTACACGGCGGTGCCGTTGTTCAACCCGAGGGCCTTCTTGATCGCGGAGAAGTGGTCCCCTGGGTTCATTTCGATGTACTGGTAGATCCGCCCGCGGACGTAGTGGTCCATGACCTGCTCCTTCCGGAGCTTGATGTACAGCGGGATGAAGAGGGCCAGGAAGGCGTAGCGGGCCGCCTCGATGGAGAGGAGTCCGCCCACCCCGAGGGCCACGACGGACCCGAAGAGGAGGAAGAAGAGCCACGGGAAGGCCGCCCCCGTCGTCCGTGGGACAAGGACGATGCTCAGGGCGCTGTTGGAGGTGATCATGAAGTGCTTCGTGACGGTGGTCCCGTCGACCGTCACGTCGACCCGGTAGGGGTTGCGGCGATCCACCCCGTCCGCCGTGATGACGCGGTCGAGGACGTGGAGGGGGTCCGTCGTGCCGTCGGAGTCCGTGGTCACGACGCTCACAGGGGTGCCCAAGGCGTCGGTCAGGGCGACTTCGGCGCCGTGCACGGCGTCGCCGTTCGCGTCTGTCACCGCGATGGTGGCGTACCACATCCGGGTGAGGCTGGAAAGTCCGTCGATGACGAGGGTGCTCACCTTCGTCCCCGTTGAGGTGGCCCGCGTGTCGACCAGCTCCAGCCGCGTCACCTGGCTGTCCTCGAGGACGAGGGTGCCGCCGCCCAGGTCGTTGCCGATGAGGAAGAGGTTGGAGGAGTCCTCGATTCGGACGTCCGCGGTGGTCGCTCGCGCAATCGAGTTGCCCTCCAGCCGGACGGAGGACTCCGTGCAGAGGATGCCGTAGCGACCGCCGGAGATGTCGTTGTCCGCGATGCGGGAGGCGGAGCGGGTGCACAGGACGCCGACGTCGTTGTCCTCGAGGAGGTTCGAGGCCACGAGGGGAGAGGCGTCCAAGATCTCCACCCCGACGCCGTTCCGACGGATCGTGTTGTTCGTCAGGACGACGGTGGAGGCGCCTTCCACCCGGATGGCCACCTCGTTGTCTTCGAGGAGATTCCCGTCGAACTCCAGGGGCAGGAGGGGCAGGTCCGGGTCGTAGTAGTAGGCCACTTTGTTGTGGTGGAACTTGTTCCAGTTGAAGCAGTTCCGGAGCTGGGACTCGAAGTCCTTCGCGCCGAACACCGTGTTGTAGGAGATCTCGTTCCACCGGATGGCGTCGTTAAACGCGTGGTCCGTGACGATGCCGTAGGCGCCGCGGGTGATCAGGTTGTGGGCGAAGTAGCCGTCCCGCGTGTAGTTCAGGTAGATGCCCGTCGTGTAGTCCTGGATCGTGCTGTTCCCGATCCGCGTCCCGACGGCCTGGTCGACGTGGAACCCGTAGGTCCCCTGCTGCACGGTGATGGACTCCACCGTCACGTCGTCCCCAGTGATGAGGAAGACCGTGCCGGTCCCGGAGCCGTCCACGACGACGCCCGCCTTGGACTCCCCGCGGATCTCCACCGAGTGGTCCACGACCACGTGCTCCGCGTAGAAGCCGTCGAAGACCTTCACAAGCCATCCATCCCCCGCGGCGTCCACACCTTCCTGGATCGTCAGGTAGCAGGGGGTGAACCCGCCGCAAAGGCCGTCGTCGTCCACGTAGACCGCGGGGCGGGGCTTGACCGTCAGGGTGCCCGTCGTGTTCGTCACCGTGCCGTTGTAGGTGGCGGAGACCACGGTCGTCCCCGACGCCATGGCCCGGAAGGTCGTGGAGACGCCGAACGAGTCCACCGTCCCCACGGAGGTGTTGGTGCTGGTCCAGTCGGCCGGGACGTCCCCCACGTAGCCCAGGGTGTCGTTGTAGCCCGCGGCCCAGAACACGTCCACATCGCCCTCGAAGTACTCCCAATCTCCCACGGGGGCTCCCAGCCCGCCGGGCGAGTCCCGGATCACCAACGAGTCCACGGGGTGGTAGAGGACCGTGAGGGTACCCGTGACGTTCCAGAGGTAGGTCTGGTTCCCGGGGTCCGGCCCGCAGGGGTTCGTGCCGCCGCTGGCGTTGTAGCACCACGCGTGGACGACGGTCGTCCCGCCGGAAAGGGCCCGGAATTCCGCGCGGGGGCCCGTCCAGTTCGTGTCCCCGCCCTGGGGGTCGATGCTCCCCACGGACGGGTTCTCGCTGTACCAGTAGGAATCCACGTCGCCGACGTAGCCCGTGGTGAAGTTGAACCCCGCGGCCCAGAAGGTGGCGTTGTCGCCCACATAGAAGGTCCGGTTCCCGACCCAAGACCCGCGGCCGCCGGGGGCGTCCATGATGACGAGGTAGTCGATGTTGTCCAAGGCCTGGGCGGGCGGCGCGAGGATGAGGAGGCTCGAAACCGCCAGGAACGCACCGAGTGCGACGGCCAGCCCGCGAGAGGGATTCCGCAAGATCGCCACCTCCTCCATGAGGATCCTCACCCGGGAGGGATGAGGCCCTTCTGTATCCGCCCAAGGAACTCATGGGGGAGGGGCGCATAAATAAAGTTTGGAGGGGCCCTCGATATGTCCCCATCCGGGAGGGAATTCCCCGGAAGGCGCGCAACGTTGATGTACGCCCCTCGAGATGGGTCGGCCGTGCGGTACGAGGTCCTGGGCCACACCGCCGACGCGGGGGTGAAGGCCTACGGGGAGACGCTGTCGGAGCTCTTCGAGAACGCGGCCCTGGGCATGTTCAGCCTCATTTGCAGCCCGGAGAAGGTGAGGGCCCTCGACGCCCACGAGATCGCCCTCACCGCGGACGACGACGAGACGCTCCTCGTGGACTGGCTGACGGAGCTCCTCTACCTCCACGAGACGGAGGGCGTCCTATTCTCCGAGTTCCGGGTGCAGATGGAGGAGGGCGGGTTGCGGGCCGTCGCACGGGGAGAGGCCCTGGACGCGGGCCGCCACGAACTCAAGATGAACGTGAAGGCAGTGACCTATCACCAGCTGGAGATCAACGAAGCCGAGGGCTACCTGACGGTCCTCTTCGACGTGTGAGGGGCGGGGATGAAGGCGGTGACAGTGGACCTGTGGCACACCCTCTTCGGGGAGCCCACGGAGAACTTCGGGCGGGTGGCCTTCGAGATGCGGGTGGACGAGACGGTCCGGCGGCTGGCCCCGCTGAGGAGGAACCTCGGGCGCCCTCAGGTCGAGAGGGCCTACCGCCGGCTCACGCAGGACCTGCTGGAGACCTGGAGGCGGTACGAGGACCTCACCGTGGAGGAACGCATGGCCCGCGGGGCGGAGGCCCTGGGCCTGCCCTGGCCCGACGAGGAGCTGGACGCGGCGCTACGTAGCGCCATCGCCAGTCCCCTGGAAACCCACACCCCGCACCTGCATGAGGGGGCCCTGGACGCCTTGGCCACCCTGAAGGGGCGGGGCCTCGCCCTCGCCATCATCTCCAACAGCGGGACGACCTGGGGGGAGGCACAGCGCCCCATCCTGCGGGACCTCGGCCTCACTGATCTCGTGGACGTGGTCACGTTCTCCGACGAGCTCCGGGTCCGGAAGCCCCGCCCCGAGATCTTCCTGAGGACGCTGGAGCAAATCGACGCGCGGCCGGAGGAAGCGGTGCACGTGGGGGACCGGATGCTCGCCGATGTGGCGGGGGCCCGGGGGGTCGGGATGAAGGCCGTTCTGTTCACCGACGGAAAGGCGCCTCCCGAAGGGTACCGGGGGGCGGACGCCGTCCTGGAGCACTTCTCGCGGCTGCCGGACATCGTGGAGGCGATGGGATGAGCAAGGCCACCGCCGTCGCCCACCCCATCCAGGGCCTCGTCAAGTACCACGGCCTCGCGGACCCCGTCCTCCGGATCCCGTTCCACGACTCCATCTCCGTGTGCACCGCGCCCCTCCAGACGAAGACCACGCTGGAATTCGGGGACTTCGAGGGCGACTCCCTGACCATCGACGGCGAGGCCGTCGGAGGGCGGTCCCTGGAGCGGGCCCTGGCCGTCGTGGACCGGGTGCGGCGGATGGCGGACCTTCACGAGCCCTTCAAGGCGGTCTCGGAGAACAGCTTCCCCGCGAACGTGGGCCTGGGGGCCTCGGCCTCCGGGTTCGCCGCCCTCGCAGCTGCGGCAGCCTCGGCGGCGGGGCTCGACCTCCCGCCGAAGGTCCTTTCCACCGTCGCCCGCCGCGGAGCGGGGTCCGCCTCCCGGTCCGTCACGGGCGGCTACTCCCTCTGGCGGCGCGGGGTCTCCGACGAGGACTCCTACTCGGAGCAGCTCGCGGGGGAGGAGCTGGAGATGGGGATGGTGGTGGTCCTCGTCCCCGCCTACAAGGAGACGGAGGACGCCCACCGCGCCGTCATCTCGTCCCCCTTCTTCGACGCCCGCCTGGCGGAGATGCCGAAGATGATCGCGGAGATGATCCTGGCCCTCAAGGAGGGGGACGTGGGGAAGGTCATGATGCTCGCGGAGAAGGACACCCTGATGCTCCACGGGATCACCATGACGGGGGCGGGGGAGATGCTCCTCTGGCGGCCGGACACGCTGCAGGTCCTCCTCACGGTCCGGCGGATGCGGGAGGAGGGGGTGCCGCCCGCGGGCGTCTTCCTTCTGGACGGTGGGGAAGGGGTGCCCGCCTTCTTCTCCATCGACACGGGGGCGACGGTGTACGTGAACATGTTCCCGGACCGGGTGGATGAGGTGGAGGAGCGGCTGGCGAAGCTCGGCCTGGAGACGATGCGGTGCCACGTGGGCGGCCCCGTCCGCCTCGTGGACGAGCCCCTCTTCTGACCCGCGAACGCCTATATCCCGGGGCCCCCTTCCCCGCTCGATGCGCATCGTCCTGCTGGGCCCGCCCGGGGGCGGGAAGGGCACCCAGGCCGCCCTGCTCTCAGAGGCGCTGGGCATCCCCCACATCGCCACGGGGGACCTCCTCCGACAGGCGGTGGCCGCGGGGACCCCGCTGGGCCGAGAGGCGGAGGCCTACATGGACGCGGGGGACCTCGTCCCCGACGACCTCATCGTGGCCATGATGCGGGAGCGGCTCCGGGAGGCGGACTGCCGCAAGGGCTTCATCCTGGACGGCTTCCCGCGGACCCGCCAGCAGGCGGACGCGATGGAGGCGTTCGTGAGGATGGATGCCGCGATCCTCCTGGAAATCCCCGAGGAGGTCCTCCTGCAACGGTTCGCGGGGAGGCGGGTGTGCTCGGAGTGCGAGGCCGTGTACCACGTGACGGGGAACCCGCCGGAGGTGGAGGGCGTGTGCGACGCGTGCGGCGGGACGCTCATCGCCCGCGAGGACGACCGGGAGGATGTGGTGCGGAACCGCCTCCGCGTGTACCAGGAGCAGACGGCCCCCTTGGTCCAGCGCTATCGGGACGCCTCCCTCCTCCGGGAGGTGGACGCCCGCCACGGCATCGCCGAGACCCACCGCCGCCTCCTCGAGGTCGTCTCAGGATTGGGGTCTATGCGAAAACCATAAAATAGCGTCCCCTGGTTAACGAGGCTGGAGTGGGCTGATGGACGATCTGACCTGGAAGGCTCTCGTCGTCACCGCCAAGCGGGGGTACATCGGCGCCTCCAGGGAAGACTTCTTCGGGGAGATCCGGGGCGTCGTCTACGCGGACCTGGAGCAGGCGATCGTTGGCCTCGAGGAGAAGGGCTACGTCTCCGTGGAGTGGACGGGGCCCTCCAAGTTCATCGTCAGCGTCACCGACGAAGGGAACGCCTTCGTCAAGGGGGAGTATCGGCGGCGGCTGGAGGAGTACAAGCGCCGCATCGCCGAGCAAGAGGGCGAGCCGGAAGCCTCGGAGGAGGCGTAGCCCCCGAAAGGGAATTAAGGCCTACCGCGGTTGGAACCGGCGCGCCCGAGTGGGGTAGCTTGGATATCCTGTGAGCCTGCGGAGCTCAAGACCCGGATTCGAATTCCGGCTCGGGCGTTCGTTCTCCTCGGACGTGGCTAGGACGGCGGTGGGGGCTCCTCTCCCGGAGGGGGGAGGGGTTCTCCCGGGGGCGCCGCCTCGTCTTCGCCCTTCGCCGTCGAGGTGGGGGGGCGTCTCCCGCCCAGCATCCTGAGCGCCTGAAGGATGAGGATCAGGACCGCCAGGAGGATGAGGACGTAGAGGGGGAGGAGGAGCTGGCTCGCCGTGTCCGCGGGGGTGGGCTCCGGCTCCCCGTCCTCGG
>CAYFXO010000011.1:185-31399 GCA_964347125.1 uncultured Methanomassiliicoccales archaeon | reverse complement strand
GTGATCGCGGCGGCCACAGCGTCGGCGCGTCTTGGGGCGACTACGACAACGACGGCGACTTCGACCTGTGGGTCACAAACCTGAACCATAAGGACTGGCGGACATCGGATGATTCACTCCTATACAGGAACAACGGACCCGCCCAGGGGTACGCCTTCACGAATGTGCGAGGAGCCGCGGGAATCCCCATCAAGCTGTTTGACCTTCGTTCCCCGCCAAACCCATATTGTGGAAGCCTCGGGGGGATTTGGACTGGCCCACAGGGCGACGAGCTCATGGTCGGCGACTCGTGGGGCGACTACGACAACGACGGCGACCTGGACCTGTGGCTGCCGCAGATTTACGACCATATCGACTACGCCTACTCCTACCTGTACCGCCACGAGGGGCTCGCCACCGGGACCTTCACGGACCAGACGGTGGCCCAGGACGTGCGGGTGTGGGACACCTACGCGGGGGTCTTCGTGGACTACGACAACGACGGGGACCTGGACCTCTTCACCGCGGGGAAGAACGTCTCCACCCAGGCCGCCACCCACGAGCTCCGGGCCTTCCAGAACGGTGGGAACGCGAACGCGTGGCTCCAGGTCCGTCTGGAGGGGTGCGAGGGGGACCGCCTCGGGATCGGCGCCAGGGTGTATGCGAACCAGACCTCCGCCCCCGGCCTCACGATGATGCGGGAGATCCGGGCGGGGGAGGGCCCCCACGGCCACGGGAGCGGCTTCACCGCCCACTTCGGCCTCGGCCCCTACTTCGGCACCCTCGACGTCGCGGTACGGTGGCCCGACGGCGGGGGGTGGACCACGCTCATCGGGGTCAGCGCGGACCAGCGGCTGACGATCAAAGAGCCCTGCGGCACGTCGGGCCCGCCCACGGACGTGGACGCCATGCTCGCGGGCTCCGGGGGCGCGGACGTGCGCATCACCTGGGCCCTCCCGCCCGAGGACCCCGTCGTGTACGACTACGAGGTCTTCCGCGGGACGGCCTACGACGCCGGCGGCGCGGGCTACGTCTCCATCGGCAAGGCCCCCCGCGGGACCACCGCCTTCACCGACCCGGGGGCGGGCGGGGGCGACGCGAACACCTACTTCTACTTCGTCCGGGCGAACCACTACGGCGGCGGCGCGTCCAGCGGCACCCAGGCCGCGAAGGTCGCCGTGCCCGTGGCTTCAGGGCGGGAGCTGCTCTCCGTCCCGGTCGTCCAACAGGATTGGGCCGTTGCGACGGTGATGAGCAGCGTCATCCACGACACCTTGTGGACCCATGTGGCGGGGGACGCCGACCCCTGGAAGATGTCCACCGACGCGAAGGCCACCGTCGACCTGGTGGCCCTCGACCGCACGCGGGCCGTCTGGGCCAACATCCTAACCCCGGGCCTCTTCGTGGTCGCCGGGCAGGTGCCCTCGGCCACCGCCATCCCCCTCGTCCCGGGCTGGAACCTCGTGGGCTTCCCCTCGTTCTCCACGACCTACACCGCCGCGGACCTGATGGCGGAGACCGGGGCCCTCGCCGTGGAGGGCTTCGATGGGTCGGCGGACCCCTACCGCCTGAGATCGTTGGCGCCCACAGAGCCGCTGGTGGCGGGGCGGGGCTACTGGGTCCTCGTCCCCGCGGCGACCACGTGGATGGTCACCAACTAGCCCATCCCTGAGAGCCTACTCCTCTTCCGCGAAGGCGAACAGCCCCTTGGGCCCCTCTTCGGCGGCCCTGACCCCCTCCCTCGCCACCGCCGCCCGCACCTTCTCCGTCTCGTCCAGCAGGTGCCGCACCGCGTGGGAGTCCGGCTTCTTGTCCAGGAGAATCGCCACGTCCCGCTCGTCCAGGTCCAGGGCCATCACCATGGCCACCCGGAACTCCCGGTCCCGCCGGAACATCTCCTGGAACTGGGGGAGGATGTCTTGGAAGGCCATCCGGATGGACGCGTGGGTGTGCCCCCCGATCTTCGCGGAGAGGGCCCGGTACGCCTCCCGGGCGCCCCGGGATCGGGCCATCTTCCCCAGCCACGAGGGGAACCGGTACTGGCCCCCGCCGTAGCGCCCCTTCCGCGCGGTCGTGACCCCGCAGGTGAGGAGGTCGCTCGCGTAGGCCCAGAACGCGTAGTTCATCCGCCGCCGCACCCGCCCCAGGTACACGTCGGCCTTCGACACGGCGTCGAGCCCGGCCGTCAGGTCGGGGACCTCCCGGTACTCGTAGGGCAGGTTCTCGTCGATCCACAGGATGAACTCCTCCGGGGAGGCGTCGATGTCCCACGCCCGCTCCCGGCTCGCCTTGCAGCTGCCGCTCCGGAAGATCTCCCGCAGCGCGCCCCAGTTGTCCAGCCGGTCGTCCCGGGTCCCCACGCCCCGGATGGCCTCCAGGGAGAGCGCCTCCCGCCCCTCCGTCAGGGCCTGCAGGTCGTTGATGGCGGCCCGCACGTCCCCGCCGCAGGCTTCCGCCAGGTACGCCAGCGCGTCCTCCGCCACGGTCTTCCCCTCGGCCTGGGCGATGCGCCGCAGGAGGGGCTTCACCGCCGCGGGGGACGGCTTCCCGAACCGCACCTGCTTCGCCAGGCGCCGCACGACGCTGGCCTTCCGGCTGAGCTCGTAGTAGTCGTTCACGATCAGGATGACGGGCTGCTGGGTCTTCCGGAGGACCTCGCCGATGGCCGAGGTGCCGCCGTGGTCCACGCGGCCGAAGAGGTGGTCCGCCTCGTCGATCACGATGAGCTTGCGGCCCCCCTCCCGGGCGCGGATGTACTCCCCGTCCTCGGTGAACGTGTCGTAGAGGGCCCCCCGCAGCGCGACCTGCTGGATGCGCCTCGCCGTCCTCTGGTCCGAGGCGTTCATCTCGATGACGCCCCAGCCGTACTCGCGAGCCAGGGCGTGGGCCGCCGTCGTCTTCCCGACGCCGGGGGGCCCGGAGAGGACCAGGGCGACGCGCTTGGGCGGGCCCGACTCCCAGGAGTTGGCCCAGGCCCTCATCTCCGCGAGGGGGGACTTCTGGCCCACGACGTCGTCCAGGCGCTGCGGGCGGTGCTTCTCGGCCCAGTCGCGCATCCAGCCGCAGCATCCCGCGGTGCGTATATGAAGATGCGTCGGGGGAGGGAGAAACTGGAGGCGCGCGTCGGTGGCCTCAGGACTCCAGCGAGGACAGGAGCCGCTCGGAGACCTCGACGACGAGCCCGCTCCCGTAGACGTCCCTCAGCAGCTCTTGCTCCTCGTAGAACGCGGTGATGGGCTCCGACTCCACCTCGTAGACTTCGATGCGTCTCCGGACCACGTCCTCCCGGTCGTCCTCCCGCTGGATGAGGGCGCTCCCGCAGTCGTCGCACTGCCCCTTCTCCTTCGGCGGGTTGAGGAACGTGTGGTACACGGCGTCGCAGGCGGGGCACACCCGCCGGCCCGTGGACCGCTTGATGAGATCCGCGGGGTCGAGGAACAGATGGACGACGTGGTCGATGGCAGCGAACTCTGCAAGGGCCTCCGCCTGCCCCCGGGTCCGCGGGAAGCCGTCGAGGACGAACCCCTCCCGGGCGTCGGGCTCCTGCAGGCGCTCATGGGTCATCTGGATGACGAGGGCGTCGGGGACCAGAACCCCCTGTGCGATGTAGGGCTCCGCCTCCCGACCCAGGGCGGTCCCCTCCGCCACGTGCCGCCGGAGGTAGTCTCCCGTGGAGATGTGGGGGACGCGGAACCGCTTCGCCAGCCGCGCCGCCTGCGTGCCCTTGCCCGCGCCGGGCGGGCCCAAGAGGATTGCCCGCATGGCCCCCGCGAGGGCGGGCCCCGCTTAAGTGGGTTCGGATTTGCCCTACCGGGGGAGATCGATCCCTCGCCCGCCTCACCCAAGTTGGATCGACGAGAGCGCCCCGGCCTCCAAGACGTCCCCAATCTGCCGCCTCAAGTCCCGGACGTCCAGGCCGTGGTACAGCGCCTCCTGCCACGCTTCGAGCCGGCGCGAGGCCTTCCGCAGCAGGGCGAGGCCCCTCTCCTCCGCCCCCTTCTGCTGCTGGACGTAGGCGGCGGCCACGAGGATCAACCCCTGAAGGAGCAACGTTTCCGGCTCGCGGGAGGTCTTCCCGCCCCGGGCCTGCCACACGCCTTCCAGGACCTCGTGGCACTCCCAGAAGCGCTCGCCGTTGAACAGGTCCTTCGCCTCCTCCACCACGGCCTCGATCGGCTGAGGTGCAGAAGGAGCATCGGCGCGGATCCTGTGGAGGAGCCTGCCCAGCGCCGCCTCGAGCGGGGGCACCGCGCGTTCTAGTTCGCCTATCGACCCCACGAAGAGGTCCAGCTCCACCGCCTCCTTCCCGACCCGCAACGTCCCGACTCTCACCCCTGGGGATGGGACCGCCCTACGGGCCGCGTCCTTCACCCGCTCCCGCTGGGCGGGCGTGAGCCCCGAGGCGTTCTCGAACCGCAGGAGGTACCGTTCCGATGGCAACGCCTCGCCGGAGCGTCGGAGTGACAAAAGGACCTTTGCCTGGCGGTCCAACCCGCGCTCACACGGATGACTCGAAGCCTATCGGACCATGATGGTCCCGCCGGGGATGGACAGCCACGAGAGCCCGCCGTCGAACGTGTACTCGACGGTGAGGACGTGGCTCCCCGGGGACAGCCCACGGAGGGGCGCCCGCCAGAACAGGACGGCCCCCGACCAGTCGCCGATGCCGTTGCCGTTCCCGTCCCCGGGCCCGTCGCTGTCGTGGTCCCAGGACCAGTTCGGCCCGCACTGGGTGGCGGCGACGAACGCGGGCTGGTAGTACTGTTTCCAGTTCCCGGCCATGACCGTGCCGTCGATGACGACGCGGAGGTCGTGGTCCGGGTTCAGGGTGATGTTCTCGTCGAGGCTCTCGGGTGAATCCCCCTGCCCCCACTCGAACCCGACGAGTATGGGCTGGTGTCGCCCGACGTAGTGGGTCTCCAGGCCCTCGAAGTTGAGCAACGGATGGATCACGTGCTCCACGTTCAGCCACCGGCCGAACTGGCCGTTCCAGGACTTCTCCCGACCAGTCAGGTCCGGCGAAGGCCCGCAGTTGGTGTTCGGCGGCAACGCGGGCGCGTCCGTCGTCCCGCCCCCCGCGGGTTCGTCCCACAACTCGATTCCCTCCGGAGCCGCCGTGGGCTCCACTGCCTTCGGGGCCGTGAAGGTCCCCGCGAGGCCGAAGCCTGCGACGGCGACGGCCGCGACCAGGACGGCGATCAGGGCCTTCGTTCCTTTCGATGCAAGAATGGGTGCCTGCACTCCTCCCCACCTCCGCACGGGGCATTGGCCAGACGCGGAATAAAGGTTCCCATCACCCGCCTCGCGCGCGGCGGACCTAGGCCCACTCCGGGGCCTCGGAATCCTCCCGCGTAGAATAGTGAACCTGATTGCTTAACCGGGCGGAAATCTCATCCTGAGCCGGCAATCGATGCTTGCGGTAGGCCTCCTTGCGGTCCTCGATCGTGAGGGTGAGGTAGATCGCGGTGATCTCGATGCTCGAGTGGCCCAGGTTCTGCTGCAGGGTGCGCAGGTCGATCCCCGCCTTCAGCGCGTGGACCGCGTGGGTGTGCCGCAGCACGTGGGCGTGGGCCTTGTCCGGGTCGATGGCCACTTGGAGGGCGTACTGCTTGATGAGCCGCTGGATCTGCCGCTTGGAGAGGGCGCCGCCTTTGTTCGAGAGGAGGAGGGGATGGGTCTTCTTCGCCCCGCGGCTCTCGAGGTAGAAGCGGAGGTTCCGCAGCGTGGTCGTGTCCACGAGGGGGACCTTGCGCCCTTCCTTGTGCCGCTTCGCCCGCCGGATGGAGATCTCCTCCGCGGCGAAGTCCACGTCCCGCACTTTGAGGGCCGCGAGCTCGCCGACTCGCATGCCGGTGAGGTAGAGCAGCATGATGATCAAGTGGTCCCGAAGGTTCCGCGGCGCGTGGGCGAGGGCCGCGATCTCAGACTCTTTGAGATACTGTCGCATGGCATCCCATCCGCCACCGCGAAGGCGGTTCGCGGCGAAAAATGTTGCGGGGCCGACCGCCGCCAAAACGTCACCTTTCGCGGGAAGGTGTCGCGGGGAGGCCTTTGACCATAAAGGTGACGTCACAGATTCGGGGATTAGGTGACATCGCGGGATCGGGCGGCCGGGCGGGTGAACGCCCCGACATTTATTCAATGAGGATGAATGAAGGTTCTCGTGGCGGGCGCCGTTTTGACGTCGTACACCCCCCCCTCGACGGCCGAATCTCGCCGTTTCGTGCGATTCGGGCCATTTCGACGATGACGAGGGCCGGGCTCGGCCGTGCTCATCGTGCTACGCGGTAGCACGGATTCGCATGGTTCAACGCCCTTGCTTCAACATTTACGACGAAGGTCTTATCGCCAAGAGGAATCACGGTTTCATCTTAATCTAGCGTGCTCTCTTCTATCGTCGCTAGCGAATAAATATGGGGGACCGCGCGGCGGGCGAGAGGCCTACTCGCCGCGGAGCTCTTTGAGAATCGCCTCCGCCCGGTCCATGCGGACCTTCCCCTCTTTCAGCAGGATCTCCACGATTTGGTCGACTTCTCCGCCCTTCGCCCCTACCGTGGCCGCGATGTTCCGCGCGTGGAGCGACATGTGGCCCCGCTGGATGCCCTCCGTCGCCAAGGCCCTCAGGGCCGCGAAGTTCTGCGCGAGGCCCACGGCCGCGATGACCTCGCCGAGCTCCGAGGCGGTCTTGACGCCGAGGATCTTCACGTTGATCTTGGCGGTGGGATGGACCGCCGTCGCCCCGCCGATGAGGCCCACGGGCATCGGCACCTCGATGGTCCCCACGAGGTCGCCGTCCGTGTTCTTCTCGAACCAGGTGAGCGGCAGGTAGCCCCCGCGCACCGTCGCGTACGCGTGGCACCCCGCCTCCACCGCCCGGAAATCGTTGCCCGTCGCGATGACGACGGCGTCGATGCCGTTCATGATGCCCTTGTTGTGGGTGGCGCAACGGTGGGGGTCGGAGGCGGCGAAGTGGTAGGCCTCGAGGATGCCCTCCACGACCTCGTCCCCGCCGATGGCGTCCGCGGAGAACACGGCCCGGGCCCGCGCGAGGCGGTACTTCGCGAGGTTCGAGATGATGCGGAGGTAGACCCGTCCGCCGGTGAGACGCTCCAGCATGGGGGCGACGGCCTCCGCCATGGTGTTCACCGCGTTCGCGCCCATGGCGTCGCGGCAGTCCACGAGGAGGTGGGTGATGACCATGGGCCCGCGGGCGGTGTGGAGCACGCGGACCTCAAGGTCCTTCGCCCCGCCGCCGAACTTCACGAGGGTGGGGTCCTGCTCGTTGGCCTTCTCCAAGATCGCCGGCTTGTGCTCCAATATCGTCATCCGGGCCGCGTTCGGGTGGGCCACGCCGACGAGCTGGATCTGCCCGATCATGATGGGGTCCGTGCTGTTCGTGGTGAAGCCGCCGCTCTCGCGGGCCATCTTCGCGGCGTTGGACGCGGCGGCCACGACGCTGGGCTCCTCGATGGCCATCGGGACGATGTACTCCCGGTCGTTGATGAGGAAGTTCAGGGCCATCCCGAGGGGGAGCGGCATCGTCCCCACGACGTTCTCGATCATCCGGTCCACGAGGTCCTCGGGGAGGGCCCCCGTCTGGGAGAGGGTCTCCACCTCCTCGTCGGTGAGGTCGGCGAACTCCTTGAGGAGGGCCAGCCGTTCGGCGAGGGGCTTCTTGTAGAACCCGGGGACGGCGGAGGTCTTCATGGGCTCACCCGCCGCGGCATGCGGCCCCGCGTGGAAATAGGTTGCGCCCGGTCACTGGACCCGGGTCCCGCAACTCGGGCAGTTGTTCGCGCCCGGCGGGAGGCTCGCGCCACAGCTCCGGCAGAAGCGCGGGGCCGCGGGGGCCTGCTGCGGGGGCGCCTGGGCGGGGGGCTGCTGGTACTGGGGTTGCTGGTACTGCGGGCCCGGCTGGTAGGGCTGTCCGTAGGGCTGAGGCCCGTAGTAGGGGACGCCCTCGAAGGCCGCCTTGATTTCCGGCTTGAAGAGGTACCACAGCACGATGATGCTGATGATGGTGCCGATGGGGAAGTTCAGCAGACCGATGACCGCGAAGATGATGGCCACGATGCGGGCCCAGGACTGGAGGCTCCAGAGCCCCCATCCGATGATGAAGTCGATGATCCCGATGATGATGAGGACGGAGCCGCAAACGAGGGCGAAGCCGAAGAGGCCGAAGACCTCGAAGGACGCGAAGATGGCGCCCGCGAGGATGGCCAGGAAGCCCTGCAGGAAGTACAGGATGGCCAAAACGGTCACACCGGCGGGCCTCTCGGGCTGGTACGTTGGATAAGCGCTCATGTCGATCCCGCGGGGGGATAGGCCTCAGGCAAAAAAGATTTCGCACGGCCAGGGGGTCGATGGGATCTCGCGGGGGATGAAGGGGTGGAGGGATCGCCACGGCGACGATAGCCCCCCCGATACCCCATTATAGTCGTCGGGGTATGTTGACGCGTGCCTTCCCCTCCCGTGAACTGCCGCGCCTGCGGGGCGGCCAACGACTCCCAGAACCAGTTCTGCGTTTCGTGCGGCGCGCTCCTCGCGTCCGCCGCGGGGGAGGCCCCCCGGGCCTGCTTCCGGTGCGGTGCCGCTCTTCCCCCGCAAGGGAACTTCTGCCCCTCGTGCGGGACCCCCCAGCAGTCCACGGCCCCCCCGCGACCCGTCTGCATCCGTTGCGGGTTCACGGAGCTAACCTACTTCCACAACTTCCGCGGCTCCTGCAACCGCTGCCGGCACATCTTCGCCTGGTCCTACCTCCCGGGCGGCGGCATCGTCGTCTACGAGCCCCAGCCGTTCGACTTCTAGGAATCGAATGAAGCCATCAACGCGCGGTTCTGAGGATCGCCCGCGGCCGTTCAGCCGAGGAGCCGCCTCAGGTTCTCCCGCAGCACGTCCTCGGAGATCTTGCCGTCCCCGTACGCCGCGGCGAGGCGGGACACCGTCTCCACGAGGTCCACCCCTTCCGGTAGGTCCAACCGCCCGATGTTCTGGACGAAGAGTTCCGCAGACACCCTCCCGTCCACGAAGGCTGCCCCGAGGCGCGTCAGGGCGCTCAGGTCCGGGGCCTTCTCCTCGACGACCTCTTCTTCGGGGATCGCGACGCCGAGCATGGCGAGGTTCCGCTCGTAGACCTCCCGCGACACCCGACCGGCCTCGTAGGCTTCCTGCAGGCGAGCAACCCGCTCGTCCACCTCGGGCTCCGGCTCTTCGGGAACCTCCTCCTCGACGATCTCCTCTTCGGGCTCCGGCTCGGGCACGGCGATGCCCAGGCGCGCCAGGTTCTCGCGGTACACGGCCTCGGAGATGCGCCCCGCCTCGTACGCCTTCTGGAGTCGGGCGGCCCGGTCCTCCTCGACGGCGACTTCTTCGACCTCCTCCTCGACGGGCTCCTCGGGCACCTCCTCCTCGACTTCCTCCGGGAGCTCGATGCCCAAGCGCGCCAGGTTCTCGCGGTACATGGATTCGGAGATCTTCCCGGACTCGTAGGCCTCCCTGAGCCGCTCCACGCGAACGTCCTCGGGCGGGACTTCGGGAGGCGCCTCCTCCTCGGGTTCTGGCTCCTCGGGGACCTCCTCTTCGACCTCCTCCGGGAGTTCGATCCCCAATCGAGCGAGGTTCTCGCGGTACATGGATTCGGAGATCTTCCCGGACTCGTAGGCCTCCCACAGGCGCTCGACCCGCACGTCTTCTCGAGGGGCGGGACCTCCTCCTCGATCTCCTCCACCGCGGGAGCTTCCTCTTCCTCGGGCCACTCCTCTTCGGGGAGCATCTCCTCTTCTTCGAGGGGCAGCTCTTCCTCCTCCGGCTCTTCCTCCTCCTCCTCCTCGCCCAGGCCCGCGGGCCCGAACAGGCGGGGGAGCGCGAAGAGCCCCAGGAGGATGCCGAGGATCAACAGGACGGGCAGGAGCACCCACCCCAGCGGGCCCACCCCGCTGGCCGGCGGGGCGTAGCTCACGGCGATCCGCCGCTCCGTCGGGTTCCCCGCGGAGTCCACGGCCTCAAGCACCAGGATGTTCAGGCCCCGGCTCAGCTCCACCGTCTCCTCGAAGGCCCCGCCGGGCGCCAGCACCAAGTCCCCGTTCAGGGTCAAGGTGGCCTGCCCGCTCACGGTGCCGCGGAGGGTCAGGGTGCGCTGGCTCACGGTGTCGGGCACCGTCTCGACGGTCAACGCGGGCGCCAGGGAATCCCGGACGATGGAGCGCGTGAGGCTGGCCAGGTTCCCCGAGAGGTCGGTGGCGACCACGTCGAAGGCGTTCACGCCCTCTTGGAGGGAGACGAAGGCCGAGAAGGACCCGTCCGGCCGCACGTTCGCGGCGATGCCGCCCACCGTGACGGTCACCATCGTGGGGTCCTGCGCCACGCCGGGGGCGATGTCATCGGAGACCACCCCCGTGACCTCCACGACGCCGAGGGGGGTCGGGTCCGCGGACAGCAGCCGGACCGTGGACAGCTCCGGCGGGGTGACGTCATACACCACGGTCTTCGTCGCCTCGGCCACGTTCCCGGGGATGGGGTTCCCGCCCGGGTCCGCCCCGAACCAGTCCACCGCCTGCACCGCAATCTCGTTCGCCCCCTCCACGAGGGCGACGTCGAACTGGAAGCGGCCGGTGGCGTCCGGGGTGACCTCCCCGCCTGGGGCGAGGACGGTGGCGGATGGAGAGGCGGTGCCTCGGAGGGTCGCCGTCGGGCTCGCGGTGTACTCCACCGCCGCCCCGTCCAGGGTCAGGAGGGGCGCCTCGGTGTCGACCACGAAATGGTGCTGGGCCTCGACCCAGTTCCGCGCCCGGTCCGCGAGGCGCAGGACGACCACGTAGGTCCCGTCGGGCAGGGGGTTCGGGGTGTACGTGATGCTCCCGGACCAGAAACCGAGTTTATCGTCCTGGGAGGACTGGGGGATGCTCACCGTCGCCTGGGCGGTGACGTTCATCCCGTTCACCCAGATCTGCGCGGTCTCGAAGACCATCTCCCCCCGCTCCGTGTCGCTGAGGGAGACCCCGATGTCGGGCGCGGGGTCGTTTGTCCAAGCCTTCGTCGTCGCCTCTAGGTCGAAGCCGGGGTGGGGGTTCACGACGAAGTTGAAGATCGTGGGCGGCGAGCGGTCGATGGACACCACCGCGGGGAGCACCAGGATGCCCGGGGCCAGGGGCGTCCCCACGAGGACCGCCCCCCCGTAGTTCCCGTCCTTCGTGTCCCCGGGGAAGTCCCAGGTCATGTTGAACTCCAGGAGGCTCTGGGGGCCGAGGCCGCCGATGGTGGCGACGAGGAGGTCGTCCGGCTCTCGGGCCTCCGCCACCTCGTAGCCCTTCCCCGTGTCCAGGGTGACGGCGATCTCCATGTCGAAGGTCCCCTTGCCGCCGATGGTGGTGAACCCGAGGACCCGGATGACGTACTGGCCGTCCGGCGGGGCCACCCACTTCACCGTCTCGTCGGCGTCCGCGTCGGCGTCCCAGAACCACAGGTTCCCGCCCAGGTTCACGGCGTTCGCCACGTCCACCTCTTCATCGGTGAGCTCCGTCTCGTACGCGTCCTCGTCCTCATTGTAGGTGCAGTCCCCGTCCAGGTTGCGGAACACGCCCAGGTCCAGGTCGGGGGCGTTCCCGTGGCCGGCGATGTGCACCTCCAGGATGAGGGCCTTCTCCAGCTCGATGCACCAGCTGAAGGAGCCCATGCGGACGATCTCCCCCCACGAGAGGGCGCCGAACATCCAGTCCTGGAAGTCCTGGTCCACCTCCAGGTCCTCCTGGGCCTCCGTGATGGCGGGGCCCACGGCGGACGCGGTGAGGCCGGAGGGGAAGTCCACGTTCGAGAGGACATGGACGGGCTCCCGCCCCGCCAGGTCCTTGGTGGCCACGTCCACCTCCGCGGGGGCACGGATCCACCCGAGGGTGCCGTCCACGAGCTCGTACGGGAAGGCCCCGCTGAGGGCGACGCCCTTCACGATGAGGACGTTCAGCCCCGCCCGGAGGTCGACGGTGATCACCTCCTCGCTCGTGTTCGTGCTCGTGTGGAAGGCGGGCTCGTCCTGCACCTCGCTCTCCCCCGCCACCCCGAGGGTGTAGGGCCCGTAGTGGGTCGCGTTGGACTTCGACGCGTCGTCCGCGAGGCGCTTCCCGAGGACGTGGAGGTCCAGGTCGCTGGGTTTCTCGATCCACCCGGCGTCCAGGAAGAGCTTCATCCCCCGGGACCAGGCGAAGAGCCCCTGGTCGGGGATGTCGAAGTAGTAGAAGCGGCGGTCGCCCAGGTGCGGGCGCTCGATGTTGTTCCGCAGGAGGGACCGGTCGTAGCCGCCGAAGATGCGGTCGTTGTCGTAGAGGTCGTCGCTGGGGAAGTTCCCGCCGAAGACCAGGTCGGGGCCGCGGGCGGCCACGTTCACGAGAACGGGGACGGTGGTGACCTCCCCTGTGGGCTGGCTCACGATCCGGATGGCGGCCTCATAGGACCCGATGCCCGCGTCCGCGGGGACGTCCACCTGCGCGGTGAACGTGGTGCCGCCGGGCGGGACGGTGACCGGCAGGGTCCCGGGCAGCCCGTTCAGCGTCACCCATGACCAGTCCGCCCGTTGGAAGAACTCGATCTCGAAGGTCCACTCCATGCCTTCGATGGCGAACTCGTCGCTGGGGGCGAAGAGGTGGATGAGGATGCCGTCGTGGGTCCGCCCCGCGGGGTCCGCGACGCGGCCCTCCAGGACGTTGGATTGGAGGACCGTCTCCGCGTAGGTGTTCAGCTCGTTCGTGAAGAACGCCGGGAAGGGGAACGGACCCCAGGGGAGCCCCATCCAGTTCGTGGTGTTGATGGCCCAGTCCCGCACCGCGAGGGCGTAGGTGTAGTCGATGCGCCACGTCTCCACGTCCAAGGTGAGCATCTGGGACCAGTCCGCGTGGGCGGTGACCTTCACCAGGTCCGCGTTCGCCCACCAGGCGGGGGTCCCCGGGTCGCGGGTGACGACGGGGAGCAGCGCGGGCGACGCCGACGTGTCCACCTGGTGGAGGCCCGAGGCGTTCAGCCACAGGATGATGTCCCCGTCGGGGGAGTAGAGGGCGTCCTTCACGGTGCGGTTCGCGAAGGTGATGCCCCCGAGCTTCTCGAAGACCTCGTCGGAGACCGCGGCGTTCACCGAGGCCCCCGCGTGGTTCGAGAGGGTGACCGTGAGGGCCTCCGAGTCCGCGGGGAACAGGAGGCGGGTGAAGCCCCCCGGCTGCCCGCCGAGGACCCGTGTCGAGAACCAAACGACCTCCCCTTGCGAGGCCCGCGGTGGCGTTGTTCGAGGCTAGGCGGGTGGAGCGGCTGGCATTCACCCGCCCCGCGCCCTGGGACAGGATGTCGTAGTCCAGGTCGTCGGCGCCCGACAGGAGGAGCTCCCGCATCCGCACCACGTCGGGAGGCGTCCCCAGGGTCGCCGCGTAGGCCTCGTGGGTGAGGGCCGCGATGCCCGCCGTGACGGCGGCCGCAACGTCCGTGCCTTCCAGGGGCACCGCGGTCACCGCGAGGGTCCCGGAGGAGCTCGTGTGGAGGGGCAACGCGAGGGTGGCGCTCCCGATGGACACCACGTCAGGCTTCGGCACGCCCATGGGCGTCGGCCCGCGGGAGGAGGTGACGTCCACGTCGCCGTGGTGGGGGTTGGGGCCTTCGGAGCCCCCCGCCCCCTCGGAGCGGAACGTGTAGTCCGTGGACCGCCCGACGGTGATCGTGGTGGGGCCGCCGGCCGGGGACTTCACCGTGCCGTACCCGTACCCGTAGTCCCCCGCGGAATGGACGTAGAGGGCGTTCCCGCCGGAGGCCTTGAAGGAGGCCAGGTCCGCCCCGCGGGAGAAGGCGTCCCACCCGTCCTCCGTGAACTGGACGAAGTTGAACCCGCTGAGGACGACGTCCGCCTCGTCCCCGGTGTTCGGGTCGCCGTCGTACCCGACGGCGGCGAAGTGCCAGGCCTCCAAGGGGTCCTCCTGGAAGTTCGCGACCGTGATGAGGGACGCGCCGGGGGCCACCCCTGCTACGGGGTTTACGGGGGCCCGGCCCCGCCCCGCGACGGCGGACGCCATGAGGGTGCCGTGGCGGCCCACCTGGCCGGTGATGGGGTCGATGTAGAAGTCCCCGGAGAAGGCCACCAGGTCGCCGTTGGCGGGGATGTGGAAGTCGTCCGGCTGGATGTTCTTCCGGATGCGGTACCGCTCCGAGTAGGGGAGGGGCGTCGTCCCGTCCGCGATGAAGTAGATCATCCCCGAGGAGACGTCGGGCACCCCGTCCTGACCGGGCACGCTCGCGTTGGCGTCGAAGTTGTCCAGCCACCCGACGGGGCTCGCCTGATCCAGGGTGACGTCCGCGGGGCTGAACACGTTGTCCCCGTTGAGGTCCACGTAGACGGTGTCGTAGAGGTCGGGGGACGTGCTGTCCACCACGAGGAGGCCCACGGCGCCGAACTGACGTTGGAGGACGGGGGACGGGTGGAACCCGAAGTGGAAGGTGTTGTTCGCGGACGTGATGCCTTGGATGGTGTACTGGGGGATGATCCGGAACGCGAAGCTGCTGAGGGCGGTGATGGCGGGGGAGAAGTCGAGGCCCTTGTCCTCCACCAAGTCGTTGTCTGCGTCGAAGACGTTCCGGTCGGGCGGCGTGGAATCTTGGGCATGGCTGCCCGCGAGGTCCGTGGTGACCAGGGTGACGGCGATGCCCGGCGGGTCGCCGATGGCGGTGCGGGGGATGGCCATCTCGAAGAACTGGGCGGTCCCGAGCTCCTGGAAGGTCTGGAGCCCGCCGATGGCGGCGGAGGGGAGCTCGTCGCCGAGCCAGGACTGCCCGGGGTCGTCCCACCGGTAGAGGGTGGCGTTATGGAACCCGTGGACCCACTCGTCGTCCTTCGCGCTGTACACGCTCCCGCCCACGGCCACGACGGCGTAGTCGGGCTTCTGGGCCACGAGGACCGCGAGCTCGGAGCCCCCGGTGCTCCACCGGCGGGCCGAGAGGTCTGACGATCCGGTGGCCGCCTCGCCCGCGGCGAAGTCCACCGCGTAGAAGGGCTTGATGCCGGTACCGACCGGGCCCGCCCCGCCGGCGGGGGTCCAGAAGCGGACGGAGGGGGTCTGGGCGGGCAGCCCGCGGGACGCGCTGACGAAGCCGTCCCCCAGGTTCGGGCCCCAGTCCACCGCGTAGACCCACGAGCCGTGGTCCGGGAGTGTGACGTCCGCGGTCTGGGTGGCCACGTCCCAGAGGACGACGTTGTTGTCCTTCGCCCCCGAGACGATTTTGGACCCGTCAGGGGACCAGGCCACGGAGAGGACGGCGTCCGTGTGCCCCGCCAGCTCGAAGAGGGGCGTCGCGATGCTCACCACGGGGTCCTGCACGTTGGAGGCGTTCAGGCGGTACACCCGGATCGTGTTGAGCCGCAGGCCGAGGGCCACCTCGTCGTCGGGGCCGCCGGGGACGGGGTTGAAGGCCACGGCGTTCACGTCCGTGTTCGAAGGCCAGACGCTCCCCTGGAAGACAGGGGCACCGGGGTTCGTGACGTCGTAGAGGTGGAGGCGGTTCGTCGCCGCCACGGCGAGGCGGGTCCCGTCCGGGGAGAAGGCCAGGGCCGACGAGAGGCGGGTGTCCGACGCCTCGTCGATTCCGATGCCGTTCGCGTAGCCGGTGCGGGAGAGGAGGGCCCCGGTGTCGGGGTCCCAGAGAAGCAGCTCGTCCTTGTCGAGGGACGCCAGGACGGAGCCGTCCGCGGGCCAGGCCAGCGAGTACGGCTTCGAGTTGTGCCCTGCCAGGTCGAAGAGGCGGGCGCCCGAGGCATCCCAGATCCGGATGAGGCGGTCGCTGGACGCCGTGGCGATCTGGCCCCCCGCGGGCGGGCGGTAGGCGACGTCGTTCACGAAGTCGCTGTGGCTCGTGTTCGTGGTGGCCTGGGGGCCGATGGGTCCGTAGGTGGACCCGCCCGTCTCGTTGTCGACGTCGATGAACAAGGTGTAGGTGACGTTCTCGAGCTGGAGGTAGGTGGGGAACCCCGCGTACCAGAAGTCCTGGTCACGGGTGAGGAAGAGGTCCGTGAGGTCGAAGTCGAGCTTGTTCCCGCCCGGGCCCGTGGCGGACTCGTCCCGCGGGTCCGCGGCCCACTTCTCCGCGATGGCCCCGAAGTCGTTCTCCCCGTCCATCTTGATCGTGTGGGTGAGCTCGAAGGGGCCGGGCCCCTGGATGGTCGTGTTGGCGTACCACGTCTCGTCGGTGAACCCCTCCTCTTGGTACTTGGCCATGGAGAGGGGGTCGAACACGATGGGCCAGCCGTAGTGGGGGGAGGCGGGGTCGGTGACCACCGCCTGCGCGCCCTGGAGGTCCAGGTGGGCGAAGTCGATGCCGCTGTCCACGATGGCGACCTGCACCCCGGCCCCCGACCACCCCTGGTCCCAGGCGTCCTGGATGCCCTGCAGGGTCTGGATGCTGTCCAGCAGGGGGGCGACCTGTCCCTCCTCGAGGGGTGCCGTGCCTTCATCGGACTCCAGCCGCGGCACGTCCGGCGAGTCGGTTCCGAAGACCTCCGGCGGGGATCCCAAGAAGGGCGCGACCCCTCCCTCCGACGCTTCCGGCACCTCGAAGGGGGCCGCACCGTCCAAAGGGGAGGAGGTGACCATGGGTAGCGCGGAACTCACCAACGCCAACAACACGAGTATTGCGAGACTCCTCGACCCAGCAGCCACAAGAACCCCCGCCCACCGGATGGTAAGAAGTTCGAGGATGCCAGGACGCTATTAATACTTGTCGAGGGGCCAGATGGACGTGGCGGCGGGTGGAAACCTATTTGGGTGGCCGGCGGGAATGCTCTTGCCCGTGGCGGAAGAGGAACCCGCGGGGATCCCCCGCGCGAAGAAGCTCGCGGTCGTGGCCATCGCCATCCTGCTGGTGGCGGCCTCATCGGCCTACATCCTCTTCACCTCCGGCGTCGTGGGCCCGGAGCCCCCGGGGTCTGTGGACCGGACCATCCGGTTCCCAGACGACGAGGGCCGCCACGACGACCCGCTGGAACTCTGGGGGGTCTACCTCCTGGTGCAGGGGAGCGGCGGGGACCGGTTCGGGATCTCCGCCCAGTACGGCATCGGCGTGGACCAGACCCGGGCGACCCGCCTCATGACGATCACCGACGAGGACGGCTTCTCGGGGGTGGTCTACCGGTGGGACCAGGTCCTCGATAGCCCCTTCACCGCCTCGAAGGGGCGGCTGAACCTCTCCTTCGACCAGGGCGGCCTCGTGGACCGGTGGGAGCAGACCTCGACCTCGCCCTCCACCTACACGCTACACCTGGAATTCTCCGTGGGGCCCACGGAGAGCGCCGTCGTGGACGCGACCCTCACCGCCCTGAAGGCCCCCGTCCTCCTCGGGGAGGCGGGGAAGGTGTTCCTCCAGGAGCACGGCACCCTGTTCAGCTACGTCCAGACCCGCCTCGCGGTGTCGGGCACCCTGGTCATCGGGGGGGACAGCACGGGGATCACCGGCGACGCCTGGATCGAGCATCAGTGGGGCGACTGGCGGGTGGAGGAGGTGGAGTACCTCCGGCTCCAGGTGAGCGGCCAGCAGGAGCTCCTCTCGCTCCGCCTGCACTACGGCGGGACCGGGCCCGCCTGGGAGACCCTCCTTCACGTGCGCTCCGACGGCTCCGTGACCGACCTCACGGCGGGGGACCCGGATCTGGAATGGCTCCGGTTCTGGCGGGACCCGAACGATGTGACGGGGCGGGCGTTCCCCGTGGAGTGGCGGCTGGTCACGACGGGCGGCTCCGTCTCCCTGCGAGGGGAGGCGCCCGTGCTGAGCCAACGGCCCGCGGCTTGGGAGGGGACCGTGGACCTGGACGGCTTCCTCTCCGGCGTCCCCGCGACGGGGCGCGGGTACGCCCTCATGGGCCTGGTCTTCCGCTCCGACATCGCCGTCACCTCCGTCCAGCACATCCCCGACCCCGAAATTCCCACGGACCCCTCGACGGTCGTCGCTTCGGTGACCTCCGACGTGCCGATCGCGAACGTAGCCCTCTCCTACAAGCTGACGAGGCCGGTGGGCCCCGTTGAGTTCGGGAACGTGTCGATGAGCAACCTCACCGGGCTGTGGCAGGGCAGCCTGCCCTCCGCCCCGCTGAACTCCGTCTTCGAGTTCTCCGTTGTCGCCTACGACCTCGCGGGCACCCGGGCGGAGAGCGCGGTGGAGACGTGGACGGTGACCGTCTAGCCCCCCGCTGGCCTCCTGATAGGTTTATATAAGGTCCCCCTCATACGAAGCCACGAGTATGGTGTGGGTGGGCGACACCATCATCATACCTTGCGTTCGAATGGAGGAGGCGCCATGTTTGGGAATGGCCGCACTCGTATAGCAGGGCTGGTAATCGTCCTCTTGGCGGTGGGGGTCTTCGCACCCGCGGGGACCACCACGCTGGGGGCGCGGGCGATCGCGGATGAGGTCGTGGTGTTCTCCGAGGACCCCGCCCTCGTCCCCCTCGCGATCCACAACGGGATCCCCCTCGTGGAGGACTACGCGAACGGATACTACATCTTCCGCGCCTCCTCGTATCAGGTGGAGGCGCTGAAGGCGTTGGGCTTCACCGTCGGCCTCTCCCCGGCCCGGACGCAGCTCCAGATCCCCCTGGCGGGCTTCGCCTTCGACACGCGGGTTGGCCCGCCGTCGCTCCCGGCGACTCTCAAGGTGGCGTCCCCGGAGGCCCAGATCGTCCAGTTCATCGGACCCATCCGGCCGGAGTGGCTGGACGCGGTCCGCGACCTGGGCGGGGAGCCCTTCACGTACCTCCCGAACTACGCGTACGTCACGGTCATGCCGCCCGCCCTGGCGGGAAAGGTCGCCGCCTTGGACTTCGTGGAGTGGGTGGGCGGCTACCAGCCGGGCTACAAGATCTCCATGGAGATCGACGCCTCCCAGCCCAGCGTCCTCGCGGCGGTGTGGCTGTATAGGGGCGCGGAGAGCAAGGCCACGGCCCTGGCCCTCAGCGAGATGGGAGCCACGGTCCGCTACGTGGAGGTGGAGGCGGGCTTCGTCGGCGTCTCCGCCGACCCCATCCTCCTCCCGGCCATCGCCCGCATGCCGCAGGTGGCGGGGCTGTTCTCGGACAGCGTCAAGTACCCCACGGACTCCGTCGCCGGGCTTGTCCACGGGTTCTCCGCCGCGTGGGTCTCCGCCCGCAGCGGGCTCCCCACGACACTAACGGGACGGTCCCCCGGCCCCGATGGAATCATGGACACCGGTGACGACATCTTCGAGGTCGTAGGGGTGCAGGACACGGGCTTCGACCAGGAGGACCCGAACGACGGCGCCCTGGACGTATTCGACAGCCCCAATGGCGACCGCATCATCGACCTCCGCCCCCGGACGACCGTCTCCCAGGAGCCCGACGGGTACTGCGGGAATGCCCACGGCACGCATGTTGTCGGCATCGTGATCGCGGATGGCTACGCATGGGAGACGGACACCGGTGAGTCTACTGCGGACAACGAGTGGTTCAACAGCGAGGCAGGAGGCGCCCCCGAGGCGAAGTTGTCCTTCGACGGCATCCAGAACGGGTTCTTCCTCATCTGCAGCCAGGGGCTCCTGACGAGTACATCCTACTGGAACGACCAGTATGGGGACGGGGCGCGAGCCATGGTGAACTCCTGGGGCGGGTCCATCGCCAACTACAACATCAACGCTCTCACCGTGGACGACCAGATGGACGTCTCGGACGGGGACGGGAACGACGACCGCATGATCATCTTCGCCGCCGCGAACGAAGGCCCGGACATTAACACCCTCAGTGGCGACTCCCAGGGCAAGAACGGCCTGGGGATCGGCGCCTCCCAGAACTTCCGCCCCGACCAGTTCAACTCCGACAACCCCAACCTCGTGGTGGACTTCAGTAGCCGTGGGGGGCCCGCCCAGTCCCAGGGCCGCGTCAAGCCCGACCTGGTGGCCATCGGCTCCTCGGTGATTTCCCTCATGTCGAAGGGGGAGTGGGACTACAACATTCGCGTCGGCCGGTCGAACCCCCAGCCCGACTACATCCAGGAGGTCGACCAGTACGACCAGGATGCCAAGTCTCCTGGTGCGGACGGGGTGGCCGACTACCGCTACAATGCGGGAACATCCATGGCCGCCCCAATGGCCGCGGGGAACTACCTCCTCGTCCGGGAATACCTCCGCGAGGTCTACGGCATCAACAGCGCCGACTCCTGGCTCGTGAAGGCCCTCCTCATCAACGGCGCCGTCCGGATGGACGCCAACCTCTACGACTACCCCGGGTACGACCAGGGATGGGGCCGGATCAACCTCCGGGAGAGCATCTTCCCCCGGGCCCCGAAGTCCGTCCAGTTCGAGCAAGGCACCCTGGTAACGGGCAACCCGCCGTGGACGCCGAGCTCCTTGAACCTAAACGTGGCGGGAGACGACGTGCCCCTCAAGACTACCCTCACTTACACCGACGAGCCCGCCAGCGGCGGCGTCCTCGTGCGGGACCTGGACCTCTTGGTCATCTCCCCCTCCGGCGTCACCTACAAGGGGAACTGCTACGGGACATCCGGGCCACTGGACGGTTGGTCCCTGCCGGACCCCGGGTTGGGCGCCTGCAACCCTCAGTGGGACTCGGACAACGATGGCTACGACGAGGTGAACAACGTCGAGCAGGTCGAGGTGCAGACCCCGGAGGTCGGGACGTGGCAGCTCTTCGTGACCCCCATCAACGTGCCCACCCCCGCGAAGTTCGCCGTCGTGGTCGCCGCGAACATTGGCGCCCAGACGAACTACCGCATCGCCCTGAAGAGCGACTACCCGACGACCTTCAGCGTCGCCCCCTCCGGCTCCGCCTACTTCCCCTTCAACATCCTCAACTTCGGCCTCCTGAGCGACCAGGTGGACGTCCTCACGAACGCCCCCGCAGGGCTCACCGTGAGCTTCGTCCCCGCGAAACCCTATTCCCTGAGCTCTCTGGAGTCCATAGACGTCGTGATGCGGGTGCAGGCCTCCGCCGGCATGGTCCCCGGCATTTACTGCTTCGACGTCACGGGCCAGTCCCTTCTTGACCCGGCCCCGACCCCCGCCCAGGACACCATCGGCGTCTGCGTCGAGGTGCTCGACGCTCCGCTCCCCACGCCCCTCCAGATCACCGGCGACGTCGTGGATGAGCAGGACCCGTCCATCCTCGTGTTCAACGACGGCGTCGTGGACCGCATCTTCATCGCGTACCGGGTCACGACCCCCGTCTCCCCCAGCGGCACCACCGGCGGGGTGAACGTGTGGGTCGCCATGAACACCCTGGACATCGGCGGGCAGCCCGCGGGCCCGTGGCAGTACGTGGAGGTCTCCAACGTGAACGACGACCCCAACGACATCCGCCTCCTGCGGATCCCCGGCGGGACCTACACGAACCGCGTCGTGATCACCTGGACCGGGGACGACCCCAACGTGGCGAACCCGGACCTCGACTCCTACGGCCGCGCCGCCTTCGCGGACGCCCCCTACAACACCTGGACCCTCCGCACCATCGAGTCGAACTATGGTAGCAACTTCATCAACGCAGCCCGAGTCTCCTTCCCGCTCTGGCGGGACGACGGGACGGCGGGCGGGGAGCTCATGTGGGTTTGGGAGCATCTTGACTACGCGTCCTCACAGGCGGCCCAGCCCTCCGCGGTGCAGACCCACGCGACCTTTTCCTCGGACGGAGGGAACACCTGGAGTCCACCACAACAGGTTTCCCCCAACGACAGCAACTTCTACTTCTTCCCCAACGGCATCGTGGACCAGAACAACATCGCCTGGATCGTCTTCTACTGGCGGACCGCGGGCGGGAACGACCGGGACCTCCTCATTCGCCTCCACGGCAATGGCTGCTGGTCACAGGTCGTCCCCATCTGGAACACGAACGACAACATCCAGTGGCCCGCGGCCCTCTCCACAGACGAGGGCGCATCGGGCAACCGCCTCTACACCGTGGTGACCCGGGACCAGGGCGGCATCGACCTCACCATGTGGACGACGTACACAGACGGGACCTACGACTGCGCTAGCCCGCCCCAGAACGGGCCCACAGGGGGCACGACCGGCTGGAGTCCCAGCTTTGCCCCGCCGCAAGGCCCCTTCGGCACCGCCGTGTCCAACGCGAACTACGACCGCCGCCCGATCCTAAATATCGTCCACGACGAGATCTCCCGGATCACCTGGCTCCCCCACATGGAGACCGCCAACCCGTACGACACCCCGAACCTCGTGAGCATCTACTCCGACAACCAGTTCCAGAGCCAGATGGCCGGGAGCCCCACGGTCCTCACCGCGGACGCCTTCGCCAAGGGCCACCAGATGACGAACACCCACTCCATCGGCAGCGTGAACCGGGTCTACGAGACCTACCACGCCTCCAGGACCACCGGCGGGGACGTAAACTACGACGTCTTCCTCATCATCTACACCGCGGGATGGGAAGGGGCGACGGACACCCAAGGCCCCGTGGCCTCCATGGTCGCCTCCACCCCCAACCCCTACAACGTGAGCGTGGGTCCCACCTTCCTCACCGCGAACTGCAACGACGTGACCACGGGAAACAGCAACATCCTCGGCGCCCAATGGGTGGAGACGAGCACCGGGGTGAGCGACCCTACCGCCGTCGTGTGGACGGGGGCGACGACCATGGCCGCGGGCGACGGCACCTTCAACAGCCCCATCGAAGCGGTGGACGACTCCGCGAACCCCGGGTGGACCCCGGGGACGCACCGGGTCTGGGTCCGCTGCCAGGACGCGAGCGGGGCCCAGAATTGGGGCCTCGGGTCCTACGTGGACATCGAGGTCACCGGCACCGCCGGGGACACGACGGTGCTCCCGCCCACGGGCATCGGCGCCCAGCTGACGGGCGTGGGCTACGCGGACGTCGAGATCACCTGGATTCTCTCTGGGGACGACGGCGCGGGGGAGAGCGACGTCGTGGCCTACGACATCTACGCCGCCACCACGTACGATGCGGGCCGCGTGGGCTACGCCCTCGTGGACACCGTGGCGGCCGGTTCGGGCTCCTACGGCCATGCGGGGGCCGGCGACGGCGACCCCGCGAACCGGTTCTACTACGTGGAGGCCCGGGACGACAACAGCAACACCGCGGCCACCGCGGACCAGGCAGCGAAGATCACGCGTGCCGTTTCCCCCGGCCCCCAGCTCCTCGCGACGCCGGTGCTCACCAGCAAGGATCCCGCCGTCCTCTTCCAGACCCTGCAGTACGACTGGGTCCGGCACTACGACGCCACCCAGGGCCAATGGATCACCTACTGGACGGCGAACCGGGTGAGCGGGCTCCTCAACGTGGAGCACGAGAACGCCCTCTGGGTGAACGTCCTCGGCGCCGCCACCTTCACGGTCGCCGGGCGGGTCCCGACCACGACGGCCATCGACCTCGTCGCCGGATGGAACTTCATCGGGTACCCCGCGATGGACGCCCGCCAGGTGGCGGACGTGTTCGCCGGGCAGCCCGTGTCCCGCGTCGAGGGGTACTCCGCCGCGGCCGGGCCCTACTACCTGCGGGAGTTCGCGGGCACCGACCTCATGGAGCCCGGCACGGGATTCTGGGTCTACGCCGACGCCGCCTTCACCCTTTCGGTAGACAATTAGGACGGAGTTGGGAAAACCCTCAAGTCCCCCTGCCCAGGTGAGGCCCTCATGGTCGACATCGGTGCGATCCGCGAGGTGGAGTGCGAGAACTGCGGCATGATCTTCATGATGCGCAGGGCCGTGGTGCTCGACGCCTCCGGCGAGTACCACTACTTCTGCGAGAAGGGCTGCGCCTATCTGTGGAAGAAGGCGAGCGGGGTGGCGGCGCGGGAAGTCCCGTTGGAGGAGGCCGCCCCCGCCTCGTGAGCCCGCGGGTCACCGCTAACCTTTAGTGGCCCCCGGATGTTCGTTCGGGCCCATGGGCCGCGTGGTCCTGCTGGACGCCAAGGGGCGCAAGGTGCTCGTGGAGCCCTCCGAGGGGATGGTGACGGTCCCCGGCGTCGGCGTCGTGGACGGGCGGCGCTTGGCGGGGGACCGCCTCGGGCGACTGCTGGAGATCGGAGGCGCGTCCTTTATGGTGCTTCCCGCCCGCGGGCCCGACCTGACGGACACCCTGGAGCGCGGCCCCCAGACCCTGGGGCGGAAGGACGGCGCCTCCATCCTATCCCGGTGCGGCATCGCCAGCGGCGACCTCGTCTTGGAGGGCGGCTCCGGGAGCGGGTCCATGACCATCCAGCTCGCGGCCGCCGTGGCCCCCGGGGGGCGCGTCGTCACCTACGACAACCGCGAGAGTTCCACGGCCTTGGCCCGGAAGAACGTGGCCCGCGCGGGGCTGGGGGGGCTGGTGGCGTTCAAGACCGCCGACGTCACGGAGGGCTTCGAGGAGCGGGACGCCGCCGCCGTCGTGCTGGACGTCCCCGCCCCGTGGGAGGCCCTGGGGCACGCCCATGAGGCCCTGGCCGTGGGCGGGGCCCTCGCCAGCTTCTCCCCCACCGCGAACCAGGTGGAGCGCACGGTGCGGGGCCTCCGCGACCTCCCCTTCGTCCTCATCGAGTCCTACGAGACCCTGGAGCGGCGCATGGAGGTCGGCGAGGGGGGCGTGCGGCCGAGCTTCGACTCCCTGGGCCACACCGGCTACGTCACGGTGGCCCGGAAGGCCCTGGAGAGGTTTTAATAGCGACCTGGGGATGGCCGGGACCCGTGCTCGAGTTCGCCGCCGCGAGCTTCGCCTCCCTGTTCGCGATCATCAACCCCATCGGAAACCTCACGTTCTTCGTCACGCTGACGGAGGGCTACACCCCCGACCTGAAGCGGCGGGTCATCACCAAGACCGTCCTCGTGGCCATCGCCACCCTCTTCGTCTTCGGCCTCGCGGGGGGCTACATCTTCACCCTGTTCCACACGAGCATCCACGCGTTCCGCATCGCGGGGGGCCTCCTCCTCTTCGCCATCGCGTTCTCCATGCTCCACGGGCAGCGCTCCCGGACGCAGCTGACGGCGCAGGACCGGGAGGAGGCCATGGCCCGGGAAGCGGTGGGGGTCGTCCCCCTGGGCATCCCCCTCTACGCGGGGCCGGGGGCCATCACCACCGTGGTCCTTCTGATGAGCGAGGCCCGGAACCCACTCGGCGACCCGGCGGACGCCCTGCGGGTGGGCATCGTCCTCGGCGCCGTGCTCCTCGTCATGGCCATCGCCTTCGTCCTCCTGCGCTACGCGGACCGGATCTTCCGGCGGATGGGCCGGATGGGGGCCCTCGCCTTCTCCCGCGTCATGGGCCTCATCCTCGCGGCCATCGCCATCCAATTCGTCATCCTCGGCGTGCAGGGCGCCTACCTCGCGTACTTCGCGCCGTAGGCCGCCGCGGGCCGTCCCGCCGATTCCCGCTGGGGGGACTGGCCTCGGAAACCTTATTACCCCGCCGAAGGTAATACGGACGCGACGGGAGCGTCCATGGGGGATTCGGAGCGATCAATCGCCCAGCTACGAGAGCTCATCCGGCGCGTTCGGGACAACATCGAGTCCCGCGGGGTCGAGATTGACCTGGAGGTCAGCGAGCAGCTGATGTCCATGATGGGTCTCGGGCGGGAGGCCATCGAGGCGGGGCTCGCTCCACACCAGTACGAAGCGTACAAGATGGCCGCGGAAGAGCTCGACCGGCTCGTGAAGGCGAAGAAGAAGGCGGCCCAGACGAAGGCCACCGGCCTCCCCGAGGTGTCGTTCCGAAATTTCTACTCGATGAAGGCGAAGGTGGACGACATCAACATGCGGATCCGCCGTCGCCGCACGCTCCCCCACGGCATCCACCGCCTCGTGGAGCTGGCGAACACGAAGGCCAAGAGCGAGCACGAGTTCAAGTACTTCCTGAAGGAGATCGACTACCTCCTCGGGGCGTAGACCCCAAGAGTCGCGAGGCTCGGGACGCTCGAAGGCCGTTTGTGAGAAAGGTGGGAGGACATGGTCGTACCGCCGGAGACGCCGACGTGCCACGTCAAGGGGATCATCCGCGGGGTCGCCTTCGAGGACGAGGTCCCCTCTGACGCGGACCAGGGAACCGACGGCCCGCCCGGGGCGATGCCCGGAACGGTCTTCCCCGCCCACTACCGGTTGACGCTCTTGATTCAGGAGGTCTCGTACATCTCGGGGGACGTGGGGATGGAGAGCTGCGAGGAGCGGTACGCTCCGGACACCGAGGGCGTCTTCTTCCTCTACCTCAGCTCCGTCAGGGGGGGCGACGCCTTTCACGTGGGTCAGGTCATCGAGGGGCGGGTCTGGTACGGGTTTCTCCGGTCCTACGAGCTGACGGACTCGAGTTCCTAGGGTGGGCAAGCCCCTGACAGGGAGGACATGCTCCTCCCCGATCGCACGCCGAAAGGAGCGTGCGCCTCGGGATGGAATTATATACGTTCCCGTAGATGCGATTGCTGGGTGGAGGGAGAGTGCAGGGCGCCACCACAGCGAGCGCCATCCTAATGGCGAATGTTCTCATCCTGGGCGCCGTCGTTCTCATTCCGCTCCCGCCAACGGGAGCGCCTCCCTCTCCGCTGACCCACCTCGCGGACATGATTTCCGACGACTTCGACGACAACGTGAGGGACGTTTCACTGTGGTGGGCGGGCCAGTCGGGGGGCTCGACCATTCAGGAGACAAACCAGCGCCTGGAGATCATCCACAGTGCGGAGGCTGGCGGCCAGTCCTTTGGCGCAGAATTCAGCAGCGTGTGCAAGCTGCGAGGCGACTTCGACATACAGGTGGAGTTCGAACTCATCGCGTGGCCGTTTTCGAACGGGGTTCGAGTCGGTCTCGGGAGCAGCGCGGGAGGCCCGGAGAGGACGAGCTTCGGACCGGACGATCAGGACTTCCCAGGCGAGCCCCGCGAGGTGTACCTGACGAACTTCGGCACCGTCGAGGGCATCACCGGCACGACGCATCTCTCGGGGATGCTTCGACAGGTCCGCACAGGGAACGACATCACCGGATTCTACCGAGAAGGGGGCATGTGGGTCCCGATTCACACGGCTTGGGCGTCGACGGTCGACTCCCCTTTCGTCCTCGCGTCTTGGTCCCATGATTACGCGTTCGGTGACCAGGAGGTGAAGCTTGCCTTCGACAATTTCGTCGCTTGGGCGGAGGAGATTGTTGGACCGGGGAAATGCACCAACGCCGCGCCCACCATCTCTGCTTTCACCGCCACGGAGGCGACGGAGGGCACTGCCGTCGTCTTCACCGCCATCGCGACGGACCCGGACGGAGACGCGCTGACGTACTCCTACGACTTCGACGCGGACGGGATCTTCGAAATCGTGGACTCGGCCAGCAACACCGCCTCGTTCACCTGGGGGGACGACTACAGTGGGACCGCAACGGTCCGGGTCAGCGATGGAAGTGCCGCGAGCGACGCGACGGCCTCGGTCCTCGTCACAAACGTGGCCCCGAGCGTGACGGACGTGGCGGCATCTTGGGAGGGGACCCTCACCCTACGCGTGGCGGGGGAGAAGTGGCACGATGTCGTCCTCACGGTGTACGACGGGTCAGGTCCTGTGGGCACCGCCTCGGTGACCCGGCTCCCTGGTTCCCCCGACGAGCAGGCCGTGACCCTAGATGGTTTCGCGATCAACATGCTCGGGGACGCCGTCTCCACGGTCGTGGAATACACGCCGCTCGACGACCCGGTGAACGGACAGGTGTGGGGGGCCAGTCCTGCATGGCTCGTCCTGACCGCGGAGGATGGCTCTGAGGTGAGGCTGCACCACACGTTCAACGTGCAGCATCCGGCATCGTGGGTGTGGACGGTCCCCGACCTCCGAGTCGCCCTCGTGGGGGCTGAACTCGGCCTCTGGGCGACCGCCACGGACCCGGGAAGCGACGACGTGACCTTCACGTGGTCGTGGGGCGACGGCTCGCAGGACGACGTGACGACGTACTTCAACGACGGCCTGGGCCCGGACCCATACCCCTCACCGGACGTTAATCCGATGACGGCCACGGATGTTGCTAGGCACTCGTTCCCCGCGGCGGGGACGTACGACGTGGTCCTCTCCGTGACGGACGACGACGGCGGGGTCACAGAAGTCGTCCTACAGATAGTCCTACCGCAGTGAGGGACTGCCGGAAGGGCGGGACATCCTGCAACATGGGCGAAGACTCTCGGCCATCGCCAGGACTAATCCGAGAACTGGACGACTCAGCGAGCCTTGTCGTCAGAGGCGATCGTGGTCGCAGTGATTCCCGGCCTACGGCGTGAGTGGGCGGCTTTTTCCCAGGTCTGGCGACCGGGGGGAGATCTCGAGCCATTTTGGGTGGCTGCTGACTCACCGGGGCCCCAGCCGCCAAGACGCTTTGTCTGGGCAGAGGCCGCGAAATCGACGAGAGCTAGGTGATCTCGAACGTCTTGTTCAGCTCCGGCTCCACAACCTCCGCGGCCGTTAGGTCCCGGAACATCTCCGGGAACTCCGTGTGGATGGGGTAGACGGCCTTCGGCCCGATGGCCTCGATGACCTCTCCGATCTCCGCCATGCTACAGTGGCCCGAGGCGTGGATCTGGTGGTGCTCCAGGCCGAAGTGCGCGAGCCAGTTCAGCTTCACCTCTTCCTCGATGTCCCCCTCCTCGAAGGGCTCGCTCTTGCTGTGGATGAACGGGCTGCCCGCCGCGGGCTGAAGGTCCACGAGCTCGTTGAGTTGGAAGAAGTCCAGTTGGAGGATGAGGTCGCCCTGGTGGGTCCGCACGTACTCGGCGTCCACGCTGAGGTCCTCGAACTCGTTCTCGTAGGAGTCGTAGCGGAGGAGCTCGCGGCGGTAGACTCGGAGGTCCGGGTCCGCCCGCGGGTCGGGGACGTCGATGCCCGGGTCGGCCCCCAGGGTCTGCAGGAGGTGGGCGGCGCGGGGGGAGAGGACCAGGGTGCGCCCCGTGGCCTTCGCCACTCCGCCGAAGGTCTTGATGCGGTCCACGTCCCGCGGGTAGAAGGTCACGATGACGAGCTTCCCGGAGGCGTCTTCCACGATCCTCGTGGCCTCGCGGCGGACGCCCTCCTCCGTGAAGTTCGCCCGGCGCTCCTCGGGCATCACCCGCGTCCCCTCGCACACCAGGGCCACTGGCTCGGCCTCCCGGGCCCGCTCGATGAAGTCGTCCGTCATGTGGGCGTGGGGGCCGTGCTTCCGGAAGTCGCCCGTGTAGACGACCGCTCCCGCGGACGTGTGGACGATGTGCCCGTAGGCCCCCGGGACGCTGTGGTCCACGTGGACCGGCTCCACGTCGAGGCCGTCGATGCCCAGGGTGTCCCCCGTCCGGAAGGTCTCCCAGCGCCGATCGCCGAACCGCACGTTGGCGGTGGCTTCCCACGATTCCATGATGTGTCGGGTGCCCTCCCCGAGGTATACGGGAAGGCTCTCGTCGAGGTGCTGGACGTGGCTTGTGTGGTCGAAGTGCACGTGGCTCAGGAGGACGCCGCTGAAGGCAGGCGGCTCGTGGGGGAAGTCCGTGGGGGCGAGGGCGGTCTCGGAGTACAGCCCGGGGATCTTCGGCATCAGCCCCAGGGCGAAGGGGTCGCGGAGTTCGAACCGGCCGCGGTAGCCCAGGTAGCCGGTGAAGAACGCCTCCCCCCAGCCGAAGCTCTGGCCGTGGTCCAGCCACAGGCGGGCGTCCCCGTCTTCCACGAGGATCTTGTTGCCGCCGATCTCCCCGACGCCTCCATAGAACTGGAGGTCCACCATGGTCACACCTCGGTCCGCGATACGCTCCGGCGATGCCCCCGGCTCGGTATATGGCTTGCGGGACACCGTCGCATCGGGGCTGAGACGACGGGGCTACTCGTTCGCCGCCTCCATGACGACGACGTCCTTGATGGCCCGGAGGGTCTCGAACGGCAACACGACGCGCCCGTTGGGGTCCAGGGTGAACGCCCCGCTCGGCAGGTCCTCCGCGGGTACGATGAGGACGTCCGCGATCCGGCCCGTGGCCGAGTCCACGATCATGTCGTCGATGACGCCGATGATCTCTCCATCGTTTCCGGTGGCCGTCTTCCCGACGAGCTCCGTGGCGAAGAGTTTCTTCATCCCATCACCTTCCCGCGGGGTATCCCGGTCTGGGTATAAGAAGGGTCTGGCCGCGCCGAGGGGGACTCTTCGATGAGCTTACCAATACCCTTAATACGGCCCGCCAACAGAGGGTCTCCCGAGGGAGCGGTACGACCACGGGGTTTGTGCTGATTCTTACGGCACCCGGGAGGGAAAGGGACGTCTACCGCCGCCTCCAGGAGGTGTCCGAGATCAAGGATCTCCATCTGCTCTTTGGCGAGTACGACCTCATCGCCAAGGTGAACGCCGAGGGCTTCAGCGCCATCAGCAACATCGTCGTGGACAAGATCCGGTCCGTGGAGGGGGTCATGGACACGATCACGATGACGGAGGTCCCGTTCTAGCGGGGAGCTCGTCCAGAGTGTCCGGACACACCCGTTTGGGTAGTCTGAGACCGCTGATGGCCCTAGAGCGGATCAGGCGACGCACGGGCCATTGGGTTGGCCGGCGTCGCGGCCACAGCCACCGACCTGAGACCATGAACGCGGCGTTGAGGTGGGGTGCATCGCGGCGAGAAGTTCGGCGAACTCTACGCGGCGTGGAGCGCTCGTGATGTGGGCGAACGACCAAACCCCGAGCTGCCCGCGAAAGTAAAGCTCCTCGCGCGCCGCAAGATATTTGCGTCAAAGCCTCAATCGCCTCGCATGGCCCCCCGGCGCGAAAAGGCTGCATCGGACCGGGATTCGCGGAAGGTACCCTCTCGAGAGTCCGTCGTCGCCACGCGGTTGAGTCTTGTTGCCGTCGCCCTCTCCGTGCTCGCCGTCGTCGTCGCATTCTTGGTCCCTGGCCCCGCGCCCCAGGCGAGCCTCATGGAGCACCGCTCCGTGGGGGGACCGGTGACGATCGGTTCGACCTGCACACACTACCCCGGGGCGGAGGTCACTATCTCTGTGCCGGGCCCGGGGACCATCGTGGTCAGCGCCGTGGTCGGGGTGGGGGTCAATCACGAGGCCGGCACCAACGACGAGGCGCGCATCGTCCTCGCGACGTCCACCACGGATTGCACGGTGGACAACCACACCGCGTTCATCTCTGTCCCGTTCTCGTTGCCGACGGATCAGTTCCATTTCTCGACCGTCCCCCTCTTGCGGGCCCATTCGGTAGGCGGACCCGCCACCGTGACGTTCTACGTCAACGGGGTGATGGCCCTCGGCGCCGACGCGGGAGACCGGTTCGACAGCGCCTCCCTGGTCGCC
>CAYFXO010000011.1:0-153 GCA_964347125.1 uncultured Methanomassiliicoccales archaeon | reverse complement strand
TGCGAGCCCCTTCTTGACAATCCTTATCAACCCAATCCCGATTCGCCGTCTCATGGAGGAGAACGAGTCGGGAGGGGACTCCCCTCCTCGATCAGATAGCACGGGCAAGGCGTTGAGCGTCATCGCGACGATCCTCGCGGTCATCGCCCTCGT
>CAYFXO010000010.1:0-32614 GCA_964347125.1 uncultured Methanomassiliicoccales archaeon | reverse complement strand
GCGATGATCTTCTCCACGAACTCCGGGGTGAGGGGCTCGATGTACACCGCGTCCGCCATCTCCGCGTCCGTCTGGATCGTGGCGGGGTTGGAGTTGACGACGACGGTGCGCACCCCCTCCTCCCGCAACGAGATGAGGGCCTGGGAGCCGGAGAAGTCGAACTCCGCCGCCTGGCCGATGGCGATGGGGCCGGACCCGATGACCATCACCTTGCGGATGTCCCGCCTAGGCATGGGCGGCCTCCATGAGCTTCTTGAAATGGAGGAAGTGGCCGCGGGCGTCGTGGGGGCCGGGGGCCGCTTCGGGGTGGTACTGGTGGGAGAACACGGGGAGGTCGACGTGGGCGAGCCCTTCCAGGGTGTCGTCGTTCTGGTTAACCTCCGTGGCCTCCAGCTCCGAGGGGAGGTCGGGGTCCACCGCGAAGCCGTGGTTCTGGGAGGTGATTCGGATGCGCCGGTCCGCGAGGGTTCGGACGGGCTGGTTCCCGCCCCGGTGGCCGAACTTCAGCTTGAAGGTCTCCCCGCCGAAAGCGAGGCCCATGATCTGGTGGCCCAGGCAGATGCCCATGACGGGGACCTCCGCCGCGTAGTCTCGGAGGGCGCGGGCGGTGGGCCGGAGGACATCGGGGTGGGCGGGGTCCCCCGGGCCGTTGGACACGAGGACGCCGTCGGGCTTCAGGTCCAGGATGGCGTCCGCGGGGGTGTCGTAGGGGACCCGCAGGACGTCCGCGAACCCCAGGAGGTTCTGGATGATGCTCCGCTTGACGCCGCAGTCCACGAGGACCACCGTGAGGTCCCCGCCGTTCTCGTAGTGCCTAACGGCGTCGACGGAGACCTCCCCCACGAGGTTCCCGCGGTCCGGGTAGGGCATGCGGGTGACCTCTTCGAGAAGGGACTCGGGGTCGGCGCCGTCCGTGGACACCGCGGCCCGGAGGGTGCCGTGGACCCGGGTCTTGACGGTGAGCATGCGGGTGTCGACGCCGGCGATGCAAGGAATCCCCTCGTCCTTGAGGAAGTCGTGGAGCGTCTGGCGGGAGGTGGGGTGGCTCGGCACCTGGCACAACTCCCGGACGACGAAGGCCCGCGTCTGGATATGTGGGGACTCGAAGGTCGAGGGGTCGACGCCGTAGTTCCCGATGAGGGGGTAGGTCATCATCAGGATCTGCCCGCGGTACGACGGGTCCGTAAGGGACTCGCAGTAGCCCGTCATGTTCGTGTTGAAGACGAGCTCTCCGTAGGCGGTGCATTCAGAACCAAATGCGTCCCCCTCGACGACGGTTCCGTCCTCGAGGACCAGGACGCCTCTCATCCCACGACCTGGGGGGGATAGGCAGGGGCTGTATAAGGGTTTGGCAAAGCTGCGGGCCACCCACGGCGTTCGGAGACCCTGCTAAATACTGGGCGGAGCTTCCGGGCTGGTGATCCCATGGCCAACCCCATGGACGGCCTACGCGTCCTCGACCTCTCCCGCCTCCTGCCGGGCGCCTTCGCGACCCAGCTCCTCGCGGACCTGGGCGCGGAGGTCATCAAGGTGGAGGAGCCCACCCGCGGCGATTACATGCGGGAGGCCCCCCCGCGGACCGCGGGCGTGAGCCACCCCTTCCTCCTGGTCAACCAGGGCAAGAAGAGCCTCGCCCTCAACCTGAAGTCGGAGGAGGGGCAGGACGTGTTCCACCGCCTCGTCCCCACCGCGGACGTCGTCATCGAGCAGTTCCGCCCCGGCGTCGCGAAGCGCCTCGGCGTGGCCTACGAAGACGTGGCGGGCCTCCGGGAGGACCTCGTGTACTGCTCCCTCTCCGGCTACGGGGCGGAGGGCCCCTACCGCGACCGTCCCGCCCACGACCTAAATTTCGACGCCCTGGCGGGCCTCCTGCACATGAACGCGAAGGACGGACGGCCCGTCATCCCCGCCACGACCCTCGCGGACATCGGGGCCGGGATGCTCGCCGCCTACGCCATCCTCGGCGCCCTCCTCGCGCGAGAGCGGACGGGACAGGGAGCGCACCTCGACCTGTCCATCTACGACGCCGCGGTCCACCTGAATCTCCTGAACATCGCCGAGGTCTTCGGCGGGGGCGACCCGCGTCCGGGGGAGACCCTCCTCACCGGCGGCGTGGCCTACAACGACATCTACGAGACCGCCGACGGCCAGTATGTGACCCTGGCGGCCATCGAGGAGAAGTTCTGGGACCAGTTCTGCGATCTCGTAGGGAGGGAGGACTTGAAGGAGAGGCACTCGGCCAAAGGGGCTGAGTTGTTGGCGGTACGGGAAGCCCTTCGGGACCTGTTCCGCAGCAAGACCCTCGCGGAATGGAACGACATGCTGGAACGCGAGGATGTGGCCTACGCGCCCGTCCTGACGACGGCGGAGGCGGTGGAGGATCCCCACTTCGTCGCGCGGCGTCTCGCCCAGGAGGTGGAGCTCCCTGAGGGGACGTTCCGCGCCCTGACCCATCCCGTGCGATGGACGCCGGAGGGGCCAGCGAGGCGGGGCGGGGCGCCGAAGCGGGGCGAGCACTCCGAGGAGATCCTCCAGACCCTCGGTCTCACGCATGCGGAGGTCGTCGACCTCGCCGAGAGAGGGGTTGTGGGGCTCCCGGAATGAGGCTCGCCGCCCGCCTCATCCGCTGACATGCCCTTCGAGGCAAGCTTCATGCCGGGGCGGGGCGATGCCCGTCCCGTGGGCCACGTCATCGAGCTCTTCACGGGCGGCTGCCCCCTCTGCGACGCGGCGAAGGCGATGGTGGAGGTGGGCATGTGCGCCAGCTGCACCCTCATCCTCCGGGACCTTAGCCACGGTGAGGAGGCGCATCGCGAGAAGGCGGAGGCCTACGGCGTCCGGATGGTCCCCACGATCATCGTCGACGGCCGCATCAAGGTGGAGGGGGTGCCGGACTTCGACTGGATGTGCGGCGACGAGTTCTACGCATTCCTCGAGGCCCGCTACGCGTTCTGAAGCCCGTCATTGCCGGGACGGGGCGCGGCCTTCCACACGAGGCCCGCCACGAGGACGATCCCGAGCGCCGCGGCCACCGCGCTCAGCTCCAACGCGAACGCGATGCCGTAGGCGTCGGCCACCAGCGCCATGAGCGGCGCCCCGACGGCTACGCCCGCGACGAGGACGGAGTAGAACGCGCCCGTGCTGAGGCCCATGACGCCCGCCCTAGAGGCGTTCGCGACCATGGTGGACGACGATGGGAACACCAGGCCGTGGCCGATGCCAAAGAGCACCATGGTCAGGATGATGAGTGCCAGGGCTTCCGCGGGGGCCAGGAGGACCATGGCGACTCCCGTCAGGGCCAAACCGACGGTGGCGGGGATCAGCGGACCCCGCCGGTCCGTGAGGCGGCCCCCCGGGTAGTGGGTGAACACGCTGAAGACGGCGAACACGATGAACGCGATGGGGACCGTCGACTGGGCGAGGCCCATGTCCTCGATGTGTCGCGGGACGAGGGCGGTGAAGGCCCCCAGAACGAAGTACAAGGAGAAGATGGCCACGTAGGCGGCGGCGAGGAGGGGGAGGTTCACGACCTCCGGCTCCTCTTCCCGTTCCCGAGGCGCGCGCGGCGGCTCCCGGACCGAGGCCGCCGACAGGGCGCCCGCGATGAGGATGCCGAAGACGGCGTAGAACACCATCTGGTAGCCCTCGCGAGCGAAGCCCGCCCGCGCGACGAGGCCCCCGCTCAGGCCGAACCCCACGATGACGGCGACCGCGATGGAAATCCCGTAGAGGGCCATGGCCCGACCGCGCCGGTCCGCCTCCGCGGTGCCCGCGAGGAACGACATGGAAGAGGGGCCCACCAGGCCGCCGCCGACGCCGTGGGAGATGCGGACCAGCAGGAGGTGGATGGGGTTCGCGGCCAGGGAGTACAGGATCATGCTCACCGCGTCCCACAGGAGCCCCGCCGTGAGGGGCCACCGCCGCCCCACCTTGTCCACGAGGCGGCCGAAGAGGAGGTTCGCGGGGGCGTGGATGAGGGAGTACATGCCCACGATGATGCCCGTCATCACCAGGTCCGCGCCCAGCAGCGCCGCGTAGAGGGCGATGATGGGGACGAGGGCGTTCGTGTCCAGGCTCCCCGCGAACGTGGCGAAGAGGACGCGCGCCCGCCCCGGGGTCTTCTCGGCACCTTCGGCCATGGGCATCACCGCGACGATGACCTCCGATAAAAAGGTGCCAAATCCCCGGCGACCCCTCTCAGAGGGTCTCGAGGTCTTCCAGCGTGGCCATGATGTTCTCGTAGTGGGACCCCGGCCAATAGTGGCGGCCGCAGTCGGGGCACCGCCAGAACCTCTCCTGGCGGGCATAGACGCCCTCCGGGACGGTACCCTCCACGCTGGCCTTGGGCACCTCCTCCACGAGCCCGTTGCAGACGGCGCACCGGGACAGGGGGTTCTCGACGTGCAGGTCGTAGGCCACCACGACCTGACGCAGTTGCTCCTCCAATAGATCCGAGGCGACATAGAGAGAGGGTGGACCCTCTCGGCCCGCCAGCTCCTTGTCCCGGGTCAGGACGGTGCGCCCCTCCGTTTCGGCGAGGGCCCTCATCTCGTCGTCCGGCAAGGGCTCCGGGTAGAGGGTGTCGTACCCCATGAGGCGAAGCCATTTCGCCAGGGTCCCCAGCATGTGGTCGCAGAGGAACTTCATGGATGTCCCGCCGCTCGGAATCTCTCACTGCACGGGAGCCCAGAGGATGGTGAGCATCGTCTCCGGGCTCTCCTCATGGTCGACGGGAGCGCAAACGTAGACGTCCCCCGGCGGTCCGGTGAACTGGAGGTCCGTCTGGTGAAGCAAGTCGCTGAACTTGGACCACGCGTCCGGGAGGCCGTCGTAGGACCCGCCGTAGACCCACCAGGCCACCTTCCCCTGGACGTGGAGCCAATCCGCGAGCTCCCCGACTTGGAGGTCCCCGTTGGCCAAACCTCCGAACAGCTCGTGGGCGTCGTCGCACATCGCCACCGCAAGACCTCCCCACGGAGGAAGGGGATGCGGGTAATGAAGGTTCCACTCTCGGAGGGCCCTAGCCCGCCGCGAACTCCATGAGGGCGCCGTCCCCGAGGCGCTGGAGACGCATGAGCGATAACGGGATCATCTCCTCCACGGAGCGCGCCCCCGCCCCGTCGGCCACCGTAGGCGAGCCCTTCCCGCCGATGACCACGGAGCCCACGAACACCTTGAGCTCGTCCACGAGGCGGGCCTCCAGGAACGACCAGATGACCTCGCCCCCGCCCTCGACGAGGAGGAGCCGCACGCCCCGCTCATGGAGGTCCTTAAGCAGCACCTCCAGGTCCACGCGATCCTGCCCGCGCCGGACGACCTCCGCGTTCTCGAACTCCGCCGTGCAGGCCTCGTTGGTCGCAATGAGGGTCGGGGCCTTCCCATCCAGGACGCGGGCCCCCGGCGGCGTCCGCCCTTCGGAGTCCAGGACCACCCGCAGCGGCATCTTCCCCAGGTCCTTCTCCGTGTACTTCACCGTGAGGTGGGGGTCGTCCGAGAGGACCGTCTCCACCCCGACGAGGATGGCGTCCGCCTCCGCCCTGAGGCGGTGCACCCGCCGCAGGTCGAGCTCGTTGGAGATGGGCGTCTGCACCCGCGCGGGCAAGGCGAGCTTCCCGTCCGCCGACATGGCGCAGTTCACGACGACGCGGGGCCGCACGGACCGCTCCATCGGCCCGCCGGATAACAACCTTGCGGTGGGAGCCAGACGGTTCACCAGGCGAATACCCACGCCTAGTACCTTTAAGTACGGGCCTCCGGATGGATGCGCGGATGCCCCCGGACGACGTCCACATCTACGAGCTCCGGCGGATGGATTTGAAGGGGGCCGTCGTCATCGACGGGTTCCCGAGCGTGGGCCTCGTCTCCTCCATCGTGGCGAACTACCTCATCAACGCCCTGGAGCTGCAGCAGATCGCCATCATGGACTCCGTCCACTTCCCCACCGTCGCCCTCGTCCGGGACGGGGAGCCCATGAGCCCAGTGCGGGTGTACGCGGGGACCCAGGCGACCCCGGGGGCGGAGCGTCTCGTCGTCTTCATCTCTGAGTTCCAGCCCCCGCCGAGCCTCATCAAGGTCATCGCCGCCACCGTCCTGGACTGGGTGCAGGACCAGCGGTGCAAGATGCTCGTCTGCCCCGAGGGGCTCATCGTGGACAAGGAGTTCGGGGCGGAGGACGTCACCCTGGACGTGTACGGCATCGGGAGCACCTCCATGGCGGACGGGGTGCTCCGGGACCACGAGATCGCGATCTTCGACGAGGGGGTCATCACGGGCGTCGCGGGGGTCCTGCTGAACGAGGGGAAGAAGCGGGACTTCGACGTCATCGCGTTGCTCTCCGAGGCCCACCCGGACTACCCGGACGCCCGGGCAGCGGCGCGGGTCATCGAGGTCATCGACCGCCTGCTCCTGGGGACGGAGCTGGACGCCCGGCCGCTGTACGAGGAAGCGGAGCGCATCGAGCTCCAGCTGAAGACGATTCACGCGAAGACGGAGGAGGCGGAGCGGGTGCCCTCCCGCACGCGGCCCTCCATGTATGGTTAGGCGCCCCCGCAGGTGATGCGGGTCGTCCCATCCTCCACCTGCAGGTCGAATTCGGCGTCGAGGAACCGCGGGAGGAGGTCCAGGACCGTGGCCGCGTGGTTGGTGACCTCCCGCACGCGCATCGTCGTGGGGCCCTTGGCCACCGCGGCGTAGAGGAGGAGTTGGTCGGCGAGGTGGACGTCCACGGTGGCCCCCGCGTCCAAATCCTGACGCAGCTCGCGGGCCGCCATCCGGCCCACCTCTTCCGCGGGGCGCCCCTTCTTCCCCAAGGCGTTGGCCCCGAGGCGGGTTCCCGGGAAGGCAACGACCGCGTTGAGAACGGAGCCCGTGGACGGTGAGGAGACGTACTCGACCCGGGCCTCCACATCCCTGCGGAGGTCTTGCTGAAAGCCCTCCACCTGCCGCTCCGCCACGCGGGGATTCCGAAGATTCTCCGTGGCGATGCTAGAAACGTCGATCTGGGGGCTCCCTGAGGGCGCCTCAAGGGCGAGGCCCTGCAACGCCGCGGGCTCGCACCGAAAGGTTGCCCGCCCGCCCCCCTTCGGGTAGAAGCCCCGTCGCTCCACTTCCAGTTCCGCCGAGGCTCCCATCTCTTGGAGGGCGGGGAGGAACACGCCCCGGAAGTAGTCGGCGGGAGGGCTCCACGCCACGTCGGTCCCGCCGGTGAGCCGGGCCTCCGTAGGCTCCTTCGCCTGGACTGCGAGGGGAGTGAGGGTCTGCAGGACGAGGGTGATGGCCCCCGCGGTCCCGATGTCCACCTGGACCCGCCCGCCCCGGAGGTCCCCGGGCCGGAACACCACGCGGGTGGCGCCCACCTCGGCGCCGTCGATGTCCGCCTCACACACCTGGGCGGCGGCGAGCAGCCCGGACAGGTGCTGCCGGGCAAGCCCGGGCTTCGGCCGTCCCTTGCGGATGTTCTCGATGACGACGTCCTCCCCCGTGAGGGCCGAGAGGGCGATGGAGAGTCGGAAGATCTGGCCGCCGCCCTCCCCCTGAGAGCCGTCGATGGTCACCGTCATACTCGCCCCACGAATCGCGGCGCGGGGAAATAGGTTTCCGGCCCGCCCCCGGAGGCCATAGCAACGCTTTTACTCCAATCGCTCAATGCGACGGCCGCCCATGGCGGTCGTCATCCATCCCACCGCGGAGGTCTCCACGGAGGCGGACATCGGCGACGGGACGTACATCTGGAACGAGGTGCAGGTCCGGGAGGGGGCGAAGATCGGCGCCAACTGCCGCCTGGGGAAGTGCGTCTACGTGGACAAGAATGTCGTCATCGGCGACGACTGCAAGATCCAGAACCGCGTCTCCCTCTACGACGGGGTGAGCGTGGGGAACCGGGTGTTCCTCGGACCCCACGTGGCCTTCGTGAACGACCTGTACCCGCGGGCGGGGACCGACGAGTTCGACCTCGTCCGCACCGTGGTGGAGGACGGGGCCTCCATCGGAGCAAACGCGACGATCCTGGGCGGCCTCACCATCGGGAAGTTCGCCCTGGTGGCGGCGGGCTCCGTGGTGACGAAGGACGTGCCGCCCCACGCCCTCGTGGCGGGCAACCCGGCGGTGCGCATCGGCACCGTCTGCGACTGCGGCCACCCGGCGGATGAGAAGGGGGGCTGCGACCGCTGCCAGAAGACCCTGGTCCTCGAGGGGTCGAAGTGATCCCCATCGCCCGGCCCCAGCTCGGGCGGGAAGAGCTGGACGCGGTGAAGGAGGTCCTGGAGTCGGGCATCCTCGCCCAGGGGCCCAAGGTCGCCGCCTTCGAGCACGCCTTCGCCGAGTACGTCGGGGTGGCCCACGGCGTCGCCACGAGCTCCGGGACCACGGCCCTCCACGCAGCCCTCCTGGCCCACGACATCGGCCCCGGAGACGAGGTCATCGTCCCGCCCATCACGTTCTTCGCCTCCGCGTCGACGGTGATGATGTGCGGGGCCGACCCCGTGTTCGCCGACGTGGACGAGGCGACGTACAACATCGACCCCGCGGCGGTGGAGGCCGCGGTGACGCACCGGACCCGGGCCCTCATGCCGGTCCACATGTACGGGCAGACGGCGGACATGGATCCCCTCCGGGAGATCGCGGAGGCCCACGACCTCCTCGTGGTGGAGGACGCCTGCGAGGCCCACGGGGCGCGGTACGGGAACCGGCGGGCGGGGGCGTTGGGCGACTCCGGCGCCTTCTCCTTCTACCCCACGAAGAACATGACAACGGGGGAGGGGGGGATGGTCCTCTCCGACGACCCGGCCTTTGCGGACCGCTGCCGCCGCCTCCGGAACCACGGCGGGCTGGAGAAGTACGTCCACGAGGACATGGGCTACAACTACCGCATGACGGAGATCGCGGCGGCCATCGGGCTGGAGCAGCTGAAGAAGCTGGACGCCTTCCTGGCGGCCCGACAGAAGAACGCGGCGATGCTCACGGAGGGGCTGCGGGATGTGACGGGAATCGTCCCGCCGGCGATCGGGGGGAACCGGACCCACACGTTCTACCAGTACGTGGTGCGCATCACCGAGGACCACGTCCGCACGCGAGACAAGTTCGTCGCGGCCCTGAACGAGGAGGGCGTGGGGTGCCGTCCGGCCTACCCGATTCCGTTGAACCGCCAGAAGGCCGTCGTGGACCGGGGGTTCGGCGCCCCCTGCCCCGTCGCGGAGCGCGTCCTCCCGGAGATGGCGGAGCTTCCCGTGCATCCGGGCGTCACGCCGCAGGACATCGAGGCGATCCTGAAGGTCATCCGGGGCGTATCGTAGGAAGCGCCCACTACCCCAAGAGGGCGGGCTCGGGGCAAGGGTTAAGTGAGGGGAGTCAATGCCGCTCGCACGGGGGAATGCACTTGGGAGAGCAGATCCTGCAGCTGAACTTCCGGCTGGGTGTGCCTGAGAACGAGTGGAAGGAGACCGCGATGGAGCTGGCGGAGACTTTCGCAGCCGTCCCCGGTCTCCGTTGGAAGGTGTGGTTCCTGAACCAGAGAGAACAATCCGCGGGCGGCATCTACCTGTTCGAAGATGAACCGTCGGTGGAAACCTTCCTCAACAGTGATCTGGCGGCCGCGGTGAAGAGCCATCCGGCGGTCAAGGACATGAGGGTGACGTACTCCGGGGTGCTCGGTGAGCCCACGCAGGTCACCCGCGGTCCCTTGTGAACATCCCTCCGCACCAGAGTCAATGGCACCCAGGCCCGTCGGGTTTAGGCCTCGGACGACCAGCTTCGACTCCGCGGCTTCGTGCATCCTCTGTCCCCAACGAGTGGTGCGGCCAAGTGGCGCCCTGCGGGACGTCGAGTTCCAATTTCCAGTCCATGGACGCGGGCAGGTTCGTGTGAGGAGGCGGCCCCCAAATTGCCCCGGGTGCCGGCTGGCTTTCGGCCTCGACGAGAACGGAGGCAAAGCCGCTAGCGATAAATTTCCTCACGAAGATACTTCAGGCCCGAGTCGACGATGACCGTGACGATGTGCTCCCCGGGCTCAAATCCCGCAGCAACCTCAAGGGTCGCCGCTACGTTCGCCCCCGAGGAAATCCCGCCGAAGATGCCCTCCTCCCGCGCGAGGCGGCGGGCGGTTTCCGCAGCGAGCTCGTCCGGGACGGAGAGGATCTCGTCCACCAGGTCCATTCGCATGATCTTCGGGATGAACCCCACGCCGATGCCCTCGATGCGGTGGCCGCCCAGAGGGCCCCCGGAGAGGTTCCGGGACGTGTCGGGCTCCACGGCCACGCATTTCACCTCGCCCAACCGCTCCTTGAGCACCTCGGCGTTCCCCGAGAAGCAAGCCCCCGTCCCCACAGAGGCCACGAAGCCGTCCACCGGCCCGGGCAGCGTGTCGAGGATCTCCTCCGCCATCCCGTGGTAGCCCGCGCGGTTGTCCGGGTTGTTGAATTGGCCCGTCCAGAACGTGTTCGGGGCCTCCGAGAGCTCCTGAGCCCGGTCGATGAGGGCCTGGATGAGCTCCGGGGTAATCTTCCGGTCCTCGCTGGGGATGATCTCCACCTCGGCGCCGAAGGCCCGCATCGTTTGGATCTTCTCCTCGGAGAAGGCGTCGGAGCAGACCATGTGAGCCCGATGGCCCTTCGCGGCGCAGACCATCGCCAGGGAGCTTCCCGTGCTCCCGCCCGTGTACTCCACGACGCGCCCGCCCGCGGACAGGTCGCCCCGCTTCTCGGCCCCCTCAATCATGCTGAGGGCCATCCGGTCCTTCATGCTGCCAGTCGGGTTCGCGCCCTCGAACTTCACCCACACTTCTGCGCCGTCCGGCTCCGGGAGGCTTCGGAGACGGATGAGGGGGGTGTGGCCGATGGCGTCCAGGAGGCGGTCCCCAGTTGCCATCCCCTCACCGTTCCCTTCTCCATGTTCCGGAGATCGTATGCCCCAGGGTACCGCCCACGTTCACCACCGTCTCCATGGCGACCTCGTCGCGGGAGGCCCAGCGAAATGTCGTCCTCTCCACGGCCTCCTGCCCCTCTTCCACGCCCCGCCACTCGAGCTCGAAGGTGTCCTCGTCCGTCCATCGCCCCGCATGGTCGTGGACCTCCCCCATGGAGGACACGGCAAACCAATGGACCTCCTGCCCCTCGGCGTCGAAGCCCCAAAGGGCGTGGGCCTCCCAGGGACCCAGCGCCGCCACCTCCCCGACGGCCTCCATGAGGACCCCCTGCCCCTTCGCCATCGGCGCCGCCTCCACGGCCATCGTGCCTGGATGCTCCGTGCCATCGGCCAGCTTCAGCGTGTAGTCCACGGCCCACCGACCGACCCACCGCTGCAGGGCCCGCCTTTCCTTAGGTTGCTCCTCGCCCATCTCTCCACCTCCACGCCCCGCCTCCAACGAGGTACGGACATCATCCGATGCCCCCTCCAAGTACCTTACGGGTGCCGGCTCGGGAGACCTTTTTGTATCGGCGCCCCTTCGAGCCCGGAGGTGAGCGGATGAAGCTGGAGTACTTCGGCATCCGCGTGCGGGACATGGACCGCGCCGTCGACTTCTACACGAACGTCCTCGGGCTGGAGTTCCAGGGGAGGAAAATCCTCGAGTGGACCGGGGGGGAGGTCGCTGGCTTCAAGGACCCCGAGTCGGGGCAGATCCTCGAGCTGAACTGGTACCCGGACCTGGAGTACCGCGCGGGGGACGAGCTAGACCATCTGGGCTTCCACGTGAAGGACGCGAAGGCCACCCTCGAGCGGCTCCAGGCGGCGGGGTGCGAGGTCGCGTACCCCCTCGAGGACCGGGGCGAGTACTGGTACGCCTGCGTCACGGACCCGGACGGCATCTGGCTCGAGATCTACTCGGTGAAGGATTGAGCGGGCCCCCCGGGACGAGGGGGCTCACTTCCACCGGACCAGGATCTCCTCCCGCTGGAACGTCTTCAGGCTGAGGAGGGTCACCCCCGCCGCGGCCCCGCCCACGAGGCCGGCGAACACCAACACGCTCAGGGCGCCGAACGGGAGGACGCCGCTGAGGGCCGCGATGAACAGCCCCAGGAGCGGGAGGATGACGACGACCCCCAGCTGCTGGGAGGCCCGGACGTCGGTCACCTTCGAGGAGACGAAGACGTTGAAGGAGATGCTCAGGGCGCAGAACAGCGGCGCTAGGAGCCCGAGGCCCAGGGCCCAGACGGGGGTGAAGATGGGGAAGTCCCCCACCTGCGGCACGACGAGCAAGGCGACGACGAGGGTCATGGGGAGGAAACTCACCCACGTCACCGCCATCGCGGGGAGGAAGATGGCCAAGGACTTCCCCGCCAAGAGCTCCGCGTCCGTCGCGGGGGTCGCCAGGAGGGGCTCCAGGCTCTTGTTCAGCTTCTCCCCCACGAAGCTGTAGGACGCGATGACGGTGGGGATGATGGCGGGCATCATGATGAAGAAAAGGAGGAGGGTGCTCGTCACCGTCTCCAGGTAGAACTGGAGGTTCTCGTCGCCGCCCTCCATGTAGGTGCCCTGCAGGGCCACCTGGTCCCCCTGGCGGAGGTCCGCGGCGTTGGAGTTGAGGATGATCGCGTGGTGGACGGTGACGTTGTGGAGGACGCTGTTGTTCACGACCCCGTAGGAGAGGGTGGCGTTCCCGATGTAGGAGCCGTAGATGGACACCTCCTGGAGGGTGACGTTGTTCAGGAGGGCGCCGTTCAGGGAGGCCCCGATGACCTCCTGGTTCTCGATGGTGTAGTTCAGCCGGAGGTTCAGGACGTTGGGCTCCTGGGGCACCCCCTCAAGGAAGAATCCTAGGGGGGCGAAGAAGGAGAGGGGCAGGATGATGGCGAAGATGATCGGGGGGCCCGCGAGGGTGAAGATGACGTACTTGTTCGTGCGGAACTCCGCCATGTCCTTCCGGGCGACGACCCAGGCCTTCCGCCACCTCATGCCGCGCCCTCCATGAGCTTCATGTAGATCTCCTCGAGGCCCACCTTCCGCTGGGTGATGTAGCGGACCTCCGCCCCCGCGTTCAAGGCGGCGGTGGCGATGAGGGGATTCACGACCTCGGGGTCGTCCACGTCCAGGTGGACTTGGCCGTCGGCGACGCGGACGTCCCGCACGCCGGGGATGGCCCGGAGGCGGTCGGGGAGGTCCTCGGGGATAGCCTTCACGTGGAGGACGGTGGTGCGACCGAAGTAGCGGGCCGCCAGGGCGTCGGGGGGGCCCTGGGCCAAGAGGCGGGTCTTCAACACCCCGATGCGGTCGCACACCCGCTCCGCCTCGCCCAGGTTGTGGGTGTTTAGGACGATGGTGCGCCCCTCGCCCTTGAGCTGGAGGATGAGGTCCCGCACGGTGGCGGAGGCCTGGGGGTCGAGGCCCGCGGTGGGCTCGTCGAGGAAGAGGTACTTCGGTTCGTGGACCACGGCCCGGGCAATGGCAATCTTCTGACGCATCCCCTTGGAGAAGGTGGCCACGGGCTCATCCCGGCGCTCCCAGAGGTTGAGCATCCTTAGGAGTTCCTCGATGCGTCGGGCGCGCTTCCGCGGGAGCACGTCATAGAGTTCGGCGTAGAATAGGAGGTTCTTCCAGGCGCTCAGGGCCTCATAGAGGCCGGGGGCCTCGGGGAGGACGCCCACGCGCTCCCGAATTTGCAGGGAGTCGGGATTGCGAGAAATCTCCAGGCCGTCGATGTAGGCCGTGCCGCGGGTCGGGCGGAGGAGGCAGGCGAGCATGCGGGTGGTCGTCGTCTTCCCCGCCCCGTTGGGGCCCAGGAGGCCGAAGATCTGGCCGTCCTCGATCTCCAGGGTGAGGTTGTGGACCGCGATGGTGCCGTTGAAGTGGCGGGTGAGGCCGTCGATGGTGATCATCAGGTTCCTCCTCGGGCGGGTAGCGGCGGGCGGCTGGCCGATACCGGGAGAGGTTCCTTTGCAGTTTAAGCCATGCGGTGGCCGTGGGACAAATCATTTATCCCCGCCTCTCATAGCGCGCCCCAATGCGCGTGGGCGTCATCGGGGTCGGCTCCATGGGACAGAACCACGCCCGCGTCTACTCGGAGATTGCGGAGCTCATCGGGGTCGCGGACCAAGATGCGGAGACCGCGAAGGCCATCGCGTCCCGCTTCCGGGCGGAGGCCTTCACGGACTACCACGACCTCCTCGCGGAGGGCCTCGACGCCGTGTCCATCGCGACGCCCACGGAGACCCACGGACCCATCGCCCGGGATGCGTTGGCCGCGGGGGTGCCGGCCCTCGTGGAGAAGCCCCTCACGAAGACCGCGACGGAAGGGCGGGACCTGGCGAAGGTTGCCGAGGACGCCGGCCTGGTTCTCGCGGTGGGTCTCATCGAGCGCCACAACCCCGCCATCGCCTACGCGCGGGACGCCTTGGCCGAGGGGCGGTTCGGCGACGTGATCACCGCCTCAGCCCGCCGGGTCAGCTCGTTCCCCGAGCGGGTCCGGGATGTGGGAGTCATCATGGACCTGGGCACCCACGAGGTGGACGTGATGCGGCACCTCCTCGGCGCGGAGGTCGTCAGCGTCTACGCCCAGGCGGGGCGGCAGGTCCACGCGGACTTCGAGGACTACGCGAACATCCTGCTGCGGTTCGCCAACGGGGTGGAGGGCTTCATCGAAGTGAACTGGCTCACCCCTATGAAGGTCCGGAAGCTCGCCCTCACGTGCACGGAGAGCTTCGTGGAGCTGGACTACACGAACCAGTCCCTCACCGTGTCCTCTTCGTCCTTGAAGGAGTTCCAGCCCTACGACATCTACCACTCCCCCCTGGAGTTCGACATCCGGACGGAGAACCTGAAGAAGCAGGAGCCTCTGAAGCGTGAGCTGGAGGACTTCCTCAAGGCGGTGGAAGGGGACGAGGCCCCCCTCGCGGATGCGTGGAACGCGGTGAAGACGATGGAGGCCGTCGAGGCGGCCGTCCGGTCCGCGGCGGACGGGGGCGTGGTGCGGCTCGACTAGGCCCTATCGACCCCCCTGGGCGCAACACCGTTAAGGGACCGACGGGATGGCGCCCGCGTGCCATGGACCTGCCCGAAGTGCGAGCGGACGTTCCGCAACAAGAACCAGTGGCACTCCTGCGGGCGGTTCGAGGTCCAGGACCACTTAGAGGGGAAGCCCGAGGTCGTCCGGGAGACCTTCGACCGCCTCGTCGCCGCCCTTCCCGTGGGGGCCAGCCTGGACGCGGTCAAGGGCAGCATCAACCTCGTCTCCGGGTCCCACTTCGGGTCGGTGGAGGTCCAGCGATCGGCCCTCGTCCTGGGCCTCGTGATGGACCGCCGCATCAAGGACGAGCGATTCCAGCCGGTCGGGGAGATCCCGCCGAGCACCTTCCTGTATCGTCTGCGGCTCACCTGCCCGGAGGATGTGGACGCGGAGGTGGCCGCCCGCCTGCGTCAGGCGTACGCCTCCAAGAAGTGAGATCCTAGGCGAGGGCCACTCTAGCGTCCCTTCCCGAGGCCGCGGTACTGGAGGCCCGCCTTCTTCGCGGCCTCCGCCTCCCAGACGTTGCGGCCGTCCACGAGGATGGGGGTCCGCAGAGCTTCCCGGAGTCGCTTCAGGTCCATGTCCCGATACGCCGAGTGGGCGGTGACGAGGACCGCGGCGTCCGCCCCCTCCAGGGTTCCCCACAAGTCGTCCTTCGCGCCCTCGACGCCGGAGCGCCCTGCCAGGGGATCGTGGAGGACCACGTCCGCCCCCGCTCCGCGCAGCGCCTCCGCCAAGGGCAGGGTGGGGGAGTTCCGGAAGTCCACCGTGTCCGGACGGTACGCGATGCCCAAGAGGACCACGCGGGCCCCCGCGACCTCGCGGCCGGCCTCCTGGAGCGACTCCGTGACGAGATGGGCCATGTGGTGAGGCATGCCGTCGTTCACCGCCCGGGCCGCGGGGATCACCCGCGCCCCCCGCCTCCCCGCGCCGTGGACGAGGAGCCACGGGTCCTTCGGGATGCAGTGGCCGCCCACGCCGGCCCCGGGCACGTGCATGTCCCGGAAGGGGGAGGTGTTCACCAGCTCCCGCACCTCGAACGCGTCCGCGCCCATGGCCTCGCTCAGCAGGGCGACCTCGTTGGCGAACCCGATCTGGACGTCGCGGTAGGCGTTCTCCGCGGTCTTCACGATTTCCGCCGTGAGGGCATCCGTCGGGTGGAGGGTGCCACTGCCAAGTCCATCGTAGAGGGCCAGGGCGCGGCGGGTGCTCTCCTCATCGATGCCGCCGATGACCCGGTCGTATTCCCGGATGGCCTTCAGTAGCACCCCCGCCTGGAGGCGCTCGGGGCAGTGGGCGAGGAAGAAGTCCGATCCCGCCTTCAGGCCGGATACCGCCTCCAGAGTCTCCTGGACCAGGCCCTGGGTCGTCCCCGGGGCGACGGTGGATTCGATGACTACGAGGGTGCCCTTGGAGAGGTTCTGCCCCACGCTCGTCGCAGCGGCCCGAAGGGCGTCGTAGGCGGGGCGGTGGTCCTCGTCGATGGGCGTCTGGACCCCGATGGTGATGGCCTCCGCGTCCCGGCAGGCCGCGAAATCGGTCGTCGCGGTGAGGCGGCCCGCCTCATGGACCTCCTTGAATAGCTCTGGCAGGCCCGGCTCGTTCCCTTCCAGGGGGAGGGTGCCCGCGTTCACCGCGCTCACCTTGGCGCGGTCAACCTCGACCCCCACCACGTCGTCACCGCGTTCGGCGAAGACGCAGGCCATGGGCAGCCCGACGTACCCGAGGCCAATGACCGCCACCCGCATGCGGCGAGCGATGGGACCGGGCTGTATAAAGGTTGAGCGGGCGACCGTTTGGGCGTGGAAGCCAGTACTACGCGCTCAGGAATAACCTCATATGGAATCGCGATTTGTAGAGGATGTGGCCGGGAGGAGGGTCTGGGCGATCGCGGTGGTCGTGACGCTCTTCGCCGCCGTGTTCATCACCGCGATGGCCGTGCCCCCCGAGCCGACGGACGTCATGATCTTGGCCACCACCACTAGCACGCAGGACTCCGGACTGTTGGACTACCTCCTCCCCGCCTACGAGTCCCAACGAAGGGTGGAAGTGCAGGTTCTCTCCGTGGGGACGGGGCAGGCGCTGGAGCTGGCGCGGCGGGGCGACGCGGATGTATTGCTGGTGCACGCCCCGGCCTTGGAAGAGGAGTTCGTTCGGCAGGGCCATGGGCTCCATCGCCGTCAGGTGATGTACAACGAGTTCATCGTCGCGGGTCCTGCCTCGGATCCTGCTGCAATCTCCGGTGCGGCGAACGGCTCCACGGCGTTCCTCCGAGTCTTCGCGACGGGATCGCCCTTCGTCTCGCGGGGAGACGGCAGCGGCACCCACGCCAAGGAGCTCGGCCTCTGGGCCGGGCTCGGCCTCGACCCCGCCGCCTTCGGGCCGTGGTATCTGCAAGCGGGCGGCGGGATGGCCCACACCCTGCGAGTGGCCAGCGAACGCTCCGCTTACACCCTGACCGACGACGCCACCTTCGCGAACCTCGAACCGTCCCTCTCCCTCGTCCCGCTCCTCTCGGACGATCCGAGTCTGCTGAACCAGTACAGCATCATCCCCGTGAGCGCCACGGCCCATCCGACGGTAGGAGAGGATCTAGGGCGGGACCTCGCCACGTGGCTGACCTGTCCCGTCGGGCAGAACCTCATCGGCACCTACGAGCGGGATGGGAGGCCGCTCTTCACCCCGAACGCGGACGTGGACCCCTCGACGTGCCCGACGGTGAATCCCGCCGTGGTGGTGGACGCTGCGGGGGATGGGAGCGACGTGCTGGAGATTACCCTCAGGTCCCTCTACGTGTCCGGAGTCTCGACCCTCCTCGCGGCGATCGTCGCCATCCCTCTGGGAACCCTCATCGGGTTCAAGACCTTCCGAGGACGCGGGTTGGTCCGGACCTTGATCTACACCCTGTACGGCTTCCCGCCCGTCCTCGCCGGGCTCCTCGTCTACGTGCTGCTCTCGAGTGAAGGCCTCCTGGGCCCCCTCGGGTGGCTGTACACCACGAATGGCATGATCCTCGCCCAGATGCTCCTCATCCTCCCCCTCATGACCGGAGTCACGATTGCGGCGGTCACCAGCGTCGATCGGGGCGTCTGGGAGACGGCGCGCACCCTGGGCGCCAATGAGTGGGACGTGGCGAGGACGGTGGTCTCCGATGCCCGACTGGGCGTCCTGACGGCGGTCATGGTGGGGTTCGGCAGGGCCATCTCTGAGGTGGGGGCCGTCATGATCGTGGGCGGGAATATCCGGGGCCACACCCGAGTCCTGACGACCTCCATCGTCCTCGACGTGGACCTGGGGAACTTCCAGGGGGCCCTCTTCTTGGGAGCGATTCTATTGACGGTGTCCGCGGCGATCTTCTATCTCCTTCACAGGGCTGGGGAGCGGGGGATTCTCCGATGAACCATGTCGAGCTCCGTGGGGTATGGAAGGGGTACAATGGAAGGGAGGTCCTCAGGGGTCTAGACCTTCACGTCATGCGGGGGGAAGTCTATGCTTTGGTCGGGCCCAGCGGCGTGGGGAAGACCACGACCCTCAGGATCGTGGACCTCCTCGAGGAGCCGGATGGCGGCGAGGTGCGGTTTGCGGGAGCGACCGCCCCACCGAGAGCCGCGGAGCGTCTGGAGATACGGCGCCGCATGGCCATGGTGATGCAGCAGCCCGCCCTCTTCAAGAGGACCGTCTTCGCGAACGCCGCCTACGGCCTGCGGGTGCGCGGGGTGGATGATGCAGAGGTGGAAAGCAGGGTCTTCCCGGCTCTGGAGGAGGTGGGGATTCAGGACTTGGCGTCCGAGGCGGCGGGGATTCTTTCAGGGGGCGAAGCCCAACGGCTGGCCTTCGTCCGTGCGACGGTGATCCGACCAGAACTGCTGCTCCTCGACGAGTTCACCGCGAACCTCGACCCGAGTAGCGTGGCCATTCTGGAGAGGGCGGTTCGTTCGTTCAATGACCGCACGGGGGGGACAGTTCTCATCGTGACCCACAATCTATTCCAGGCCAGACGCCTCGCCCACAGGGTGGGCCTGCTCCTCCGTGGCCGCATCGTGGAAGAGAGCCCCGTGGAGTCCTTCTTCGAGAACCCCTCGAAGCCGGAGACCCAAGCCTTCATCAGCGGAGAGATGGCCTACTGAGAGCTCCGTGGAATCCGCTGAGCCACCGATTAAATACGCTCCGGAGCTTCCCGACATCCGTGAGGATCGCCAGCGTCGTCGGCGCCCGCCCCCAGTTCATCAAGGCCGCGGAGGTCACCCGGGCCCTCCGCCGATCCCACGACCAGGTCCTCATCCACACGGGCCAGCACTACGACCACGGGATGAGCGCCGTCTTCTTCGAGGAGCTGGGCCTCCCGGAGCCCGACCACAACCTGGGGGTCGGCTCCGCCTCCCATGGGGTGCAGACCGCGGAGATGCTGCAACGCTCGGAGGCGGTGCTCCTCGAGGAGGCGCCCGATGCCGTCCTCGTGTACGGGGACACGAACTCCACCCTGGCGGGGGCCCTGGCGGCGGCGAAGCTCCTCCTCCCGGTCGGGCACGTGGAGGCGGGCCTGCGCTCCTTCAACCGCGCGATGCCGGAGGAGATCAACCGGGTGATGACGGACCACCTCTCTGACCTCCTGTTCTGCCCCACCCGCCAGTCGGTGGCGAACCTGGAGGTGGAGGACATCACGAAGGGCGTCCACCTCGTCGGGGACGTGATGTACGATGCGGCCCTGCGGAGCGAGGGACGGGCCCGGGAACGGGGGATGGCCGCGGAGCTGGGTCTCTCGCCGGGGCAATACGCGCTGGTGACGGTCCACCGACCCGCGACCGCGGACGACCCGGAGCGTCTGGGCGAAGTGGTGGCCGCTCTGGAGGGATACGACGGAGAGGCGGTCTTCCCCGTCCACCCGCGCACCGCGAAGAACCTGCGGGCCTTCGGCCTCTGGGACCGCTTGACCGCCGCCGTGAAGGTCGTCGAGCCCGTGAGCTACCTGGAGTTCCAGTCCCTCCTCCTGACCGCGGAGGTCGTCGCCACGGACAGCGGCGGAGTACAGAAGGAGGCCTACTTCTTCGGCGTGCCCTGCGTCACCCTGCGGGAGGAGACGGAGTGGGTGGAGACTGTGGAGGACGGGTGGAACCGCCTCGTGGGGACGGACCGGGAGGCCATCCTAGACGCGCTGCGGACCTTCCGGCCCACGGGCGAGCGGGGCGCCAGCTACGGCGGGGGGGACGCGGCCCTCCACATCGCAGACGTCCTCGACGCGTTCCAGCCCCCGCGCCGACCGGACTCATAGGGCCCGTTCGTGGCGCCGGAGCCGCGCCGCCTTCCAGGCCTCCACGACCACCAGCACGGTGGCGCCCACGGCGGCGATTTTCAGCCACTCCACGGCGCCGAGGGGAGCGGTCTCGAAGACCCCCTGCAGGGTGGGCACGTAGATGACGGCGGCCTGGAGCAGGAGGGACAGGAGCACCGCGATCCACAGGCTCCGGTTGGGCTTCGTCCGGGCCTTCCAGATGGGTCGGCGGGGCGACCGGACGGAGAACACGAAGTACAGCTCGAACGCGACGACGAGGGTGAAGGCCATGGTCCGGGCGACGGCCAGGTCCGTGCCGTTCAGGAAGTACTCCCAGTAGAACAGGCCCAGGGTCCCGATGAGGATGACGACCCCCACGAGGGCGATGAGGTAGAACATCTCCGCGGAGATGGGGCTCTCCTCCGGGTCCAGGGGCGGCCGCTCCATCACGTCCGGGGCGGGGGGGTCCACCCCTAGGGCGAGGGCGGGGAAGCCGTCCGTGACGAGGTTGATCCACAGCAGCTGGATGGCGGAGAAGAACGGCAACAGCTCGGCCTGGAAGAACAGGAGGGTCGCGGCGAACATGATGAGGACCTCCCCCGCGTTTGCGGAGAGGAGGTAGGCGACGAACTTCCGGATGTTGTCGTAGATCGCCCGGCCCTCCTCGATGGCCTTCACGATGGAGGCGAAGTTGTCGTCCGTGAGGACCATCTCCGCGCTCTCCTTCGCCACGTCAGTACCGGTGATGCCCATGGCGACCCCGATGTCGGAGCGCTTCAGCGCGGGGGCGTCGTTCACTCCGTCCCCCGTCATGGCGACGATGTGCCCCCGGGCCTTCAGGGCGTTCACGATCCGGACCTTGTGCTCCGGGGAGACCCGGGCGTAGACCTTCACCTGCTCCGCCCGCGCCGCGAGCTCCCGGTCCGTGAGGTGCTCCAGGTCCTGTCCGGTGAGGGCCTCGTCGCCCTCGTCCATGACTTTCATCTCCTGGGCGATGGCCCGGGCGGTGTCCACGTGGTCCCCCGTGATCATGACGACGCGGATGCCCGCCGCCTTGCTCTCGGCCACCGCCGCGATGGCGTCCGGGCGCGGCGCGTCGATCATCCCGGCGAGGCCCAAGAACACCAGGTCCCGCTCCGCCTCCTCCTCGGCGATCTCCGCGTCCGCCGCAGACAGCTCCTTGTAGGCCACCGCCAGGACCCGCAGGGCGCTGGCGGCCATGCTCCGATTGCGGTCGAGGATCGCCTGCCGGTCCTGGTCCTCGATGAGGTGCGCCTCGCCGTCCCGCAGGATGCGGGAGCAGCGCTCCAAGACGACCTCTGGCGCCCCCTTCATGTAGACCCGCGGGGGGGCGCCGCCGTGGATCGTCGTCATGCGCTTCCGCTCCGAGGTGAAGCCGTACTCCGCGATGCGGGGCTCCTCCTCGTTGATGCGCTCCGTCGAGAGGCCCGCGCGAAGGGCGGCCACGATGAGAGTGCCCTCCGTGGAGTCCCCCTGGACGACCCACTCCGCGCCGTCCCGCGTCAGGGTCGAGTCGTTGCAGAGAACCCCCGCCCGGAGGAACAGGAGAAGGTCCGGGTGATCCGCGGGGGCCACCTCCTCCGCCCCGAGGTAGAACTTCCCCTCCGGGGCGAACCCTTCCCCCCGGACCTCGTAAGTTGGGCTCCCGAGGACGATCTCCCGGATGTTCATCTTCCCCTCGGTGAGGGTCCCCGTCTTGTCGCTGCAGATGACCGTGGCGCTCCCCAGCGTCTCCACAGCGGGGAGGCGGCGGATGAGGGCGTTCCGTCGTACCATCCGCTGCAGGCCGAGGGCGAGGGAGATGGTGACGACGGCGGGCAGCCCCTCGGGGATGGCGGCGACGGCGAGGCTCACGGACGTTAGGAAGATCTTGATGAGGAGGTCCGGGTTCTGGAGGTAGCCCACGACGAAGATGGCGACGCAGATGCCCAGGACGCCCCCGCCGATCTGCTTCCCCATCCGCGCGAGCTTCTTCTGGAGGGGGGTGGGCTCCGGCTCCTCCTCCTGGACCATCCCGGCGATCTTCCCCAGTTCCGTCTTCATCCCGGTGGCCACGACGACGCCACTGCCGCGGCCCGTCTCCACGGCGGACCCCATGAAGGCCATGTTGCGGCGGTCGCCGAGGAGGACCTCCCCCCGCAGGGGGTCGACGGATTTCGAGATGGGGACGGACTCCCCCGTGAGGGAGGCCTCGTTGATGCGGAGGTTCGCGGACTCCATGAGGCGGCAGTCCGCGGGGATCTTCGAGCCGGCGCCGAGGACAATGAGGTCGCCGGGGACAACCTCCTTCGCGGGGACGGTCGTGGTCTCGCCCCCGCGGACGACGGTGGCCTGGGGGGCGGCCATGGCCTTCAGGGCCTCCAGGGCCTTCTCCGCCCGGTATTCCTGGACGAAGCCGAAGACCGCGTTGAAGATGACGATGATCATGATGACGGCGGCGTCGTAGTACTCCTCGACGCTGTGCTCGAAGAACCCAATGAGGGCCGAGATGGCGGCGGCGATGAGGAGGATGATGACCATGAGGTCGAGGAATTGGGAGAAGAAGATCCTCACCGGGGAGATCTTCCGGGTCTGCATGAGTTCGTTGGGCCCGTAGTGCTCGAGGCGTTGGGCCGCCTCTTTCGGGTGGAGCCCGAGGGGGGACGCGTCGAGTTCGTCCAGAGCTTCCTCTGGAGAAAGGTTGTACCACTCGGGCATCTTGCGTTTCAAAGCGAGGGGACTATAAAACCAATGCGGGGGGCTTCCAGGGGAGTTCTAACGAGCGGGGAGCAACGGAAGGACGGCGGCTCATCCCACGAACGAGTAGGGGTACCGCCGGTAGCCCCAGAGGACACTGACGGTAATCGTGTGTCGGGCCCCCGCGTCGCCCAGAACGATGAATTGGTCTCCAGTGGAAAACGTACCGCTGGCATCGACGTCGGCGAAGAGGAGGCTGCCGTTGTCGAAGGATGCGATGACGCCGTCACGGAGGGGCTCGTCGGAAAAGGCCTCGACGCCGTCATCATACAGGGAGACGGTAAGGGTACGGTTGAGCGCGAATTCCTCATGGGGGTTGGACACGTTCACCTCGACGACGGGGGGCGGTCCCCGGTTGGAGGAGAACGATACCCAAGGGAGTAATGGAGCGGGCCGCCCGTACCCCGGAATCCAATCGATGGTGGCGACCGTACAGCCTCCAAGCGAGATCCGCAGGTGCACCGTAGACTGATTCTGGATGCCCTGGAAAAGGAGTTGGTCGCCTGGGTCCACCCGCCCGTCACCATTCACATCGATGTAGGTCAGTGTCCCACCGCCTGAAAGCGGCCTCGGAACTTCCAGATGAGAGCCGCGTATGAGGTCGTCATCGCCGCCCTCGACCCGGAAACTGAGATTGTACGAGCTGATAGGGCCGGGCGTCTCGTGGTAGACGGCGCCTATCTCGATTGTGGAATCCACCTTGGCGTTGACGACATCCCCGACGTGACGGAGAGAGAAGTGCCCGCATCGTTGGCCGAAGCCTCTCAGCCACTCATAGGGTCCTTCGGGACCATTGATGATGTACTTCGTGGCCACGTTCACGGAGGTGTCGGGCACCCCGATGGAAAGGAGATAGGTGTCGAAGGCCGACTGTTCCGATGTCGGTCTCAGACGGACCCAGAGACTGTCTCCGTCGTCCAGCGCGCCATTGCCGTTCTGATCCTCATATCGGAGGAAACCGGCCGGAGAGAGAACGGCGGACTCCAAATCGAGGGTGTCCAAGAGGGGATCGTTCGCGTACATCCCCGTCACAGCGACGTACTCGATGGCCGCCATGGCGAGCCACGCGGCAGCGGAATCGATTCGTGTAAACCCCATGAGGGTCCCGTTCTCATCGAGTTTCGGCCGACCTGCCCGGAGGGTGACGTCGAGGTATTCGAGGGGGTATTGATCGCCCCCAGTGGTGACGATTTGATATTCCGTCCAGTATCCTCGGTCCATCCGGCGGTGCTTCAGCGTGATTCCCGAGGCGAAGGATACCGCCTCCATAACGATGGCTGTGCTTATGAAGACCATTGGAAACGGGCAGAAGAGTTCAGGAGCCCACACTCCCGGATCGCCGTTGAACGTGTACTCCTTGAAGTGGAGAGTGGTACGGAAGGTGTCACCTGCTTCGTAGTCCGCGGTCGCCACGCCAATGAGGTTCTCATCACAGATGCTGAGCTGGCTTTCGAGGTCCAAGAAGACCTGCGGACCGTAGGTCGTCTCAACGTGATGGATGCCGCGGATTCGCCCTTCCAGTATACGCGATTCCCCACGAGTGAGGCGTGGCGCGTCTAGAATTTCATCGAGCGAGAGCGGCCGAACATAGAGGTACCATCCCGCGGCGAGAGTGGCGGTCACCACCAATCCGGAGATCCCGACCGCGAGGAGAAGGCGGCGGGGATGCACCGCACTCGGCATCCAAGGACTTGAGGAGAGGGCCGCTATTTGACCGTTGCCTCCCTCCGAGCATTCCTAGGAATCGTGAGCGCACTCATCGTCCACAGTCAGTCGCGAAGAGGGGTGCAGAGCCAGCGGGAAAAGACTTTAGTAACCCTCGGGCATACCCCCCGCGGGATGGGATGCAACCAGTCAACCGCCCAACGAGAGGTATCTCTCTCAAGCCAACCCGGAGCTTCCAACACCCATCCCCCTCGGGGGGATTAAGCTGCTCGAGGTAGGCGACCTGATGTTCCAGGTCGGCCTCATTCTCCTCATCGCGTTCATCGGCGCCGCCCTCGCGATCCGGTTCCGTCAGAGCGTCATCCTCGGCTACATCCTCGCGGGCCTGCTCATCGGCCCCTTCATCCGCATCGACATCGCCGGCTTCCGTTACGAGGGCCTCATCCACGACTTGGAGTTCGTCCAGCAGCTCTCCTTCATCGGCCTCATCCTCCTCCTCTTCTTCATCGGGCTCGAGTTCTCCGTCGAGAAGCTCCGCCGGGCGAAGAGCCCCGCCTTCATCCTGGCGGTGACGAACCTGGGCATCAACATGTTCGCCGGGTTCGCCCTGGGGGCCTACCTGGGCTGGCCCCTGCTGGACACCCTGTTCCTCGCGGGCGTCGTCTCGATGACCTCCGCGGCGGTCATCGCGAAGACCCTCATCGACATGAAGCGCCTCAGCAACAAGGAGACCCAATTCCTCCTGGGGATGATCATCGTCCAGGACTTCCTGTCCATGCTCCTCCTCACGGTGGCGGGCGGGCTGATGACGAAGTCCAACGAGAGCGTCCTCACCCTCTCCTACCTCATCGGCGGCATCGTCGTCTTCATACTGTTCTTCATGTTCCTCGCGCTGTACGTCATCCCCCGCATCGCCCAGCACTTCGAGCGCATCAAGAACGAGGAGCTCTTCATACTGTTCGCCCTGGGCATGGTCTTCCTCTCCGCGGCCATGGCGGAGGTCTTCGGGGTGCCCGCCATCATCGGGGCCTTCTTCATCGGGATGGTCTTCGCCGACACGGACCTGGTGAAGCGGTTCACGACCAAGCTGGAGTCCTTCCGCGACGCCTTCGTGGCCATCTTCTTCGTCTCCTTCGGGATGATGATCGACCCCGCGATGTTCCCGATGGTGGTGAACATCGTCATCCTGGCCGTCCTCCTGGTGATCCTGAACGACCTCGTGCTCACCTCGATCCTGGCCTTCTCCATCGGGTTCTCCGGCAAGGCCTCCGTCTCCATGGGGAGCGCCCTCATGGGCCGCGGGGCGGAGTCCCTGATGTTCGCCTCCGTCGGGGCGAACGCGAAGGGCGCCACCCGGGGGGCCGAGCTGTACCCCTTCGCGGGGGCGTTCTGCTTCGTCATGTCCGTCATCACCCCGCCCTTCATGAAACGGGCCCACGCCCTCGCGGGCTGGTTCGCGCGGGTCCTCCCGGCGTCCCTCCAGTTCGGCGGGCGCGTCATCCGCCGCACCCTGAAGGCCATCGTGATGCCCGCGCGGCTGCCCCTCACCCGCCGGGAGGGGAGCTTCGTGGGGATCCTCGTCCTCTACTTCGTCGCCATCATCGGCGCCATCATCACTGCGGACCTCCTCCACTGGGTCTTCGTGGGCGTGAGCTTCCTCGCGGTGGGCTTCCTCTGGGGCCTGCTGGAGGCGAACTTCCACCACCCCACCCGGCATGCGAACTACGCGGGGCTGGAGCTGAACCTGGAGGATCGGCGGGCCATCCGGATCTTCGTCATGTGGATGGTCACGGGGACCTTCGCCTCGGCGGCCCTCGTCGCGGCGGTGTGGCAGTACTATTGGCCGGCGACGGTCGTCATCCTGGTGGGCTACCTCGTGATGGGGATCTGGGCGATGCGCCGGATCCACGGGCGGCTCGTCCTTGGGCGGCGGGGTCCCGTGCCCTTCATCGCGTCCGTGGCGGGGCGGTTCAAGCCGCCCCGACAGGACTCCTGGCGGGACCGCTCGCGGGTGTACAAGCGCAAGTGAGGGAGATGCGGCTGCCGGGATTCGAACCCGGGTTGGAAGCTTGGGAAGCTTCAGTCCTAACCCCTAGACCACAGCCGCGCGGGAGCGGGAAGCGAGGGCGGCGGTCTTAACGGTTGTGTCCCCCTCGGGAAGGGGGTCCTCCTGGCGACTCGCTGTCGACCGTGGCCCCGCCCGCCGGCCCATCCCACGAGGAACGGGGAGCCCTTAAGTAGCCCTCCCTCTCTGCTGCGACCGCCCAGGAGGCAAGCCCATGGGAACACAGCAGAATGTTCAGGTCGTGACGGACTTCATCGACGCGTTCAACTCGCGAGATTGGGACCGACTACGGGTCCTTTGCGGCGACTCCATCACCATCCACGATCCGTCCGCGCCCGAGGCGATCCGCGGAAAGGCGGCGGCCGTGGAGATGTTCCAGGCCTTCGTCGACTACTTCGCGGACGGGCGGATTGACATCGAAAGGAACTTCGGCCAGGGGGCCTGGGTGTGCTCCATGAACCGCGAGACGGGGACCGCGAAGGTGCCTCCGGAGGGGGCCCAGGGAGAGGGGGCGAAGCCCAAGAGCTACAGCATCCCCACGTGCTACGCGGCCAGGGTGGAGGAGGGGGCTGTTCAGGAGCTCCATTTCTTCTACGATGCCCAGGCGATGATGACCCAACTGGGGTCCTCAGAGGCCTCCGAGGGGTAGCGGGCCGTCCTCCCCTACTTCACCGTCTCCAGGGCGCTGATGATGTTCCAGATGAGCGTCCGCCCGTGTAACGGGATGTTCGGGTCGTTCGCCAGCTCGTCGAGGATGAAGATGGCGCTGGCCGCCCGCACGTCCATGGCCTCGGCGTTGTTCAGGAGCAGTTCCTTCGACTCTACCGCACCCCTCCGGATGTTCCGAGGGACGGAGGTGTCGGAAGCCAACTGGTCCAGCACCTCCAAGACTTGACTGAGCTTCTCGTCTGTGCCCATGGACTCACCAATCGACTCCCATTGACCTGTGTCAGAGCTGCACCCTCACGCTTCGATTTTGACGTCTCCGCGCTCCTTGTACGTGGTGACGACCATCAGGGTCTTCGTGTCCTTGATCCCGTGGATGGGCGCCAGCGAATCCAAGACGAACTCCTTCAGGCCCCGGTAGTTCGGGAAGCGGGCCTTCACGATGATGTCCGTGTCCCCGGTCACAAGGAAGACGTCCTCGATGACGTCGAACTGGGCGATCTGGGTCGCGATGCGGTCGGCCTCTTTGGTGTCCACCTTCACGGTGATGATGGCGGCCACCTGGTCTTCGCCATAGTAGGTCGAGATGACCTCCTCCATTTCCGCACCCGGACCCATGGCGTCACCACGGCCGAGTTATGCCCGGTGGGCCTTAAACGTTTGTCGATTGCGTCCTCGAAGGGTTTGGCCCCTAGCCCAGGGACGCGCCGCACCCCCGGCAGAAGGCGTCGTCCGCCCGGGCCTCCTTCCCGCACTTCGGGCACGCTGCCGGCTGAGGCTTCCGGTAGCCGCACTTCCGGCAGAACTGGTCGCCCTCGCGAAGCGGGGCGCCGCACTCGGGGCAGGCGGGGGACGCCGCCTCGGCGGGCGCGGCCGTCGCCGACGCCTGCGGGGCCTTCCGCGCCAGCGTCAGCGCCCCCTCATAGTCCTCCCGCTCGAAGGCGCGCTCCGAGCGGTCCAGGAGGTCCCGGGCCTCGGAGGCGGGGTCCGCCCCCTTCAGACGCTCCCGGGCGGTGTTCAGGGAGAACTTCGCCTGGAGGTAGTGCTCAGGGAACTCCTCCACGAGGACCTCCTTCGTCGTCCGGAGCTCGCCGGGGGGGACCTCCTCCGGCGCTTCCTCCGGGAGGTCGTTGGATTCCATGGGAAGTCCCTCGGCGGCCTCCGACCCGGACGAGGACGCGCCCTCAGGCTCCTTGGGCAGCTTGCCCATCGAGGATCGGAGGGAGGACTTCGCCTTGTCAGCGAGCTGGATGCTCACCCGGTAGTTCCCCCGCTTGCGGGCCATGTCCGCCTCCTTGAGCAGGTCCCTGGCCTCCGAGACGTCGCCCCCCCGGCGGGACACGAGCTGGAGGATCGCCCGGGTCGTCGTGACGGCGTTGTGGGCCCGGTCCGGGAGGAGGCCCCGGGCCTCCTTGGCTTCCCTCCGGGACCGCAGGTAGCGGACCTCCAGGTAGAGGACCACACCCAGGATCACCAGGAGGACGGCGACGATGATCGTCGTGTGCTCCGCCATGCGCAAGGCATCCAACCTGGCGGGGGCCTAAAAAGCCTTCCCACCGAGTCTCAGCTGAGGATTTCCAGGAGCTGGTCCCGCTTCCGGGCGAGGCGAATCTCCTGGGCGATGCGCCTCCCGGTGGACATCCCGGGCTCGATGAAGTCCGAGTAGGGCGAGCCGGTGCTGAAGAGGTTCGTCCCCGCCACGATGCGGCTGGAGATCTCGAAGACCTTGAACTCCAGCTGGTCCGTGACGATGGTCTCTAGGCAGAAAGGGCCGATCATCCCGCCGAAGAGCTCCAGGGACCGCTCCACGACGGCCTCCCCCATCTCGAAGGCCTTCGGCATCAGGGACTCCCGCAGGACCACGGGGATGTTCCCGGTGACGACGAAGGTGGGGTAGATCCCCTGCATCTTCAGGGCCTCCTGGGCCCCCAGCTTGTACATCTCGTCGATGTTCGACTCGTCCCGCCGATCGATGCTCAGGAGCTCCAGGGACCCCTTGCTGAGGCGGTACCCCTCCGCGGTGATGGGGGAGTAGAAGTAGTGGAGGTAGTAGCGGGTCCCCAGGATGTACTCCTGGATGGTGTACTTCTGCTTCAGGTCGATGCCCAGCTTGAAGTCGTGGACGTTCTTCGCGATGAAGAAGCCGCGGCCCCCCTTCGCGCCGTGGTACTTCACGAGGACGGGGCGGTCGATCTTCTCCGGGTCGTCGATGAGGTCGGGCATGGCCACCCCCGCGGAGGTGATCCACTCCCGCTCCTTCAGCCGGTCCGACTCCCACTCCAGGACCCGCCGATTGCCGAAGGTGGGGACCTCCAGCCTCTCGAAGTTCCCTGGCCCCATGTACTCCACGAAGGAGCCGTGGGGGACCACGACCACCTCCCGGGCGACCAGCTCCTCCGCCACGTCGTTCAGGGCGTCGTAGGACTCCACGACGAGGAACTCGTCGGGCCGGGCCATGGGGAAGGCGTCGTAGAATCGGGGGGCCTTCCCGACGGCGATGCCCAGGGTGGGGAAGCCCTCCTGGCGGGCCCCGTGGAAGATCTGGAGGGAGCTGTGGGAGCAGACGGTCCCTACGGTGAGGTTCTCATAGCCGTCGAGAATCCCCGCGATGGTGGACCGCGAAACCATAGGGAACGAACTTGAATGAGGGCCATAAAGCTTTGCTCTCTCCGGAGGAGGGGCCTATTCCGCCCCCGCGATGGCGTCGAGGAGGCGCACGGTCCGGACCGTCGCCCGGACGTCGTGGGCCCGGACCAGGCGCGCCCCGCCCAGGACGGCGGCCGCGGCGGCGGCGAGGCTCCCCTCGAGGCGGTCGTCCACCTCTGCGTCGAGGACTTTCCCGATGAACGACTTGCGGGAGGCGCCCATGAGGAGGGGGAGGCCCAGGCTGCGGAACTCCGAGAGCCGCCGGAGGATCTGGAGGTTGTGCGCCGCGGTCTTGCCGAAGCCGATGCCCGGGTCCACCACGAGCCGGTCCCGCGGGATGCCCGCCGCCTCCGCCATCGCGATTCGCTCCCGGAAGAACCGCAGGATGTCCGCCACCACGTCCCCGTAGGTTGGGTCCTCCTGCATCGTCTTCGGGTCGCCCTGCATGTGCATGAGGACGGCGGGGACGCCGTGGTCCGCCACGAGAGCCCGCATCGCCTCGTCGCCGAGGCCCGTGATGTCGTTCACCATCGTCGCTCCCGCCTTCAGGGCGGCCTCCGCCACCTTGGGCCGACGGGTGTCGATGGAGAGGGGGACTTCTGCGCGGCCCTCGAGTCCCTCGAGGACGGGTAGGACCCGCGCGAGCTCCTCCTCCTGGGACACGGGGTCGGAGAAGGGGCGGGAGGACTCCCCGCCGACGTCGATGAGGTCGGCGCCCTCCTCGGCCATCCGGAGCGCGTGCTTGACTGCCGCCTCCGGGTCCAGGAACCGGCCGTCGTCGGAGAAGGAATCGGGGGTGACGTTCAGGACGCCCATGACCCGCGTGCGGTCGAGGGCCATCTCCCCGCCGGGAAACCGCAGGATGAAGTCCCGACGCTGGTAGTTCTCCAGGGTCTCGGCGATCTCCGCCCCGATGGCCCCGCACTTCCAGGGCTGGGACGCGAGCTTCTCGGTCAGGAACCCAAAGTGTCTCGCGGTCCCCAGGAGCACCAGGTCGCTGGCCTCGGAGGTGAAGTCCACGACCCCCTTCTCCGTGGCCGCGTCGCCCCCCAGGGCGAGCATCGCCTGCTTCAGGATGTTCGCCTCGCGGTAACCCACCCCCTCCAGGGCGACGGCGTAGAGCACGGCCTTGGAGGCCATGATCGCCGTCCCGCCCTTGTGGGAGCCGGTGGCCTCGACGACTCTGGCCGCCCCCTCCAGGGTGTCGGGGTGAATCACCCGGGCGTTGAACACGCCCCGGCTAACGGCCCCTCCGTATAAAGGCCCCACGAGGGAACCCTTTTTACCGCCTCAGGGCTTCGAGGCGGGCATCCATGCAAATCCTGTTCATCCACGCGGATCGCTTCGAGTGGGAGGCCCTCGAGGCCACGAAGTACGCCGTGGACCTGCCGGAGGACCGTCGGAAGGGCGCCACCGAGGAGGTCCTGGTGGCCTTCACGGCGGTGGAGCGGGAGGACGACGGCGACCCGGACGCCGTCGTGGCGGAGGCGGCCCGCCAGATCCAGGAGGTCCACGACACCGTGGGGGCGGAGCGGGTGACCCTCTACCCCTACGCGCATCTCAGCCCGGACCTGGCCCGCCCGTCGAAGGCCGTCGAGGTCCTGGACGCCCTGGCCGCCCGGCTGAAGGAGGCGGGACTTGACGTCCACTACTCCCCCTTCGGCTGGTATAAGCGGTTCGACATCGCGTGCAAGGGCCACCCCCTCTCGGAGCTCTCCCGCGAGATCACGGCGGAGGGGGCGCGGGAGGCGGTGTCCCAGGCCGTCGCCGCCGAAGAGGCGATGGTGTCCACCTGGTTCATCCTGGAGCCCGACGGGGGCCTCCACCCCCTCTCCCTGGGGGAGGACGCGGTCCAAGGCTTCGACTTCGAGGGAGCCCCGAATCTGGAAAAGTTCGCCCGCTACGAGATGGCGAAGCAGCGCGCGTCGAAGGAGGAGGCCCCCCACATCCGCCTCATGCAGGACCTCGAGCTGGTGGGCTACGAGCCGGGCTCCGACCCGGGGAACTTCCGGTTCTACCCGAAGGGGCGCCTCATCAAGGCGCTCCTGGAGGACTACGTCTCCCGCAAGACGGTAGAGTACGGGGGGATGGAGATGGAGTCCCCCATCATGTACGACTACGAGCACCCCTCCCTGAAGTCCTACCTGGACCGCTTCCCCGCCCGCCAGTACACGGTGGACACCCCGAACAAGCGGACCTTCCTGCGGTTCTCCGCCTGCTTCGGCCAGTTCCTCATGGCCCACGACATGACCCTCTCCTACCGGGACCTGCCGGCGCGCCTCTACGAGATGACCCGGTATTCCTTCCGCGCGGAGCAGCGCGGCGAGCTCTCCGGCCTGCGGCGGCTCCGGGCGTTCACGATGCCCGACTGCCACGCCTTCGTGGCGGACATGGCCATGGCCCAGGAGGAGATGGTGACCCGCTGGGACCTGTCCCGCGAGATCCTCGAAGGCATCGGCTTCGACCTCCCCGGGGACTTGGAGGTGGGGATGCGGGTGACGAAGGACATCTGGGACGCCCACCAGGACTTCGTCGTCGGCCTCGCCGCGCGGTGGGGGAAGCCCATCCTCCTGGAGGTGTGGGAGGAGCGGTTCTTCTACTTCGTCCTCAAGTA
>CAYFXO010000009.1:0-33287 GCA_964347125.1 uncultured Methanomassiliicoccales archaeon | reverse complement strand
GGGTGGGGATCGTCCCCGAGGTGGAGTCCCCGCCGAGCTACCTCACCGCCCACGAATACCTGTACTTCGTCGGGCGCGTGCGGAAGGTGGACGACCTGGAGTCGAAGATCCGCGGGTGGCTCGAGTACCTGGACCTGGAGGAGGCCGAGGGGACCATCTGCCGGGACCTCTCCAAGGGCATGCGTCAGAAGCTCATCCTGGCGGCCGCGTTCCTCCACCACCCCTCCCTCCTGTTCCTCGACGAGCCGTTCATCAACCTCGACCCGATCTACCAGCGCAAGATCATGGACTACCTGCGGGGCTACACCCAGAACGGCGGCACCGTGTTCATGTGCTCCCACATCCTGGAGATCGCGGAGAAGCTCTGCGACCACATGGCCATCATCCACAAGGGGCGCATCGTGGCGGACGGCCCCCTGGCGGAGGTCAAGGAGGCTCACGAAGACCTGGGGAGCCTCTTCCACCGGGTCGTGAACTCGGAGGGCCCGGGATGAGCCTCGTCTGGCTGATGCTCAAGGAGGAGTTCCGGATGCACACGACGTACTCCTCCCGCCCCATGTTCCTGTCGTTCCCGGTGATGACCGCGGTCTTCGCCTTTGCCGCCGCCGTCACGTCCGACCAGATCCTGGAGGCCACCCCCCTCAACGAGATCGTCCTCGTCCTCCACATCTCCGTGTTCATCTACGGCCTCAGCGTGGGGGCCTTCGGCTTCCTCGGGCGGCAGTACGTGGAGCGCCAGTACGGCCACCGCAACTACATCGTGACGATGCCCACCGTCCTCCCCATGTCCTTCAAGCGCACCTTCCTCGGGATGTACCTGCGGGACGTGATCTTCTACATCCTCCTCCTGCTCCTCCCCGTCACGGCGGGCCTCCTCGCCTCCGTCCCCTTCACGGGGTTCCGTGTGACGTCCATCCTCCTCCTGTTCGGCGCGGCCCTCCTCTCGTTCCTCCTGGGGATTTCCGTCAGCTTCCTCGTGTCCACCCTGTACATCCGCAGCCAGGGGGCGTTCTACGGCGCCGTCGCGGGCCTCGCGTTCCTCTTCGTGGGGTACGGTGCCTTCCAGCTGTACCCCCTGGAGCTCCTCTTCCCCGGGCTCGTCGTGCAGTACGCGGTGCCGCCCCTGGGCGGCGACTGGGGCGCCGCCGCGACGGCCGCGGGCGGGGGCCTCCTTCTCGTCGGCCTCCTCGTGGCGGGGGCAGTGGGCACCGTGACGGACCGCTTCGAGGCGAAGGCCCTGAACGTGGCGAACCTCCTCCCGCGGGAGGCCCGTCGTTACGCGTTCGCGGGCACCCACGGCACCCTCCTCGCGAAGGAGATGCTGGACCTCCGGCGCAGCGGGACGGTGACGAAGATGTTCTTCTCCTTCGTCGCCCCCCTCCTGTTCCTCAGCTTCACCGCCTGGTACGTCCGCACCGGCCTCGCGATCCCCGTGGGCTTCAACACCGTCTTCTACGGGGCCATGGTGGGCTTCTTCGGGGTCATCCTCTACAACTGGCTGAACAACGTGGACGTGATGGACTACCTCTCCACCCTCCCCGTGCGGGTCCCCGACCTCATCAAGACGAAGCTCATCGCCTTTCTCCTCATGACCTCCTGGGTCTCCACGATCTTCGTCGTCGCCATCGCCTGGCTGAACGGGGACCTGGGCCTCCTCTGGCTGGCCCTCCCGGTGATGTTCGTCGTCTCCGTCTACATGGTCGTGATGACCGCCTACCTCACGGGCCTCCGGACGAACACGTTCCTGTTCGACGCCGGCGTCCTCCTGAAGTTCAGCGCGATGGCCATGCTCCCGGATGTCTGCCTCGTAATCCTGTCCTTCACCATCGACAAGGACCTGGTGTTCGCCGCCACGGGGATCGGCATCGTCCTCTTCTCCCTCCTGGGGGCCACGGCGATCCTCTACCGCGGCATCGAGGACAAGTGGGCGCGGGCGGAATTCGGCGATTGACATGGACCGGGAGGTCTGGTTCCGGCGGGCCATCCACCTCTCCTTCCCGGTTTTCCTGCTCTACTACGTGGCGCCCACGAAGGAGTGGTTCGGCGTCGACCGGGAGGTCGTCCTCATCGCGGTATTCGTTGGGTTCCTGATCTTCGAGATCGTCCGACGGAGCCGGGGGTTCCGCCTCTACGGTATGCGGGACTACGAGGTGAGGGGCATCCCCGCCTACATCTGGGCGGGGGCGGGCCTCACGTTCTCCTTCCTCTTCTTCCACCCCATCGCGGTCGTCCCCGCGGTGATCGGCACCGCGGTCGTGGACCCCCTCTGCGGGTTCTTGCGGGAGCGGTCGAGCCCCCTCTACCCCGGCCTCCCTTGGTCCGTGTGGGCCCTGGTCACCCTCGACGCCGTCTCCCAACTGACGACCTGGGGCTACCTGGACACGCTGCTGGTGTCCTTCGCCGCCGCGAGCATCGCCATCGCGGTGGAGTGGCCCCTGCTGAAGAACGTAGATGACGACTTCCTGATGTTGATCTTTCCCGGCCTCTTCGTGACGGGCGCCGTCGCCCTTCTGGGCGGGGTGGTCGCCCCGATGCCCTAGAGGACCTCGAGCTGCCCTCGCCGCCCGGAACTCACCTGGAGGGACCCCTGCCACTCCTTGACCCAGCCGTCCTTGATGCGGACCTTGTCCGACACGTTGACCTGCTCCACCTCCTCATTCCACAGGGTCAGGGTGACCTGGTCGCCGTCGGAGTCGGCCGCCCGAGTGTCGCACACCTTGCCGCTGCTGCCGTAGCGGCTCGTGAACGTGCGCGACTCCCCCTTCTCCAGGACGGTCAGCTCGATCTCATCGACGGGGCTCTGGGCCTTGAGGTCCTTGATCATCATGCGGTACGCCTCCTCGCCTGTAAGGAGCGATTCCTTCTTAGGCTATTCGCCCGACACCGCCTCTCCCTTAAGTAGCCTACGCACCTTGCCCCGCGGGGATGCCATGAAGATCGACCCCGACACCCTGGAGCCCCGCGAGGCCTACCGCCTCTTCATCACCTGCATCGTCCCCCGCCCCATCGCCTTCGTCTCCACCGTGAGCCCCGAGGGCGTGACGAACGCCGCTCCCTTCAGCTTCTTCGGCGGGGTGTCCTCCAACCCTCCGATGCTCGCCGTCTCCATCGGCCGCCGTCGGGGGGAGGAGAAGGACACCGCCCGGAACATCCGCGCCACCGGGGAGTTCGTCGTCAACGTCGTCACGGAGGACCTGGCGGGCCGGATGAATCAGGCCTCCGCCTCCTACGCCGCGGACGTGAGCGAGTTCGACGCCGTGGGCCTCACCCCCCTCCCCTCGGACGTGGTGGCCCCTCCCCGCATCGCGGAGTCCCCGTTGCACATGGAGTGCGTGGCGGAGCGCACCCTCGAGGTGGGGGCGGGGCCGAACCTCCTGGCCATCGGCCGGGTCGTGCGGTTCCACATCGACGACGCCCTCTACAGCGAAGGGGAGGTGGACGTCGAGGCCCTGCGGCCCGTCGGCCGCCTCGGCGGTCCGCGGTACGCGCGGGTGCGGGACCTGTTCGAGCTCGAGCGCCCGCCCCCCTGACGTTTCGCCCCTCCCGTGAACCCGTCCTTCCCCAGGATAAGCCTTTTAACGCCAGGCCTCGATTAAGGACGTACTTCATGAATCGCATCAAGGTCATCAACGAAGCTGCTGACCTCATCCCCGTGTTGCGGGCCGTGGACACGGACAAAAAGCGGCAGGTCTTCCGGGAGATCGCGGAGGACTGGCGGACGGAGAACGACATCAAGGCCGACTACGGAAAGGAAGGCGTGGACGCCCTCCGGTTCTTCGAGAAGATGGGCCTCGTGGAGATCCAGTGGCAGCCCGGCCAGGAGTCCCCGCAGAAGGCCTACCACACGTTCTACACGTCCTTCTACATCAACACCTCCTCTCCCGTCGAGGAGATCAGCGACATCCTCGCGGTGGCCGTGATGACGGACAAGCGGTTCAAGGAAGTGGAGGGGAAGATCCTCGCCGCCGTCGCCGACAAGGGCAAGTTCGCGGGCGACATCGCCGAGGAACTCGACCTCTCCTCCACGATGCTCAAGGGCCTGGTGAAGCGGTCTTCGCAGCTGGATTTCAAGGGGCACAGCATCGAGCGCATCGAGGGCTGAGGGGCGTACCCCATGGTGGCCGAGCAGGACGAAAACCCCTTCGAGAACCGCCCCAAGGAGGTCGAGGGGACGGCCTACGCGGACGCCCCCTTCGAGAACGTGCCCGCCAGGGGCACCGCCCAATCCTACGAGGAGCTCCCAGTCCTCAGCGAGGAGTTCGACAAGAGCAAGCTCTCCCTCGTCTCCGGGTTCGGCTTCGTCATCCTCGCGGTCCTCCTCTACTTCCTCCTCATCGCCCGGTGGGACCTCACCCTGGGCATCCTCACGATCGCGTCCATGATCGTGGCGGGCCTCGTGTCCCTCTTCTATCTCCTGGACGACCTGACCTTCGCCCCGGCCTCCGTCACAGAACGGGGCGCTCGCTTCCTGGCGGGGATCGCCATCGGCGCCCTCCTGCTCCTAGGGGTGGTCACGATGGCGTTGAACTACCCCCTGGAGAGCCTGGACAACTGGCTCAACCTCATCACCGTGTACGGCGCGGCGGTCATCACGAACATGAGCGTGACGACGTTCCTCTACACGATGATGTGGGAGGAGTAGCCCCTGTCCATCGCCGTGCTCCGTCTGGGGCACCGACCCGCCCGGGACAAGCGGGTCACCACCCACGTCGCCCTCACCGCGCGGGCCTTCGGCGCCGACGCCCTTTACGTGACGACGCGGGACCGGGAGTTGGAGACCCGTCTGGAGGACGTGGGACGCCGCTTCGGCGGGGACTTCGAGGTCCGGACGGGGGTCTCCCGCCGACAGGTCCTGCGGGAGTGGCCGGGCACCGTGGTCCACCTGACGATGTACGGCCTCCCTCTGGACGAGGTTCTCGACGACCTCCCGCGGGAGGATCTCCTCATCGTGGTCGGAGCCGAGAAGGTGCCCCGCGAGGTGTTCGACGCCGCGGACCACAACGTGGCCGTCGGGAACCAGCCCCACTCGGAGGTGGCGGCTCTCGCCGTGTTCCTGGACCGCCTGTTCAAGGGTGAGGGCCTCCGGACCGAGAGAGCGGGAAGCCTTCGGATACGCCCGTCGCCTCGCGGCAAGCTCGTGGAGGGGCGCGACCCGGAGGCCCGCTAGGCGGGAGCGATACGGTTAAGGCGCCGCAACCGCGTCCACCCGCCGGGGAGGAGACGCGGGTCCATGAACGAACGCTTCGCGAGGGACGCGCGGGCCCACGCCATCGCCCTCGTCGCCCTCGCAGTCCTAGGCCTGGCGACCATGGGCCTCCTGCCGTGGGCCACCCTGACGGTCCAGGCCGGGGAGGGGGACGAGTTCCTGACGTGCTTCCTCGACCGGGGCGCCTTCGCGGGGGTGGTGGAGACCCCCTGCGGCACCCTTTCCCTGGCGGCCCTGGGCCAGCACCTCACCCTCATCGAAGCCGGCTTGTGGGCGGTCCTGGCCTTAGGCCTCGTCGCGTTGGCGGGAGCGGTCCGCTACCGACAGGGCCCCCGCCCGCGACGAGCTGCGGGGCTGATCCTGCTGGGCACCGGCCACCTGATGGGCGCCTCCCTCGCCTTGCTCGGGCTCGTCCTGTTCATCGGCGGGCTCGAGGGGGCCACTGCCTCCCTCCCTCCCGGCGCGGAGCCCTCGATGCTCTTCGGGTACAACTACGCCCCCGCGGTCGCCGTCGTGCTGATGCTCGTCGTGGGCGTCGCGTATGCGGCCCGTCTCACGGCGTTCGCCTTCGTGGAGGCGGCCGGAGGGACGCTCGATGTTCCCGCCACCCCGTGGGGCCGGGAGCCGCCCCTCGTGTGCGCGTACTGCGGCACCCCGGTGGCCTTGAGCGGCGCCGAGTGCGTCGGTTGCGGCCTGGCGCTGCGGCCCGACGGGCGGTCGGCCCCGTGACCCTCCGGCCCGGCTGTAAATCTTAATAACCCACGCGGCGCCTCACTGGTGGCGGTGGATCGAATGGGACGTCTCGCATCCGTCGCGCTGATCGCCGCCCTCCTGCTGGCCCTCACCATCGCCGCCTCGCCCCTTGCCGCCGCCGCGGGCCCTGCGGTGCCCGTCTGGACGAAGGGGGACTTCTGGGAGTACCGCGGGTCCTTCGAGTTCCTCAACGAATCCCTCGCCGTGACCCTGACCTTCGAGGTCCTCAGCAGGGAGTCCGTGGACGTTAGGGGGACCCTGTACGAGACCTACAAGACGGAGATGACCACCGCCATGTCCGGGGGCGGGTTCACCATCTCCACCCAGGGGACCGCCTGGTTCCGCCGCTCGGACATCGCCCCCGTGCGGATCGAGACGGAGTTCTTCGGGAGCGCCACGACCCAGAGCTGGGATCCCCCCGTGCGGATCGAGTGGCCCCTCGAGGTGGGGAACTCGTGGAGCGGAACGGCCACCGTCATCACGGAGTCCGACCTGGGGACCTTCGAGGATACGGAGTCCTATTCCATGGAGGTGGAGATGACGGCCCGCGTGGAGGTCCCCGCGGGGACCTTCGACACCTACGTCCTGAAGGACACCGGGTCCGCCGAGCCGAGCCGGACCTACTACGCGGCCCGCGCCGGCAACTATGCGAAGATGGAAGGGGCGGAGGCGCTCCTGGGCCCGGGGGCGGACTTCGACCTGGAGGACTACAAGTTCCAGAACGCCCCGGGCGGCCTCCTCCCGAACGTCACCGGCATCAGCGTCATCGGGATCGACATCCTCTGGCTCATCTTGGTCATCATCTTCATCCTCGTCGTGATGGCCCTGATCCTCATGCGACGGCGACGCCCGCCTCTCCCGACGATGGCGCCCCCGCCGCCGACCGACGTCCAGACCGCACCGCCCGCGGAGTAGCGCTCACATCAACGACTCGAGGGTCACCGCGATGGGGCCCAGGTCCACCGCCACCCGGTGGCGGGAGGTCTTCGGCGGGAACACCTCGTCGCTAAGACCCATCCGGATGACGTCCGCCTTCGTGATCGTGTCGATGGAGGCCTCCGGCCAAAGGCTCACCTCGATCTCCGGCGCGTCGTAGTCCACCAGGTACGCGGGCACCCGACGGCACCCCATCAGTCGGAGGGCCTCGACCCGGTGGTGCCCGTCCAGGATGACGTAGTGCTCATCGTCCACCAGGATGGGTTCCTTCAACGTGGTCTCGTGCTTCAGGGCGGCGACGACCTCCGAAATGGACCCCTCGTCCACCGCCTCGTGGCTGTGGAGCTTCTCGATGTCCACGAGCTCGAAGCGGTACTGCAACGGATCACCGCGTCCGCCGTCGGCCGGCGTCGGAGTCCGGGCGGGTTCGTGCGGGAAGGAGGGTGCGCGTTAAAAACGTTGGGTCGACCTGGTCCGTTCCAAGGACTCCGGCACGGGAGGCCGGGGTTACTCGCCGGCGGGGACGCCCTTCTTGACGCTCACCCGCTTCGGGAAGTACCGCAGGAGGACCACGTCCCCGACGGACTGGATCCACCGATAGGGGACGCTGATGGCCCGGGACCCCTCCACGAGGAGCGGGTTCGTGTCCCCGATGAACAGCCCCTCCACGCGGCAGTCGTCCACGTCGACAATGAGGTTGTTCACGTTCCCGAGGAATATGCCCTTGTTGGTGTAGACTTGGAGGCCGATCATCTCAGAAAGCTCTTCGAGCATGGTATCTCGGAAGTAATGGGAGGACGCTATTTAAATGGTTGCGGGCGCTGGCTCCCGCCCGTCAGGCCGCCTTGAAGGCTTGGACGAGACGCCTATAAGGGCGGGGAGGCGTGGCGTGAATCGATGCTCAGAGTCCTCGCTCCTCTCGCTCTTGTGTTCGCACTGTCCGTGGCCTTGCTGCCATTGGCCGCGGGGGACCACCACGGCGGGAACCTCGTCCGCGGGGCCGCGAAGGACGCCATCCCGGCCGTCACCGAGCCCACCTTCGACACGGACGAGGTGTACGTGACCGACGACGACCTGGTCATCGGGGTCGCCCTGAATGGCGACGCGCGGGCCTACCCCGTCAAGGTCCTCACCCGCCACGAGATCGTGAACGACGTCGTGGGCGGCGAGCCCGTGGCCGTCACCTACTGCCCCCTATGCGGCACCGGCATCGTCTTCGACCGCACCGTGGACGGGGACACGCTCGTCTTCAAGGTCTCCGGCCTCCTGTGGAACTCGGACCTGGTGATGTACGACACCGCCACCGAGTCCTACTGGTCCCAGGTCGAGGGGCTGGCCATCGACGGTCCCTTCCACGGCGCGGTCCTGGACGTGGTGAACGCCCGCACCATCACCTGGCGGGGATGGACGGACATCCACCCGGACACGAAGCTCCTGGACCGCCCGTTCCCGCCCTGCCCTCCGGGGGAGGACTGCCCCTCCGGCGGCATCAACTACGACTACGACCCCTATGGTGCAAACGGCTACTACGACGACCCCAGCATCTGGTTCCCCGTGGAACACGAGGACGGGCAGGGCCGGCTGCACCCGAAGGCCATGGTCGCCGGGGTGCGGCTCGGCGGGGAGGCCCGGGCTTACGCCTTCTCCCTCCTGGAGCGGGACCGTGTCATCAACGACGTCCTCGGCGGCGTGCCCCTGGTTGTCACCTTCCACGACGGCTCCGCCCAGGTCTTCGAGAGCGGCGGGGCGGAGTTCAGCTACGTCTCCGGCCGCACGATGCAGGAGGCGGAGGGGACCACCTACGACCTGGTCACGGGTGAGGGCGCGAGCGGCGCCTTGGCCCCCGTCGACGCCATCCCGTCGTTCTGGTTCGCGTGGTTTGCCTTCAACCCGGACACCTCCCTCTTCCTGGTCCCTTCGACCCCCAGCGAGGTGGGCGGGGATGGGTCCTTGCTGTGGCTCGTCCCCGTGGGACTCCTCATCGCCACGGGCGCGGGCATCGTCCTCTATCGGTGGTGGGCGTCCCGGCGCTGACACTCCCCGGTCTCACTCGAAGTCCATCAGACTCGCTTGGTCGGAGTCCCGCATTTGCCGCATGAGCGAGGCGGGCCACTCCACCATGGGCATCCCGATCTCCCCCCGAAACTGGTTCGCCGTCCCCGGGCCGAACCCCGCGAAGTGGTTGTTGAAGAACGCGTAGATCCGGTCCGTCTGGGCGAGGATGGGGGCGAGCTCATCAATCCACTTCCGCATGTGCGGTCTGCGGTCCTCCCGTACCGCCCCCCACACTTCCGGCGGAATCGACTGGTGCTCCCCGATGAACCGCAGGTACAGCGTCCTCCCCGTGGCGACGGCGGGGACGTCCGCGTAGTCGTTCTCTGACCAGCAGAAGGTGATCCCCTCCTGATCCAGGTAATCGTATACCTCCTGGGTGAACCACGACTCATGGCGGAACTCCACCGCATAGGGAATCGCATCGTCCCGCGACTTCATGAGGTCCTGGAACCCGTGCCACCCGGCCGATTTCGTGAAGGACGGCGGGTACTGGAGGAGCAGGCACCCGAGCTTCTCCCCGAGCTCGCCCATCACCTCCTCGAAGATGTCCAGGCCCCGTTGGGGGTCGGTCCGGTCGTGGGTCACCGCCTTCGGCACCTTCGCGGTGAACAGGAACCTCTCCGGGGTGACCTCCTCCCATCGCAGCACGGTGTCGCGGCTGGGCATCCGGTAGAACGTGGAGTCCAGCTCCACGGTGTCGAAGACCCTAGCGTAGAACGGCAGGCGCTCCCGCGCCTCGAGGCCCTTCGGGTAGAAGGGGCCGACCCAGGGGTCGTAGGAGAAGCCGCTGCAGCCGATGCGCCACTCGACCATGCCGAGTCCTGCCCTAGGAGCCTCCCGCATTTATGGGTTCGGCTCCCGTCATGTGCGCGGTTCAGCAGGGCGTGATGATGCGGACGAGAGGAATCCGTGGGAGTGCCAAGATCCCTACTGCGACAGACGTCAGCGCCACGCCGACGGTGAGACCACCCCGCCGAATCGCGTCCTGACGATAGGCCCGCATGAGAACGATGCCGCTCATCGCGACGAGGGTCCAGCCGAGGGCGAGGGACCAGAGGTGGACAGGGATCAGGCCACACCCTACCACGAGCTTCCTGGGCAGGACGAAGAGGGCGGCCGTGAGGAGGTTGCCGAGCGAAGGCAGATGGAGGTGAGGGGGACCTCGCCACACAGCGAGTTGACCCTCAACTCTAGGAGGGTCGGTGGCCAGAGTGCCGGTATCCACCCGGCGGGATTTGGCCCTCGTGGGACAGCGCCCTCATGACCCCGCCTCCGCGTCCCTTTTTACATGAGGGAACATTCGCCCACTTGTGGCCGTTCCCACCGAACCTCTGTACCTGAAGGATGCCTATCTGAGGGAATGCGTGGCCCTTGTGGTGGAAGCGAAGGACCAACGCCTTCGTTTGGACAAGACGATCTTCGCCCCTCGCTCCATGGAGTACGGCCATCCCCAGGCCGAGGACATGGGATTCTTCTACACGAACCACGAGCAGAAGGGGCTCGCAGGGGGCCGGATCGGCGATGACGGCATCCTTCACAGTGTGGACGGCGACCTCCCCGACCTGTGGGAGATCGCCCAGACAACCCTCTACTGGGAGCGCCGCCACCGCCTCATGCGCGTCCACACCGCGGCCCACCTCCTCATCCAGGTTCTGGCGGGGGACCGAGGGATTCCGGTGCAGTTCCACAAGGCCCGTTCTCCCTCGGTGCGCGTCGACGGCGGTCAACTGTACGTGGCCAGGGACAGGTTCCCCCGAAGGGACTGGCCATCCGTCGAGGCCGCCGTGGCGGCGCGCGTCGAGGAGGACCTGCCGGTGAGGGCCTTCACCCTCCCGAGGGCGGACGCCACCGAACTGGTGGACCCGCGGTTCGGGGACGTCGGGCGCGTAGACCCCCGCCACGAGGACATCCGTCTCATCAAGATCCGAGGCGGACCCGCCATCCCCTGCGACGGAACCCTCGTCCGCCGCACCGGGGAGGTTGGCCCCTTCCGCTTGAGGGGCGCCCGCCGCCTGGAGGCCGCTCGCGTACTGGACTTCACCCTCGATTGACTTGCCGGACCCATCCTCTTAAGGGGGCGCAGCCCTTCCCACCGCGTCGTGAAGGCCGCGGTGCTCGCCGGGAAAGGGCAGGTCGATGTGAAGGAGGTCCCCGTCCCCTCGCTGAAGCGGGGAGACCTCCTCGTGGAGATGCGGGCCTGCGGCCTGTGCGGCTCGGACCTGGAGAAGCTCAGCGGGGAATACACCGCCGCGCCGCCCGTTCTGGGTCACGAGGCCGTGGGGGTCGTCACGGACGTCGGGGACGAGGTGGAGGGCCTCGCCCCGGGGGACCGGGTGTTCCCGCACCACCACGTGTCCTGCCGCATCTGCGCGTACTGTCGGGCGGGCAGCCCCACGATGTGCCCGGACTACCGGAAGTACCACCTGGACCCGGGGGGGTTCGCGGAGTTCTTCCGAGTCCCCGCATGGAACGTGTCCGGGGGCGGCGTCCTGCCGCTGCCGGACGGGATGGACTTCGACGTGGCGTCCTTCATCGAACCCCTGGCGTGCATCATCCGGGCGGTGGGCCGCCTGGGGATCCAGGAGGGGGAGACGGCCCTCATCGTCGGGGGCGGTCCCATGGGAATGCTCCTCCTGGACCTCCTCCCTCCCTTGCGGGTGGGCGGCCGCTTCGTCAGCGAGCCGAGCCCTTTCCGCCGGAAGATGGCGGAGGCGCACGGCGCGGACGCGGTCTTGGACCCCCGCGAGGTGGACCTTCCGGCGGAGGTGCGGGGCCTCACGGATGGCCGGGGGGCGGACGTCGTCTTCCTGGCCTCGGGAAGCCCCGCCGCCCTGGAGTCGGCCCTGGAGAGCGTGCGTCCGGGCGGCCGCGTGGGCCTCGTGGGCATCCCGGAGTCGGGCGCCCGGGTGAAGGACGCCGCGGCGCTGGTCACGCGGGAGGTCTCCCTCATCAGCAGCAACGCCGCGACGGAGGTGGAGACGGCTCTGGCCCTCGCGATTCTCGACGCGGGGCAGGTGGGGGTCGCGGACCTGGTCACCCACCGCGTGCCCCTGAGCGACCTCCACCGCGGTGTGGAGCTAGCTCGGACCGCGGAGGCCATGAAGGTCCTGGTGGTCCCGGACAACGCGGGCTGACATGACACTCTTATAAGGCTCATCGACCTTGCCGCGGGTCCCAAGGGGGAGGTATCCATGGCAGAAGAAACCCCGAGACCCGGGAGCTTCGTCCACATCGAGCTCCCGGCGCAGGACGTGAGCCGGCTGAAGAAGTTCTACGCAGACGTGTTCGGCTGGAAGTTCCAGGACGTCCCGGAGATGAACTACACGCTGTTCGAGGCGCCGAACCAGCCGCATGGTGGGGTGTACATCCCGACAGAGACGATGCCCGGCGGCGTGATGAACTACTTGCTGACGGAGTCCGTGGAGCAGACGTCCCGGCGCATTGAGGAGGCGGGCGGGAACATTCTTATGCCGAAGACGGAGATACCGGAGACGGGTTGGTTCGCCATCTTCCAGGACACCGAGGGCTCGACCTTGGCGATCTACGAACCGATGCCGAAGGAAGGGGAGTAGGGCGCGCTATCGACTGCGTTCGGCACTCCAGCTCAGGTCAGCCTCCCAGAAGCTGCTCCGTGTCGTTCTGGGCCTTCTGGAGCCGCCCTTCGAAGTCGTCGACGAAGAACTAGACGTGCGTGCTCTGGCCCGACGAGGGAGGCAGGCCTACTTCGGCGCTACCGAAGTCCCATTCTGGGTCCCTCCGGCCTACGAAGGAGTGGCCCGTGCTAGTCCACATCTCACTAGGGCCTCGGGCGTGGCCGCGAATGCCCTGAATCCGTCCGCATCTGGGAGCAACATCAAAGCGAGCATCTGTTCTCGTACGACTCCTTCAATCAGGTGATCGAAAGCATGGGCAGAGTTCAAGACAGTCGAGACGAGTGCTCGGTCGATCGGGTCCTCGCTCGCCAGATACACATACATGGCCGGTGGGAACTCTTCCACGAGGCCATAATCCAGGTCGATGATATCCGTGAGGCCAAGTACCACAATGCCGCAGGTGGTAGTCTTCCGTTTTCCGAATGAGAAGGCAGCGCTCCTAGTCATCCCGACCTCGACCACCTTCTTGACCGCGGTCAAGTCGAGTGCGAAGGGGATATCGGGTTCCGTGTTCCCGTCGCAGAATATGACCGCCAGATGGGGGAATGCCCTCCTGACTTTGACGAGGACTTCTCGTGCCAAGCCCCGACGAACTGCCGAGTTCACCAGGAATGCCCCCTCACCTAGGGCGTCAGCCAATGGAGGGCGAGGCCCGTACCTTAGGAACTCTGCGAACCATAGGCTGACAGAGTAGAGATCCTCCTTCTCCTTGGCAGGCTCTCCAGTGATGAGTAGACTGGCATGTCCCACTCTTCGCGCCTCATTCGGCGCACTCCGCACCCTCTCTGAGTCGGGGTTATTCCGGTCCACCGACGATTCGCTCCGTGTCTATCTGGGCCTTCTGGAGCCGCCCGCTGTAGTCCACGTACACCGACTTCACGAAGGTGAACTCCTCGATGGCGGTGCTCCCCGCCTCGCGGGTGAAGCCCGTCTCCTTGACGCCGCCGAAGGGGAGGTGCACCTCCGCCCCGATGGTCGGCGCGTTCACGTAGGTGATGCCCGCCTCCAGGTCCCGCATGGCCCGGAAGGCCCACTTCAGGTCCTGGGTGTAGATGCTCGACGACAGCCCGTACTTCACGTTGTTCGCGATGCGGACCGCGTCGTCGTAGTCCTTCGCCTTGAGCACGGAGAGGACGGGCCCGAAGATCTCCTCCGTGGCGATGCGGTGCTCCGGCTTCGTGAGGAAGATGGTGGGCTCGATGAAGTGGCCCCGGTCGTAGGCCCCGCCGGTGAGCTTCTTCCCGCCCGTGAGGAGCTCCGCCCCTTCCGCCTTCCCGACCTCGATGTACTCCAGGATCTTCTCCTCCTGGTCCGCGGAGGACACGGGACCCACGTCCACGCCCTCGTCCAGCGGGTCCCCGAGCCGCAGGGCCTCCGTCTCCTTCACGAGGCGGTCCACCACGTCGTCGAAGATGTCTTGGTGGATGATGAGGCGCGAGGTGGCCGTGCACCGCTGCCCCGCGGTGCCGAATGCCCCGAACACGATGCCGTCCATGGCCAGGTCCACGTCCGCGTCGTCCATCAGGAGGATGGCGTTCTTCCCGCCGAGCTCCAGGCCGACCTTGATGAGCCGCTCCGCCCCCTGGGTGTAGACGCGCCGCCCCGTCTCCACACCCCCGGTGAAGGAGATTGCCTGGATGTCCGGGTGGCCGATGATCCCCGAGCCCACAACGCCGCCCGAGCCGACGACCATGTTGAACACCCCCGGCGGGAACCCCGCCTCGTCCAAAACCTCGCAGAACTTCGCCCCGCAGAGGGGCGTCATGGACGAGGGCTTGAAGACCACCGTGCACCCGGAGATGAGGGCCGCCCCGCTCTTCCAGGACGGGATCGCGATGGGGAAGTTCCAGGGCGTGATGAGGCCCACGGGCCCCACGGGGAAGTGCAGGGTGAGGCACATCTTGTCCGGGAGCTCGCTGGGGGTGGTCTCCCCGAAGAAGCGGCGGCCCTCCCCCGCCATGTACTTGTAGAAGTCGATGGCCTCCTGGACGTCCCCCAGCCCCTCGGAGAGGACCTTCCCCATCTCCCTCGTCACCAGGGCGCCCAGCTCGTCCTTGTGCCGCTTGAAGGCCGCCGCCGCCTCCAGGAGCAGTTCCCCCCGGTGCGGCGCGGGGGTCTCCGACCAGCCCTCGAAGGCATCCTTGGCCGCCTTCACCGCCGCCTGGACGTCCGCCTTCGTCCCCTTCGGGAACCGCGCCAGAACCTCCCCCGTCGCGGGGTTCGCGGTCTCGAACCACTCCGCGCCCTTCGGCCGCACCCATTCGCCGTCGATCCAGTGGCCGTACTCCTCCGCCATGGGCCCACCGCCTCGGGGGAACGCGGGGCCGCTATATGATTTCGCGGGGCCCTCGCTCGACCACTCCGATAAGCACATAAGTCCCCCATCCCTTGCCCGCCTGGGGAGGCCACACCATGGATTGGGGAATGGAGAACCGCCTGTCGCGCATCTTGCAGCCGTCGGACGGCCACACCGTCATGCTCGCCATCGACCACGGCTACTTCCTGGGCCCGCTGGCCAAGCTGGAGCGGCCCGGGGCGACCGTGGAGCCCCTCGTCCCCTACGCGGACGCCCTCATGCTCACCCGCGGCGTGCTCCGGGAGTCCATCCCCGCGGGGATCGACCTGCCCATGGTCCTCCGGGTCTCCGGCGGCACCAGCGTGCTCTTCGAGGACGTCTCCAACGAGGCCATCACCACCTCCGTGAAAGAGGCGGTGCGGGTGAACGCCTCCGCCCTGGCCCTGTCCATCTTCGTCGGGGCCCCCCACGAGCACCAGTCCATCGTCAACCTGGCCCACCTCGTGAACGAGTGCGAGGAGTACGGCCTCCCGGTCCTGGCGGTGACCGCCGTCGGGAAGGAGCTGGAGAAGCGGGACGCCCGCTACCTCGGCCTCGCGTGCCGCATCGCTGCCGAGCACGGGGCGAAGTTCGTGAAGACGTACTACTGCGAGGACTTCCACAAGGTCGCGGAGAGCTGCCCCGTCCCCACGGTGATCGCGGGCGGGCCGAAGCTGGAGACGGAGCTAGACGCGATGCGGATGGCCTACGACGCCCTCCAGGCGGGGGCCGTCGGCGTGGACATGGGGCGGAACATCTGGCAGTCCGAGCAGCCCGTGGCCATGATACGGGCCATCCGGTCGGTGGTCCACGAGGAGGCCACCCCCAAGGAGGCCCACCAGCTCTTCCAGCAGGTGGCCGCCGGCGAGGCGTAAAGGCCCGCGCGGAAGGCGGGGTGGGCTCACCCGAAAGTTCCCCTCAAGAGGCACGCATGAACGGTCGCACCATCACCCCCGCGGGCACCCTGGTCCTGTCGATCACGGCCATCTTCCTGGTCGTCCTCCTCGCCTACCTGGAGGTCCAGACCCTCCCCTTGGGGGACACGGTCCCCCCCGGTCGGGTGGAGGGGCTCACCGTGACTCCCGTGGAAGGCGGCCGCCTCCTCCTGCAGTGGGAGGCCGCCTGGGACGACGTCGGCATCTCCCACTACCTGGTCCGCCGGGACGCCGTCACCCTCGCCCCGGAGCCCTCGGTGCTCCACTTCTTGGACGAGAACTTGGAGCCCGGCCTCTCCTACGAGTACGTCGTCGTGGCCGTTGACCTGGGCGGGAACGAGGGCCCACCCTCGGCCCCTGTCGCGGGCGTCCCGGCGCGCTAGAACTCCTGGATTTCCTCTTCGTCTTCCGGAGGTGGGGGCGGCCCTTCCTCGAGCTCCTCGCCCGCCTCGGCGGCCTCTTCCGCCTCCATGCCTTCCTCCTCCGGCGGGGGCGGCGGGATTTCCTCCTCGGGGGGCGCTTCCCGGCGCCGCAGGAAGAGGGACGCGATGAGGAGGGCCAGGAGGATCAGGATGACGAGGAGCCAGATCCACTCCGGCAGGCCCGTGATGGAGGCGGGGGTCGCGGTGGTGAAGGAGAAGCTGTACGCCGTCCCGAGCGCGTTCCCCGCCAGGTCCTGGGCGCCCGTCCCGATGGTCACGGTGTACTCCGTCCCCTCGGCCAGGGGCCCGTCCAGGGTGAGGACCAGCACCCGGTCGTCGCTCCGCCACTGGGCGGTGTAGTCGGCGCCGAAGACGACCGCGGCCTCCGTCGAGGCCCGGTCCATGGTCTCGCTGAACATGATGACGATCTCGCCCTCCGTGGCAACGCCCGTCGCGCCGCTGCGCGGGGAGGTGTCCTCCACGGCGGGCGGCGTGCCGTCGACGACGGTGATGATGACCACGTCCGTGGCGGCGTTGCCCTCCGCGTCCTCCACCCGGAGGGTCACGATGTACACCCCCGGTTCGGCGAAGACGCGGGACGGGGAGACGCCCGTCAGGGTAACGAGGCTCCCGCCCTCGTAGAGGGACCAGCTGTAGTTCACGATGGCCACGTTGTCCGTGGAGGCCGCGGCGTCCAGGGTCACGGTGTCCCCCGCGCTGACCGTCTGGTCGGTCCCCGCGTCGGCGGCGGGCGGGGTGATGTCCAGGACCGTGATGGTCGCGCCGTCGCTGTCCGAGTTCCCGGCGCCGTCCGTCACCGTCAGGGTGACGTCGTAGCTCCCGGGCTGGGAGAAGACGTACGTGGGGAAGGCCCCCGTCAGGGTGATGGGCGTGCCCCCGTCCATGAAGGTCCACGTGTAGTTCACGATGCCCACGTTGTCGGAGCTGCCGGTGCTGTCCAGAACGATCGGCTGGTCCTCGTTGACGGTGTCGTCGTTTGCCACCGCCACCGGATTCTCCAAGTCTTCCAGGCCGACCACGATGGTCTTGCTGACGTCCATGGTGGCTACGGTCCAGCCCGCCCCGAGGGTGGCCTCGGAGGCGGTGGCGTTGTGGGGCGTGGAGTAGAGACGGCCGGAGGAGTCTTCGAAGTACTCCTCGACGATGAGCCAGAGGACGTAGCCGGTGGCGTCCGACGTGCCGTTGAACACCTCGACGCCGTTCACGTCCTCCAGTTGCACGCTCGCCCCGGCGATGGGCTGCCCTTGGGACGTCTGCACGAGGATGTAGGCGTACCACTGCACCAGGAGGGACGAGAGGAAGTCGCCGTAGGCCACCTTCCCCTTGTCGAACGTGGTGTTCAGGGTCGTCGCGTCCGACGCCCCGTCCAGGAAGAAGTCCCAGGTGTCGCTGGCGAGGCTGGAGTTCTCCACGAAGGCCGTGGAGGCGGCCTCCAGGACGAGGCCGTAGAGGTTGAACTCCGCGACGCCCCGCTCCATCGCAAGTGTGCTGCCCCAGAGCCGCACCGCGGCCTCGGTGTTCGCGATGAAGAGGTCGTCCACGGACGTGAGGTCCGTGTTCTCGGCGTAGATGCCGTTGAGGTCGTTGGCGATGAGGTCCGTCCCGGATGTGGAGGCGGTCATGGACACCCCGCCGTAGAGGAGCAGCCCGTTCTCCCCGCTCCGGACGATCCGGTTGTCCGTGAGGGTGACGTCCCCCTGGAGGTCGGCCCAGAGGTGCATCCCCCGGAACGTGTTGAAGTCCACGCGGTTCGCGTCGAGGGTGGCGAAGAGCTGCGAGCTCTCCGCCTGGAACCCCAGGCCGTCGTTCCCGGCGATCGTGTTGTTCACGGCGTTGACGTCCAGGTTGCCGTTGCTGGCCATCAGGATGACCCCGGAGCCCGCCGCGTTGTCGATCACCACGTTGTCCCACAGTTCCGCGGTGATGTTCCCCGCGTCAGCCGCGATGTACACGCCAGTGGGGAACCACATGGGGTTCTGCCCGAGGTCCGTGATGCTGTTCTCGGTGAGGTTCGCCGTGGCGTCAACGCTCGCGAACAGGGCGACGGCCGCGTCGGCCAGCATGTCCAGGGTGTTCCGCTGCAGGGAGGCGCTGGTGATCGACCACCCCGCGCTGGCGAAGAGGGCCACGGGCGGGAAGCCGCCCCCGGCCGCGTTCTGGCCAGTCTGGGTGATGGCGGTGTCCTCCACGGTGAGGGTCACGTTCCCCCCGTTCGCGCCCACGAAGGCCCCGGGCCCGCCGGAGTCGTCGATGGTGCCGCTGAGGTACGTGAAGTCCGCTTCCCAGGTACCCTGGACCCAAACGCCCGGCGCGTTCTGACCGAAGGTGCCAACGACGTTCAGGCCGTTCGCGTTGAGGCCCACGTCGCCCGAGAAGCCCATGACCATGAGGCCCGCGTCCTGGGCGTCCGTCACCCAGCCTCCGAGGTACGTGGCGGTCACGTCGACGCCGCTCTGCAGGGCCACCCCCACGCCGTTCGACGTCTGGCTCACGTTCACGTCGGTGAAGTCCGCCGTGACGCTGTCCGCGGCCATGAGGGTGATGCCGCCGTCGATGGCCTGGTCCACGTCCACCTGACTCAGGGTGGCCGTGACGTTCGTGTTCGCGAAGGCAAAGAGGCCCTGCCCGGCGGGGACGTCGGTGATGGACGACCCGCTCAGGACGAGGTCGACCGTCCCCCCCGGCGCCATGGCGAACACCCCCACGTTGTCGTGGCTCGTCACCGTGAGACCCGCGGCGTCGATGGAGGCGTTGTTCCCGATGACGGTGAGGCCGTCCGTGCCCATGCCCGTCGTCTCGATGGTGTCGCCGACGGAGGTCATCGACGCCGTCTCCGTGGCGAAGACCTGGTATCCCGCCGCGTGCTCTTGGAGGGTGTTCCCGGTGGACGTGACAGTCACGTCCCCGTCGAGGGCCTGGAACAGCACCTGCTCGTTGTGGTCGAGGAACAGCGTGCCCTGGACGATGGGCGCCATGCTCCCCGTGAAGTTCATCCACACGAGGGCGAAGTTCCCGCCGTTCTGGTAGAACCAGCTGTCGTACACCTCCACGTACGCGTCCATGACGACGATCCCGTCATCCGCGTTCTGGGAGACGTTCGTCCGGGTGAGGACCGCCCTGGAGTCCGCGAACATCGAGATCCCCGTGGCCCCGTTGCCCTGGACGTTGACGTCCGTGAGGGTCGCGCTGGCATTCGTGCTCAGCACCCCCCCGGGCTCGTTGAAGATCAACCCGTTGTCCAGGATGTCCACGGTGTCCATCGTCAGGACCGAGTCGTCCACCCAGAACGCGGCCCGCTCGTTGTTCGCGATGACGGTACCGGTCACGTCCGCGGTGGCGTTGTCTTGGACAATCAGGGCAGGAGGGGCGCCCGGCCCGAACCCGTTCCCCATGATCGTGCCCATGTCCATGGTGAGGGCGGAGTCGTTCACCGCGACCGCGAGCATCCAGTGGTCCCAGATGTCGGTGTTGCTCACGAGGAGCGCGGAGCCCGCCAAGGCCCCCATCCCGACCTGGTTCAATTCGAAGCGGCTGTCCACGATCATGACGACGGCGCTGTTGTTCGCGATGATGGCTGCCGCGTTGTCCGTGAACCACGACTCGGTGATCGTCACGAGGTCGGACTCGACGAACACCCCGTAGGGGTCCAGCACCGCGGGCGGGGGCCCGGGCGGGATCCACAGGCCCGCATTGAGCACCCGGCTCCGGCTGACCTCCAGCAGTCCGTCCGGGCGGACGTAGAAGTTGTAGGGGGCGTCCGGCCACGCGGAGCGGATCTCCGACCCGTCCGTGTCCGCAGGGTCCCACGGCGGGGTCGCATCGACGCCGCTGTCCAGGACGTGGAACTCGCCGCCGCCCTGGACCTCGATGTAGAACTCGCCGGGGAACGTGCAGTTCACCTGGAGGGTGATGGCCTCCAGGGTCAGGATGCCCGCACCCTGGATGGTGAGATTCCCGTTCAGATAGATGATCCCGTTCTGGTAGAGGATGTTGTCCCCCGCCACGATGGTCCAGTCCCCCGCCGTCTCCCAGACGCCCGGACCGATGAGGACCGGGGCGCCGATGTCCGCCCGCGCGGAGTCGGAGAACAGGCTCACCGCCCCCAGGACGGAGGCGACGACGATCATCCAAGCCACAAGCCCACTCGAGAGGAGGGTGGCGCGACCACCCACTGCAGTTGGTTGCATCCTCATCCCGGGTGCCCCACCAATCTGGGCTTATTTAATTGTCTCCCCGATTTACGGGGCTGATAACACGCCGTTCTCCAGGAGGTCCCTGGTCTCCCCCACAGGGGAACGACCTCGTAACGCTTATATACGGGTCCATCTTTAGTGGCCCTGTCAATTCTCCATCTTTTCGCGAGTGGATGATATGACTGATGTTGAGCGCGAAGTGAAGACAGGTACGACGACCGTCGCCATGGTCTGCAAGGACGGCGTGGTCCTGGGGACCGAGCGGCGGGCCACGGCGGGCACGCTGATCGCCCACAAGGCGACGAAGAAGCTCTACCGCCTGGACGACAACTTGGGCCTCACCACCGCGGGCCTCGTGGGGGACATCCAGGTCCTCGCCCGGTACATCACCGCGGAGGTGGAGCTCTACAAGTTCAAGCGGGAGCGGGCGATGCCCGTGAAGGCCTGCGCCACCCTGACCGCGAACATCCTCTCCGGCCGGCGGTACTTCCCATACTGGGTGCAGCTCATCATCGGCGGCGTGGATGGCGACGGGAGCCACGTGTACTCCCTCGACGCCGCGGGCGGGAGCATCCCGGACGACTACGTGGCCACCGGCTCCGGCTCCCCGTACGTCTACGGGGTCCTGGAGGACCACTACCAGGAGGGCATGTCCGTCCAGGAGGGCGTCGACCTGGCGGTCCGGGGCATCCATGCGGCCATGAAGCGGGACGCGGCCTCCGGCAACGGCATCGACATCGCCACCATCACCGCGAAGGATGGGTTTGTCCAGTTGGGGGACGCGGACGTCGAGAAGCGGATCGAGAGCATGAAGCTCACCTGATCCCCCCTGTTACTTTCCACAGCAACGAAGCGTGGACGGAATGAGCGTCGAGAATGTCATTCGAGACGCGGAGGAAGTCGTCGCCAAGGTGATTCCCTCCGGCGTCGAGATTACGAAGATCGACTTCGAAGGACCACTCGTGGTCATCTACACGAAGAACATGGACGAGTTCGCGGACAACTCCGATCTCGTCCGGCAGCTGGCCCAGGGCCTGCGCCGTCGGGTGGCCATCCGCCCCGACCCCTCCCTCCTCGCGGGGGAGGAGGAGGCGGAGGAGACCATCCGGCGCATCATCCCCGAGCAGGCGGAGGTCACCGCCATCTACTTCGACTCCGAGACTGGCGTCGTGACCATCGAGACCCTCTCCCCGGGCCTGGTCATCGGGAAGCACGGGGCCCTCCTCAACGAGATCAAGAAGGCCATCGGCTGGGCGCCCAGCGTCGTCCGGGCCCCGCCCATCCCCTCGAAGACCGTGGAGGACATCCGGAACTACCTCCGGCAGGTGAAGGGGGACCGGGACGAGTTCCTCCACCGGATCGGCCGCCGCCTGGCGCGGGACACGGCCCCCGGGGACAACTGGGTGCGCCTCACGAGCCTGGGCGGCTACCGCCAGGTGGGCCGAAGCTGCCACCTCCTCACGACGAAGGACAGCAAGGTCATGATCGACTGCGGGGTGGACGTGGGCTCCCAGGACAACGGCACGCCCTACCTGAACGCCCCCGAGGTCATGCCCTTGGACCAGTTGGACGGGGTCGTCATCACCCACGCCCACCTGGACCACTGCGGTCTCGTCCCCGCCCTCTTCAAGTACGGCTACCGAGGCCCTGTGTACTGCACCGCGCCCACCCGAGACCTCATGTCCCTCCTCACCCTGGACTTCATCAAGGTCGCCCTGGGGGAGGCGAAGAAGCCCCCCTACGAGAGCCAGCACATCCGGGAGATGGTGAAGCACACCATCCCGCTGAAGTACGGGGAGACCACCGACATCTCCCCCGACGTGCGCCTCACCCTCCAGAACGCCGGGCACATCCTCGGCAGCGCCGTCACCCACTTCCACGTGGGGAACGGGATGTACAACATCGCCATCACCGGGGACATCAAGTTCGAGAAGACTTGGCTCTTCAACGCCGCGGTGAACCGCTTCCCGCGGATGGAGACCCTGGTCATGGAGGCCACCTACGGCGGCTATCGGGACACCCAGCCGAGCCGCCACGAGGCGGGGGGGCGGCTGAAGAAGATCCTCTCACGGGTCGTGAACCGCAAAGGGAAGATCCTCGTCCCCGTCTTCGCGGTGGGCCGTTCCCAGGAGGTCATGCTCGTCGTCGAGGAGCTGATGCGGACGAAGCAGATCCCCCAGATCCCCGTCTACCTGGATGGGATGATCTACGAGGCCACGGCCATCCACACCGCGTACCCGGAGTACCTGAACAGCCAGCTCCGGACGCAGATCTTCCAGACCGGGCACAACCCCTTCCTCTTCGACGCCTTCGAGCGGGTGGACTCCCCCCAGATGCGGGAGACCATCACCCACGACCCCGACCCGTGCATCGTCCTGGCGACGAGCGGGATGATGAGCGGCGGGCCCGTCATGGAGTACCTGAAGGCCTGGGGAGACAACCCGAAGCACACGCTGATCTTCGTGGGCTTCCAGGCCGAGGGGACGCTGGGCCGTCGCATCCTCAACGGGGCGAAGTCCATCACCATCAGCGACCGCGGGAAGCCCATCGAGCTGAAGATCCGCCTGGACGTCGAGGTGGTGGACGGCTTCAGCGGGCACAGCGACCGGATGCAACTGATGAACTACGTCGGCTCGTCTGAGCCGCGGCCGGAGCGCATCATCGTGATGCACGGCGAGGACCACAAGTGCATGGACCTGGCCTCCTCCCTGTACAAGAAGTACGGGATGGAGACCCGCGCCCCCATGAACCTGGAGACCATCCGGCTCAAGTGAGGCGCCCCCACTTCTTTGGAAGGAGTCCGCCGTGGCGGGCGGGCGCGCGAGAGGCTCTGGCTTCAGCTGCCTTTGAGGCGACTAGCCTTCCGCAGGGGGGTCTCGCGGCGCGAGGCTACATCATGCCCGGGGGCATGCCGCCCATCCCGCCCATCCCAGGGGGCATCCCGTGTTCGTGTCCGCCCTCGGGCATCTCGGGCTCCTTCATGCCCTTCGACGCGATGACGTCGTCGATCCGGAGGATCATGCCCGCGACCTCCGTCGCGGACTGGATGGCCTGGGTCTTCACGCGGAGGGGTTCGATGACGTTGCTGCGGAGCATGTCCTTCGTCTTCCCGCTGGCGATGTCCACGCCCACGTTCTTGTTCGCGCGCTTCCCCTCGTGCCTCTTCTTCAGCTCGATGAGGAGGTCGATGCTGTCCAGGCCCGCGTTCTCGCCCAGGGTCCATGGGATGATCTCGAGGGCAGAGGCGAAGGCCTCGATGGCCATCTGCTCCCGCCCGCCGACGGTGGTGGCGTAGTCCCGAAGCCGGAGGGCGAGCTCGATCTCCGTCGCCCCGCCGCCGGGCACGGCCACACCGTCCTCGACGGCCACGCCGACGACGCGCAGGGCGTCGTGGAGGGCGCGCTCCATCTCGTCCACCACGTGCTCCGTTCCGCCCCGGATGAGGACGCTCACGGCCCGGGGGTTCTTGCAGCCCGTGACGAAGGTCATCTCGTCGTCGCTGACTCTCCGCTCCTCCACGAGGTCTGCCCTTCCCAGATCCTTCGGGCTGAGGTCCAGCAGGTTGGTGACCAATTTCGCCCCGGTCGCCCGGGAGAGCTTCTCCATGTCGCTCTTCTTCACACGCCGGAGGGCGTAGATGCCTTCCTTTGCTAGGTGGTGCTGAACGAGGTCGTCAATGCCCTTCTGGCAGAAGACGACGTTCGCCCCGGCCTCCTGAATTGCGTCCACATAGCCTTTCAGGGTCCGGCCCTCCTCGTCGAGGAACGCTTGGAGCTGGGTCGGGTCCTTGATCTGGATCTTCGCGTCCACCTCAGTCTTCTTGATTTCCAGGGCGGAGTCGATGAGGGCGACCTTCGCCTTCTTGACGGCCCGGGGCATCCGCGGGTGCACCCGCTCCTTGTCGATGATGAGGCCCTCCACGAGTTCCGTGTCCAGGGTCGATCCGCCGTGCTTCTTCTCGACCTTGATATGGTCCACGTCCACCTCGTAGCGCCCGTCCTTCTTCTCCGCCACGGCCCGCACGGCCCGGACGGCGAGGTCGGACAGGTGGTCCTTGGTCTTCCCGATGCTCCGCCCCGTCATGGCGGTCCCCGCGATGTGGCGCAGGGTCTTCTCGTCGTTCACGCGGACCTCCTTGCCGATGGCCTTCAGGAACTCCATGGACTTCGTGGCGGCCATCTTGTAGCCGTTCACGACCACGGTGCAATGGACGTCCTGCTCCACGAGGGCCTCGCTCTTCTTGAGGAGCTCCCCCGCGAGGACGACCGCCGTCGTCGTCCCGTCGCCGCACTCCTCGTCCTGGGTCTTGGCGACCTCGACGACCATCTTCGCGGCGGGGTGCTGGATGTCCAGCTCCTTCAGGATCGTGACCCCGTCGTTCGTGATGACCACGTCGCCCATGCTGTCCACGAGCATCTTGTCCATGCCCTTCGGTCCCAGCGTGGACCGGACCGCTTCGGCGACGGCCTTCGCGGCGGCGATGTTGTTGAACTGGGCGCCGCGACCGCGCGTTCTCTCCGTGCCTTCCTTAAGGACCAGAATCGGTGTTCCACCCATCATTGGGCTCCCTCGGAGCGCGGTAGGTTTGAGTTTCTATATAAGCCTTCGTCATCCTGCGTGGGCGGGGCCGCCGCCCAGGACCCCCTGCCCGCCGCGCGTTTCCCCCGACCCCCCTGCTATCCCTACTGATACTGAAACACCAACGTATAAGTCGCGCTGATTGGTCGTTTTCTCAGGATGAGAGCACTCCCTGTTCTCCTGCTGCTGACGTACGGGAGCGAGGACGAGTTGTTCGAGTCCCTCCTCCTGGGGCGCCGGCGGGACTTCGAGGAGGGCCGGGCGTACCTCATCAAGGAACGGAAACCCGTCAAGGGGTTCCAGCACTTCCTGCGGCTCCTGCAGTCGGGCTACGGCGGGCTGTTCATCACCCGCCAGCACCCGGACCACGTGAAGGAGGAGGTGGAGGAGTGGGACGCCCGGGTGATCTGGCTGAGCACGACCCTCGGGCAGGACTACGTGGACCCCCACAACCTGGGGAACCTCACGAACATCGTCAGCGCCCACCTGGACGAGCATCCCAAGTCCGTCATCCTGTTGGACGGCCTCGAGTACCTGATGATCAACAACGACTTCCCGCGGATCCTCAAGTTCGTCGAGTACATCCACGAGATCGTGATGCAGCGGAAGGCGCTGTTCCTCATCTCGTTGGATCAGCGGGCCTTCGAGGCGCGGGAGCTCGCCCTTCTGGAGCGGAACCTGGCCACCGTCGACTAGGGCCGCCGGTTCCGCCCGGCCGCGTCCACGACTGCGAAGCGGTCCCTCATCTCCATCGCCTTGGCGACGCCGAACACCCGGAAGTCCACGGGGAGGATGGCCACCCCCCCGCGGGTCGCCAGGATGGCTTCCAGTCGGTCGAGGAACCCGAGGGTCTTCGCGTACCCGTTCTGGTCGAAGAGGTGCTCCACCCCCGCGAGGAGGACGGTGCCCTCCGGCCGCTTCTTGAGGAAGTCGTCGATGAGCCGCTGGATCTTGCGAAGGCCGCGGGGGTTGAGGGAGACGGGGGTCCGCTTCGAGGAGAGCCAATAGCAGTCCGCGGGGCCCAGACCCCGGTCCTTCGCCACCTTCTCGGGGTGCTCCCGGGTGATGACTAGGGCCACGGAGCCCTCCTCCTGCCGCTTCGCCAGGAGGGCGTAGCTGAGCTTGGGCTTCCGCTCGCTGATGAGATGGAGCCCAGTCTCGAGGGCGAGGCGCGGCGGCATGGGTCGTTCCTCTTCTTCCTGACCATACACAAACGGGGTTATATCGGCCTAGTTCGCAAATGTGCGTTTTTGGGAGGATTTTTAAGGGCCCCGCCGTTTTCCGGTCCATGCCTCGACGCGTGAGCCAGGGGAGGAAGAGAAAGAGCTACTACATCAAGAAACGGCTCGCCTCGGTGCGGGACGCCATCCTGCTTCATCTGTTGGAGCACTACCGGGCCCAGTGGCCGGGGGACCTCCCCTTCGCCGTGAGCCAGGAGGGGGTCGCGGAGGGGGTCGAGGGTCACCGCGGCCACGTCTCGAGGATCCTCCGGGAACTCATTGAGGACGGGCTGGTGTACCAGGACGTGGGCCGGGTCACCGACGTCCCCACCCGGGTGAAGACGTACCACCTCACGGAGGAGGGCGCCGGGGAGGCCGTCCGAATCGCGGAGGAGGTCCGCGGCACCGTCCTGTCCATCGCCGGGGAAGAAGGCAAGCTCCCCATGGCGGAGCTCGAGGAGCGGTACGCGGGGCGGGCCCGCCTGCTGGACCTCGCCCTCCACACCGTGCGCCGGATCTTCGACCCCGTCGACTTCGAGGCCTGGTTGGCCGACCGGGAGCAGTTCGTTGAGGGGACGGACCGCATGCCCAAGGTCCGGGCGTTCTACGGGCGGCAGGAGGAGCTGGATGCCCTAGACGCCTGGTTCGTCTCGGAGACGGCGGACACCGTCGCGATTCGCGGAATTCCCGGGATTGGGAAGACCTCTCTGGGGGCGAAGTTCGTCGACCTCGTCCGAGAGTCCACGAACACGTTCTGGGCTACGGTGGAGACGTGGACGGGGGCCTCCAACGTGTTCCGGGACCTGGGGGAGTTCGACTCCGCCATGGGCGAGCACGCCCTCAGCGCGCACGTCCGCTCCCGCCCGCGGGTCGACCTCACGCACGGGCTCCTCCTGCTGGAGCGGGAGCTGAAGGGCCGCAAGGCGCTCCTCGTGTTCGACGATGTCCACAAGGCCAACGATCGCGTCCGCCAACTCCTCGAGGGGCTGCTGCGGATGCTTCCCCGGGCCCAGGGGCCGAAGGTGCTCCTCCTCGGCCGCGACATTCCCAAGCTGTACGACCGGCGGGACGTGAAGGTCCGCCAGCGGGTCCAGGAACTGGAGCTCACGGGGTTGGACCCGAAGGCCGGCGCCGCTCTCCTGGAATCGCGAGGAATCCCGGCAGGCATGGTGCCCGACATCGTGAAGGCGACCGGGGGCCACCCCTTCTTCCTCGAGTTGTTCGAGGAGGGCGCCGACGTCGCGGCCGGGGACTTCCGACGGTTCATCCAAGAGGAGGTCCACGCCCGGCTCGAGCCGTCCGAGGCTCGGATTCTGGGGCTGGCCTCCCTCTACCGGACCCCCGTCTTCAGCCAGGGCCTGCTCCTCCCGGAAGGGGCGAGCTACACGGACATCCAGTCCCTCACCCAGCGCGGCCTCCTACGGGAGACAAAGAACCGCCAGTACGAGGTGCACGACCTCCTCAAGGAGTTCTTGGCGGAGACCCTCTCCGAGGCCGACCGCGTGCGGCATCATGAGGCAGCGGCTGAGTACAACCGGCTTCTCGGCACCGCCGCGGACAATCTCGAGGCCATTCATCACTTCCTGGAGGCCGGTCGGGACGCCGAGGCCGTCCAGCTGGCCGTCTCCCGCGGCCGGGAGGTGCTGGACAAGACCATCTCCACTGAGTTCCTGACGCTGCTCGATCGGGTCCTGGAGACGGGGCCGGAAGGCGAGGACCTCGGGGAGCTCCTCTTGATCCGGAGCGCCACCGCCTATCACGCGGGGGACTCCGAGGGCTCCCTGGGCGGCTTCGAGGCCGCGTTGGCGGTGGCGGAAGAGGTCGGGAACGAGTACAAGGCGGCGGAAGCGCTGCGGTGCATGGGCAGGATCCGCCTCAGGATGAGCGAGCACGAGCAGGCCACGGACCTCCTCATGGCGAGCCTCCAGGTCTCCCGCCGCGTGAAGGACCTCACGGGTTTGGCGCAGACCTACGGCGTCCTGGGGAAGCTCCACACGAGGAAGGGCCCGTTCTCCAAGGCGAAGCGGCACCTCGACCTGGCCCAGAAGTGGGCGGAGCGGTCCCGCGACAAGGTGATCTTGGGGAAGATTCTGATGCTCCAAGCCCAGCTGGAGGGTCGGCGGGGTGCGGACCCCACCGTGGCCTTGGAGTTGGACCAGCAGGCGCTGGAGCTGTTCCGCGAGGAAGACCGGGTCTTCGAGTTGGCCCGCGCCTACCACAACCTCGGGGTGGACCTCGCGGCCCTCGGGCGGACCGAGGAGGCAATAGATCACTTCAAGAGGAGCCTGGAACTGTGCCGCAAGTGTGGTGCGATTGAGGGGCAAGCCGCCATCATGCAGAGTCTGGCGGGGCTCTTCATTCGACAGAGCCGGCTCACCGATGTGGAGGGCCTGCTCGACGAGGCCCTTGAGATCCGGTCACAGCTGAAGGACCGGATGGGAGTGGCCATGTTGCACCTGCACTACGCCGGTCTCTACCAGCAGCCGGAGGAGCACGAGCTTGCACTCCAGCACATCGAGAAGTCCGTCCGGGATCTCGAGGAACTCGGAGAGTGGGCCGAACTGGTCCGTGCCAACGTCTACAAGGGTGAGGTTCTCCAGCACATCGGCCGCGCGGCCGAGGCGAGCAAGGCCTTCGACTCGGCGCTGGACTGGGCAGGGCGGATCGACGATCCCCGCCTTCGCGCCACCGTCCTTCGTCAGGCCAAGATGGCGATGGAAGGCCAGGTCCACATGGGGATCAATGGCGTCGTAGAGCCCTAGGTCCCGTCCAGCCGTGTCGAACTCACCACTTTCCAGGCGGAGGCCAGGGCCAGTCCATCGGGTCCGTCGGGTCGGAGCCGCCGTTGTACTCCTCCAGGTTCGAGTAGCCGTCCCGGTCATTGTCGTCCTCAGCGCCCCAAGCGAGGGTGCTGAAGTACGCCATCTCCCAGGCGTCATCCAGGCCGTCGCCGTCCGCATCCCCCGCGCGAGCCAGGCCCGCGAAGGCGAAGGCCGAGAGGAGCACGATCGCTCCGACGGTCAGGGTTCGCAGTCGCGTACGCATCACCTCCTCCCAGGTCTGCGAGGACCCCGGGCTTGATGGCCCGGCCCATCAGAACCCACTTATAATGCGCCTCGCAGCACATTTGCGTTTTCGTGACCGCTCCCCGGACGAACCTATAAGGAGGGACCTCCCATGAGGAGGGCCGCCATGTACGAGATCCAGGCGAGGGACGGCCTCGCTAGGGGGGGAGACTGGACCTTCCAGGGACACACCGTCCAGCTTCCGAACGTCCTGTACCTCGCGGACCCGCGGATTGGCCCCCCGGACGCGGCGGAGGCCCTCCTGGGTCGAGCACCCGCTCCCACCTCGCTCCCGACACTCCCCTATGGAGGAAGCGTGTTCTTCCCAGCCGGTGAGGGCCAGGGCGGCATCCCTCCAGCCCTCGGGTTGCCCCATAGCCTCGACCGCCTGGGCGAGCTCGCCTCAGCGGCCTTCCCTCCCGAGGGGGACGTCGCGGTCGTCCACGGCGCCTCCGCCGAGCCTCTGGGGAAGCCCTTGGTCGTCATGGGCAACGCGGTGCAGTGCTTGCGTCGTCCCTACGGCTTCGCGGAGCGCCTGGTCTCCTTGAGGAAGGCCACCGGCTATCAGGGCGTCCTCTACGTCCCGGGGATTGCGACCCCCCTCAACCTGTCCCTCCTCACCTACGGAGGGGCCGACCTGGTCGACGCCCTGCGGATCGTCTTGGACTCCCGCCTAGGGCGATTCTACGCCGCGGGCGCGGTGGAGGGGGACGTCCAAGAGCCCCCGGGGACCTGCCCGTGCTCCGCGTGCGAGGCGGGGGGCGACGGTTGGCTCCTCCAGCACAACCTCTCAGAGATGCATCGGGAGCTCCAGCGGGTCCGACGCGCCGTGGCCCGGGGCGCCCTTCGGGACCTCGTCGAACTGCGGGTCGCCGCGGAACCCTGGATGGTGGCGGTCCTCCGTCATCTGGACCGTCGGTTCTCCGAGCACGGAGAGGCCCACGCCCCCCTGAGCTCCCGCCCGGTCCGGGCGTACACGGAAGCGTCCCTGGAACGCCCGGAGGTCCTCCGGTTCCTCCAGCGCATGGAGAGCCGATACCGCCCGCCGGGAGGGGCCCAAGTGCTCCTGTTGCTGCCCTGCTCCGCCCGGAAGCCCTATTCCCTGTCCAGAACCCACGCCCTCTTCCGCCGGGCCATCAAGGGGTGCGGGAACCCCGGCGTGGTCCACGAGGTCATGGTCACCTCTCCCCTCGGCGTCGTCCCGAGGGAGTTGGAGGTCTTCCCGCCCGCCCAGGCCTATGACATCCCCATCACGGGGGACTGGTCGATGGAAGAGCGGGAGCGGGTGGTGCGGGGCATCAGGCGGTTGCTGAAGCGGGACGCGTACCGCGAGGTCGTCCTCCACATGGGGGAGGAGTGGCTGGAGGAGGCCGTGCCGGAGGCCCGCGTCACTGCGGAGGAGCGGCCCGCCGCCCCCGAGTCCCTCCACTGCCTTCGGGAGGCGCTGCGGGAGGCCTGCAGGGGGCTGGAGCCGGTCCCCGCCCCCGAGCGATGGCGGGAGAGCCTCCGAGGTCTGGCCCGCGTCCAGTTCGGGGCGCCCGGTGAGGCGTTGCTGGAGGGTGCAGCGGTCCGCGGCCGCTACCCGAACCTCCGGGTGTTCCACGGCGACGCGCAGGTGGCGATGCTCGTGGGGGACCGGGGGATGCTCTCTCTCACCCTGGCGGGAGGTCGCGTACTGGCGGAACAGGAGGCCTACGTGGTGGGCATCGAGGACTTCGAGTTGAAGGGGAACCTCTTCGCGGTGGGGGTGGAGGCGGCGGACCCCTCCATTCGGATCGGGGACGACGTGGTCGTGGCCCACGATGGGGACGTGCGGGCCGTGGGCGTCGCCCGGATGACCCCGGGGGAGATGGTGGAGGCCACCCGAGGGGAGGCGGTCAGAATCCGTCACCGAGAACGGGCGGATAGCGATTAAATACCGGGGCCCGGATAGTCGCTCCTATGGGTTGGGCCATCCTCGGGATCCCCACGGCCTTGCTCCTGGCGCTCACCGCCTTCTTCGTCGTGCTGGGCTTCCTGGTCCTGTTCATCGAGGAACTGGAGCTGAAGCTGGTGGTGGGCATCGGCTCCCTCCTCACCGCGGGCGGGGTGGGCCTCCTCGCCGCGGACCTCCCGGAGTTCTCCATCCTCCTGTTCGCGATCCTCGGGGGCGTCATCACGAAGATGCTCCTGGAGTACTTCTCCGTGTACTAGGGCCTCGTTCACTTTCACCCTCCCCCCTCCTGTGGAGGCTTATATGCGGGGACGAGGCTAGGTCCGTTCGAAGGCGATGCGGATGCAGGAAGACGAGCACTACGGGTGGGAGGACGTGTACAAGGCGTACGGGTGCTCCCCCCGCTACGATGACGATTGAGCCTCCATAACGCTGATAGGTCCGGGGTGGGGCGCCTCGGGCCTATCGTTCTCTTTTTCCCCCGCAGAAAGGTTAAGTGATGCACGCAGGTTGCCCGGCCGGGCAGGCGTGATCTAGCCTGGTTAGGATTTGGGCCTTCCAAGCCCACAGCCCGGGTTCGAATCCCGGCGCCTGCACTCGCCGTCTGAAGCCAGCCTACCGAAGTGTATAAGTCGCCCCGTCCCGATACGCCGCTCCGAGGGCGGCGCATGGGGCTTTTCGATTCCCTCCTCGACAAAGAGAAACGCATCCTGAACAAGGCCTCCAAGCGCGTCCGCCGGGCGCAGGTCTCCCTCGAAGCGGGGGACCGCGCCGCGGCCCTGCACCATCTCGGCGAGACCTCCTCCTACCTCCAGGAGAACCAGCAGTTCATCGCGAAGTACCGCCCCGACTTCTCCGCCGTCTACGACTCCCTGGGCTACGGCTACGGGCAGCTGGGCAACGACGCGGCGGCGGACGCAGCCCTGGAGAAGGCCCTCCATCTCAACCCCCACAACGTGGACGCCCTGCGCCACAAGGGGCTCCTTCACCACGAGGCCGGCAAGTTCCACCGGGCCGTGGAGCAGTACGACCGGGCCCTCCAGATCTCCCCGGGGCGGAAGGACCTGTGGGGGCCGAAGGGGGACGCGCTTCTCGCGTCGGGGGACACCTCCGGCGCCGCCGAGGCCTACCGGAAGGTCCTGGACCTCGACCCCGACGATTTCACGCATTACGACAAGCTCCTGGAGTTGACGCCGGACGACGCTGGCCTCTGGCGGGCCAAGGGCGAGGCATTCCTGCGCGCCGACCGGGCGGAGGACGCCCTGGCCCCCCTCAATCGGGCCGTGGAGGCGGACCCGAAGAACGCCGCCTCCTGGGCGGTCCTGGCGAAGGCCCACTCGGCCCTGGACCAGCCGAAGGACGCCCTTGGCGCGGTGGACAAGGCCCTGGAGATCGATGAGAAGGACGCCGCCCTCTGGCTCGAGCGGGGCAAGCTCCTGCGGGCCCTGGAGGACCCGGGAGCCGCCGTGAAGGCGTTCACCCGCGCGACGCGCATCGACCCCGGGATGGCGGACCCCTGGGTGATGAAGGGCCTCACCCTCCAGGACCTGGGGAAGCACGAGGACGCGGTGGCCGCCTACGACGGGGCACTGGAGGTCGACCCGAAGGACCTGAACGCCCTCACAGGGAAGGAGAAGTCCCTTCTGGCACTGGAGCAATGGGAGGCGGTGGCCATTGCCTGCGAGGCGATTCTGGAGCAGGACCCCGCCAACGTCACGGCCCTCCTGGACCGGGGGCGGGCCCTCGCGCGGCTGGACCGGCACCAGGAGGCCATCGTGGCCCTCAACGCCCTCCTCGCGGTGCAGGGGGACCACGTGGGGGCGATGCGGGAGAAGCTCGCGGTGCAGAAGCGCCTGGAGGACTGGGCGGGAATCGCCGCCACGGCGGACACCGTCCTGCGCCATCACCCCGGGGACGTCCCGGTCTTGCGGGAGAAGGGGGAGGCGCTCCACAAGCTCGGGGACCACCGCGGGGCGGTCGCC
>CAYFXO010000008.1:0-36065 GCA_964347125.1 uncultured Methanomassiliicoccales archaeon | reverse complement strand
GGGCGGGAGTTCCATGAAGAAGTCTGTCGTGGACCCGGGTACGAGGCGGTCCACGAGGGTCCCGATGATGAGGAAGATGGCGCCCAGGATGAGGGTGTACGCGAGCCAGTATTGGAGGCCCAGCCCCGCGAGGAGGCCCAGGATCACCCCCATCTGGGCGCTGCAGGGGATCGCCAGGGCCAGGAGGGTGATGGCGATGGTCCGCTCCCGGCGGCTCCCCAGCATCCGCGTGGTGATGGTGGCCATGGTGACGCAGCCGAACCCCAGGACGAGGGGGATGACGGCCTTCCCGTTCAGGCCCACGTGACGCAGCGACCGGTCGAGGAGGGTGGCGAGGCGGGGGAGGTACCCGCTGTCCTCCAGGACGCTCATGAGGATGTAGAACGAGATCACCAGTGGGAGGAGGAGGCCGAAGACGTAGGTGACGGTCATGGTGAAGAGGCCGAACTCCCCCGCCACGAGTTCCAGGGGCCAACCGTCGAGGAAGGTCCCGAAGGCCCCCCGCACCGCGGGCTCGTAGTAGCCCTGGAACAGCACCCCTTCGGTGAGCTCCACGACCCCCTGGGCCACGAGGACTCCAATGATGTAGAACGCGATGCCGAGGACCCCGATGGCGATGAGGGCGCCGGGGAGGGGCTTCACGAGCCACGTGGAGAGCCTCTCCCGCCACCCGAGGGGCGCGGGCGCCTCCCCCATGACCTGGGCGTAGATCCAATCCGCCCGCTTCCTCCGGGACTGGACGCGGGAGAGGGCTGCCGCGCCGAAGCTGAGGGTGGACTCCATCTCCACGTGCTCCGTGGTGGGGTACGCCGGCGTGACACGCGGCCGGCTCGCGAGGGCCACGAGCTCCTCCAGCCCGCGCCCCTGGGTGGCGACGGTCTGGACGACGGGTACCCCGAGGAGGTCCGAGAGGCGCTCCGCGTCCACCTGCAGGTCGTGGCTGACCACCTCGTCCCACATGTTCAGGGCCACGACCATGGGCTTCCCGGTCTCCAGGAGCTCCAGGGTGAGGTAGAGGTCCCGATCGATCTGGGTGGCATCGATGACGTTGATGAGGCCGTCCGCGGTCTCGACGACCTCGCGGGCGACCCGCTCCTCCTCCCCCTCCCCTTCGAGGGCGTAGACCCCGGGGGCGTCGACCAGGACGTGCCCGTCGACCCGCGCGCGGCTGACAGTGATGGTGGTCCCGGGGAAGTTCGAGACCTCCACGTACCGGTGGGTGAGGGCATTGAAGATGAGGGACTTCCCCGTGTTCGGGTTCCCCGCGAGGACCAGGGTCCGGTCCCCGCGGACCGCCTCGTGTGCCCCGTGGTCGTGCACGGGTCCCACCTACAGCTCCGTGACCTCGATTCGCTCGGAGAGTTGCCGGTCGAGGGCCATGACCTTCCGGCGGTGGCGGATGACGACGGGGCCCTTCGGGATGTTGGCGCTGCAGAGGAGGTCCCCTCCCTCGTCGATGCCGACCTGGAGGAGCTTCCGTCGGGTCTCCTCGTCGGCGATCCGCCGCACCCGCACGCGCTTCCCCTCCCGGACCTGGGCCAGGTTCATTGTCCCGCCTCTTTCGGCCACCCTAAACATCTGTTGTGGGACGATAGCCTTTCCGTTCGTATTGTGCCCATCTCGCGGGTGAAGAAAAAGGCGGGGGCCCCGCAGGGCCCCCAAGGGGGTTTCCGTGGCCGTCTACCCCAGAAGCAGCTTCAGCCTCGGGCGGGCCTCCACGAAGCGCCGCTTCTCGATCCACTGGTCCACGCCCAGGAACCGGCCCGCGCCGAGGACGGCGAGGAGGCCGAGGAGGGCGGCGTAGACGATGTGGTCGTCCACGAGGGGGTTGTGCTCCGGGGGGAACGCGGAGACGTACATGAGGAGCATCATGACGATGCCCGAGACCGCCGCGACCCGCACGAGGACGCCAAGGATCAGGGCGAGGCCGATGAGGATGAGCCCGCCGACGATGAGAACCTCGACGACCATGTTCCCCGCCAGGCCCTGGAAGAAGCCCGCCAAAGGCCCGCGGGTGGCGAACTGCAGGTACCCGGGCGTCGCCAGCTTTCCCGTGGTCAGGTACGCGTACAGCTTCTCAGCCCCCGCCCACAGGAACACCCATCCGAGGAGGACGCGGAGTCCCAGGGTCAGGTAGGTCGCCGTCTTTCCGTATCCGCTCTGAACAGGGGTGAAGAATGCCCGCACCCTGCCGAAGCCCGCAAGGGTCTCTTCCATTTCCCTCACCGGATATTCGACGAATCTCGTGACGTATATACCCGAGCTGTGGAGAATGTGTGCGGACACCCTTTCTATATACGGTCGCCTCATGTGCCTCAGGGCATTCAAATGTAAAGCGGCCAGGGGGCTCGTTCAACAGGGGGCAGAGGGCAGGATGCCCTCACCTTCGACGCGGTCCTTGAGCCGCTTGAGCCCTCGGATGATGCTCATGAACGTCACGAGGCCCACGAAACGCTCCCCGTCCGCCACGAGGACGCCGATCTCCAAATCCCGGGTGTACCTCTCGAGCAGGCTCTCCAGGTCCGTGCCCTTCTGGACCTTGGAGCGCGACAGGTCCTCCATCAGCTCGTACACTTTGGTGGACGCCAGGTCCCGCCCCGCGGTGGCGGCGAAGAGGACGTCTTGGAACGACAGGACCCCCACGGGCTCCTCCTGCCACACGACGACCGCGGGCGTCTGGTCGAAGACCATGCGCCGACTGGCGTCCAGCAGGGTCTCGGTGGGGTGGACGACCGTGGCCTCGTCCTGGATGAAGTATTCCACGGGTGGAAGGGTGTCGGGCCCGCCGCTCACGATCCCCTCCATGGAGAGAGGCGGCATGCAGCGTCTGTCCTCAGCATCCGACGCGTATAATATGTCCTGAACCTTTTTAGTCCCTATTCAGGTACATACCGTAATGATGGGTGGTCACGTGGAGACCCGAAAGATTCAGAAGGTCGGGACGTCGACGCTCACCGTCTCCCTGCCCAAGGACTGGGTGCGGCAGCACGAGCTGAAGAAGGGCGACCAGATCTACATCATCGACGAGGAGGACGCCCTGAAGCTCCTCCCTGGCGAGGCGGCGCGCGAGCGCATGGAGAAACGCCTCACCCGCTACCTCATCAACGCCGACGCCATCACCGAGGAAGGACTGCTGGAGCGCGTCGTGGTGGGGAACTACATCCTCGGCCGCGAGCGGCTCATCATCGAGTCCGAGGCGCGGGTGTCGGCGCAGCACCTCCGGGAGATCCGGAACGCCGTTCACCGGCTCATGGGACTTGGCATCATCGAGGAGACCCCCAACCGCGTCATCCTCCAATGCTCCATCGAGCCCGCGAAGTACCCCATGAACCCGCTGCTGAAGCGACTCTACATCATCGGCGCCACCATGGTGAAGGAGTCCATGGAGGCCCTGGTCACCTCGGACAGGGACCTGGCGGAGGACGCCATCAGCCGTGAGGACGACGCCGACCGCATGTACTGGCTCATCCTGCGTCTCATCCTGTCCGCCCAGCAGGACGCGTCGCTCCTGAAGGACCTGGGGATGGAGGCCCCCATGGAGAACGTGGGGAACCGCCTCGTGGCGAAGGACCTGGAGAGCATCGCGGACCGGGCCGAGGAGATCGCCGTGACGGTGAAGATGGCCCTCGAGAACGACGTGAAGATCGACACGCGGCTGATGAAGCACCTGAAGGAGCTCTCCGAGGACATCCTGAAGCAGAACGAGAAGGCGGTGGGCGCCCTGCTCAGCCGGGACGTCCGGTCGGCGAACTCCGCCATCAACCTCGCCCCGTCCATCGAGGCCCTGGAGACGAAGCTCGTGGAGGAACTCTACAAGATGGAGGACGCCTTCTCCATCGTGGCCGCCCGGAACATCCTGGAAGGCCTCACGTCCATCGGGAAGCTGGGGCAGTCCATGGCAGTGGTGGCCATCAACCGGTACCTGGAACGGGCCAGCGCCCTGTGCAAGCCGGTCGAGGAGCCCCCGAGGTAGTCCGCCCGAAGCGGGGCCTCAGAGGGCGGCGTCGAGGATGGACTCGACAATCTCGGTGTACTCCGTGCTGGGGGTCGCGGTGGTCATCCCCAGTTCCTCGAGGAGGGAGGCACCGCGCTCCAGGGCGGTCGCGGTGGCGTAGACCGCAGTCCGCGCCGCAAGTTCGCGGGACCCCCGCCACGCCTCACCGGAGACTTCCTGGTGCGTCTCCCACACGAGCAGGACGAGGCGCTTGTACTGCCCCACGCGGGTCGCCCCCTTCTCCTCCAGCAGGTCGGCCACCTCCGCCAGGAATGCCTCGTAGGAGAGGTCGCCACGGTCCCGCGCCTCGACGTAGTCGTGGTGGCCGAAGGCCGCCGCGAAGTGGATGGAGGTTCCGTCCGTCGCCTCGGAGCAGCGCGCCACCGCCCTCGTCGGGTGTCCCTTCTTGAGCAGGAGGGCCGCGGCCGTCAGGCCGAACAGCTGCTGGGTGAAGGTGTAAAGCGCCTCCGTCTCGCGGTTCCGCCCGAACTGCTGGGAGAGGACCCGGGTGACGTTGGCCACGCCCACGGATGCGCCCAGCCGGTCCTCCCAGGCCGCCGCCACGGCGGAGAACTCCTGGCGCAGGGCCGCCGGGTCCGCCTCTTCCCCCATCCACAGGTAGTCATGGGTGCGCTTGAGCAGATTCCGGACTCGCGCGTCGAGGTCCGCAAACGTCGTCCCCATCCTGTCGCCTCCAGGGGCCACGAACGTGGGCGCTCCATTTGAACCTTGGCGGGTGCCTCACCCGAAGTATCTGGGGTCCGCGTCCAGGCGCTTCAACATCTCCGCCGCCAGCTCGTACGACGGGTTCAGCCGCAGGGCCTCCTCGAACTCCCGCCGCGCCCGCTCCGGCATGCCCTTCATCAGGTAGGCCCGGCCCAGGTTGCTGTAGGCGTAGAAGTAGCAGCAGTACCGCCCCGCCTCCTTCGCCTGCTGGAACCAGGGGATCGCCTCGTCGACCCGCCCCAGCTCCAGGAGGTAGGCGCCGATGTCGTTGTAGGGGTTCCCGAACGACGGGTCGATGGCGATGGCCTCGTGGCACGCCGCGATGGCGCCGTCGTAGTTGCCGGAGAAGCTGTGGGTCCAGCCGAGGAACGTGTGGGCCTCCGCCGTCGGGAACGCGGCGATGGAGGCCCGGTAGGCGTCGATGGCCTCGGGGAGGTCCCCCACGACCTGGCGGATGTAGGCGCAGTGGAAGGCCTTGCGGGCGAGGCCCCAAGCCCGGTAGGTCTCCTCGCCGAGTCGGTCAGCGGCCTCCTCCGGGTCCTCGAACGTGTCCTCAACGACGTCCGCGAGCTGGGCGTCGTGGGGCCCGTCCTGGACGTCCCGCCAGGCGTTCTCCATGAGCTCGTTGAGCGTGATGAGGCGGTAGAGGCTCGTGTCCGGCGAGGGGCCCGCCTGGGGTCCTCCCAGCGAGGGGGCCAGGTCCGTCACCCGCATCTCCACGAAGTCGTCCCCGCCGCGGAGGACCTTGGCGAGTTCCGGCCCGTCCTTCCCGCGACACCACTGGAGGCTGAAGCCCCCGTCCCGGAGGCCGTCCCGCGCGCCGTCGGGCCCCAGCCCGTCCCGGTGGAGGGTCACGATTCGGTCCCAGCGTCCGGCGACCTCCTCGTCCCGCCCCGTGAAGGCCGCCACGTCCCCGGGGGACACGAGACGGTCGAGGAGCGCCAGGGCGTAGGAGTCGCCGCCGACGAGGGCCACGTCCAGTCTCGGCTCCAGGTCGAGGAGTTGGAGGAATAGGCCGAGGATCGTGGGGGACGGGCAGAGGGACTCCGCCGGGCGGTCGAGGTCCCGGGGCACGGGGATGTCCGCGCTGAGGAGGGGAGCACACGCCGCGGGGTAATGGGGCGCGCGGGCCACCTTCCCGAGGGCGCGGAACACGTCGGGGTCGACGACGACCCCGGCCCGCCGCATCGTCTCCAGGAACCCCATGCCTTCACAACCCGAAGTTGCTCACGTAGAGGGCCTCGCACTCCCGGAGCTGGTCGTCGGTGAGCCGCGTCCCCGCGGCGGCCAGGTTCTCCTCCGCCATGGCGGGGGTCTTGATGCCGGGAATCGTCGTGCTCACCGCCTCGTGGCTCAGGACGTAGCGCAGGGCCGCCTGGGCGGGCGTGGTGCCCTTGCCCTCGGTGAGGAAGTGGAAGGACCGGGCCGCCAGGGCGCGCGCCCGGACCATCTCGGGCGGCCAGGAGGCGCGGATGTCGCCCGGGGGGAAGGTCTCGTCGCCCCGATACTTGCCCGTGAGGAAGCCGTTTCCCAGGGGTTCGCGGGCGATGATGCCCACGTCCTCCTCTGCGGCGCGGTCCAGGACCATGTCCCACGCCTGGCGGAAGAGGGAGAAGGGGAGCTGCAGGACCTCCGGGCGCCCCGAGTCCATCGCCAGCAGGCCCTCCATGGGTTCGTGGATGGAGACGCCGTAGTGGAGGATCTTGCCCTCCGCCTTCAGCTCCTCGAAGACCCGATAGGTCACCGCGTCCCCCGTCATGCCGAGGGGCGGGTTGTGGAGCTGGTAGAGGTCGACGTAGTCCGTCTGCAGCCGCTCCAGCGACCGTTCCAGGGCGAATCGGACGTAGTCCGGCTTGAAGTTCATCCGGACGCCGCCGTGGTAGAAGTCGTCGCCGACCTTCGTGGCGAGGTGCACCGCCTCGCGGGCCTCCCGGAGGGCCTCGCCGAGGATTTCCTCGCTGTGGCCCCACCCGTACACGTCGGCGGTGTCGAAGAAGTTGCACCCCAGCTCCACCGCGCGGGCGACGGCGGCGGAGGACGTCGCGTCGTCCGTCGGACCATAGGAGTTCCCGTGGTCGTTGCCGCCGATGGCCCAGGCGCCGAAGCCGACCTCGGTGACGCGGAGCCCGGTGTTCCCCAGGGGGCGCTTCCGCATTCCCCGTCGCAAGGGGCGGCGCCTATTTATGCCCGCGGCAACGGGCCCGGGCTAGAAGCCCTTCACGACGTCGTCCGGTTCCAGCACGCCAGCCAGGTCCAGGCTCGAACGGACCCGGGCGAGGAACCGGTGGCGGGCGCCCGCCCGCTTGTCCGCCGCGAGGAGGGGCGCGAGCTGGGACCCGAGGACCGACGCCCCCACGTCCTCCGCGGCACCGACGAGGGCCTGGGTCATCGTGAGGATGCGGTTCCGGTCCCGCGACTCCTCGAAGTGGGGGGCCACGAGGACGGTGCCGTTCGCCGCCAGGGCCGCGAAGTACCCCCAGGGCAGGCCAGGGCGCGTCCGTTCCCCGAGCGTGTCCAGGTATGCCTTGAGGTCCGCCGCGGGGACCGCCGCCTGCCCGACGATCAGGTTCCGGAGGAGGCGGTCGGCGGTCTTGAGGAAGTGCTCCCGCCGCACCTCGAAGAGCCCCGCCACGGTGTCCATCTTGCCGGGCGGCTTCTGGAACCGCTCCACGAGGATCTCCTTCGAGGCCTTCACCACCGCGGGAGACCCCGCCAGGGTCACCTCCACCGCGGGGGGCGCCTCCGGTCCACGGAGGACGGAGGCGGTCCGGCCGTCGTAGGCGTCCACCCGCAGCGCGGGGACGTCGGTGTCCAGGACGGCCTGGAGGGTCGCCCCGACGTCGCCGTCCTCCGCCCAGACCCGGAAGGTCCCGTAGGCCTTCGTCTTCGGCAGAAGGTCGAAGTCGACAGCGAGGGGGATGCCCGTGTTGCGGCCCGCGGCCGCCAGGAACCCATGGAACGCGTAGCCCACGGGGACGGGGGAGACCCGCTTCCGGCCCGTGTCCACCCGGTCGCCGGTGGGGAGGGCGACGTCCATCGTCCGGATGGCGTCCGCGGGGGAGAGGCGGGGGCTCCGGAGGGTGCCGGGACCCGCCAGGACGTCGTGGACGGAGAAGTCTAGCGGGATTGAGGGGAACAAGGGGAGGACGTAGCCCGCCTTCCGCACCCCGTCCAGCAGGGTTTTACACGACGCCCCACAGTACGCGGTCACCGTCCGCTCGCGGGGGTTGATGCGGACCTTGTCCAGGGCCGTGACGTCCACCTGGATGCCGCCCTGCTGGGGGATCACGGCCTCCGTGCCGATGTCCACCCGGGGCCTCACGGAGACGGGCACGCGCATGTCCTGGTCCACGTCCACCGCGGTGCGGAGGGCGTGGTACTCCCCCACCGGCAGGCCGAGGGAGGTCGTGCTCTCCGCGCGGTTCGCCACCTTGAGGACCTTCGCGACCTCCAGGAGCTTCTCCGCCTGGAGGACCACCTGGGGGCCGCGTTGGAGGGCCGCCAGGACGGGGTCCGGGAGCCGCTCCCGGTCGCGGAGGAAGAGGGCCTGGACGACCTCCTCCCGGGTGGCCTCCGCGAGGGCGGGGTGCTCCATGGCGGCCGCCGCGATCTCCGCCGCGGAGCGCATCAGGTCCCCCTCCGGAGGTACTTGTCCCGCGGGGCGAGGCGCTTCAGCAGGCCCAGGGCCCGGAGCTGGAGGGTCATGACCCACTTCGGCATGGGGACCTCGCCGATGTGGAGGATGGGGGTCTGGAAGTTCACGCCGGTGATCTTGTCCGGGTTCATGAGCCGCCGCGGGTCCAGCTTCAGGCGGATCGCCCGGGCGACGTCCGCGAGGGGCCCAGCGATGGCGTCGTAATCCTTGGAGAGGTAGAAGCCCACCCCGACGGGGTGGCCGTCCATGCGCAGGGAGAGGCGGCGGAACGCCTCCGCGAAGCCCAGGGCGAAGGCGGACTTTGGGGAGCGCTCGTCCGTGAGGAAGTAGGGGATGAGGGAGACGGTGGAGGGGCTGACGAGGATCCCGTGGAGGGCCATCTGGATCTTCATCTTCCGCGCGAGTCCCCGGGTCTCGGCGATGGCCTGCGGGAGGCGGTCCAGGGGGAAGAGGGCCTCCATCCGGACGATGCCGCCGGAGATCTTCCGGGCCCGGTACTCGAAGAGGCGCTCGTCCCAGAGCCAGCGGGCCGCTTCCGTGTCGGCGGCGGTCCCCTCCTGGCCCGTGGCGGCTTCCCCCAACGCCCCCGCCTCCGCGTCCAGGAGGGCCTTGCGCCCCGCTAGGACGACGCCCACCGCCGGACCGTCCACGGGCGGGTGCCGCCCCGTGGCCCTCAGGAACCGGAAGTGGGAAGCGTCTACGAGCCAGACGTGATAGGGGACGATGTGGGATCCGGCGAGGGTCGAGAGGAACCCGCTGGCGGCGTCCATCGTGGGGAACGAGTACGCGAGGGGGCGAACCTCCTCCGGCTTCGGGTAGACGTTGAGGCGGACCTTCGTGATGACGCCCAGGGTCCCCTCCGAGCCCACGAAGAGGTCGGTCACGACGTGGTTCCCGAGGCCGCTCGCTGCCCTCGAGGGGGCCGTGACGAGGCGGGAAGCGTCGGGGAGGACCACCTCGAGGCTCCGGATGGCGGCGCGGACCCCGCCGTACTTGTAGGCCCCCACGCCCACGCCGCCCACGCCGATCCACCCGCCCACGGTGGCCGCGGGCCCGCTCGTGGGGTGGCACGGCAGGAAGTGGCCATGGCGGTCCGCGTACTCCTGGGCCTGGGACCACGTGACCCCCGGCTCCACCTCCAGGGTCCGGGCTGCGGCGTCGATGCCTCCGATGGCGTTCAGGAGGCGGGTGTCCAGGGCGATGCCCCCCTTCGTGGGGACCGCCCCGCCATACCCGTAGGTCGCGGAGCCGCGAGGGACGATGGGCAGGGCGGACTCGTGGGCGAGGCGGACGATGTTGACGACCTCGCGCTGGGACTTGGGGATCACGACGTAGTTGGGGCGTAGCTTGTAGATCAGATGAGCCGCGCGGGGGAGGTTCGCCAGGTCGTGGGCGTAGGTGAGGGTGTCGAAGTTCTCCCGCGAGACGCGGGCCTCTCCCACGATGCCCTTGAGGCGGTGATAGGGGTAGTCCGTATGGACGGTGAGGCCGCCTTCCACGGGTGCCCGCGAAGGCGGGGGGCCGCTTTAAAGTTACTCGTGGGCGCGGGCGGCTCCCTGGAGGCTGACTAGTCCTGCGGGAGCCCGTAGCACTGCCGGGGCGCGAGGACCTCGGGGAACTTGTCGAGGAGCGCGAGGCGGGTGAGGTAGCACAGGTGGCACGCGTCCACGTAGCCGTCCTCCGGTTCGGTGCCGAAGGCCTCCACGAGGGCCGCGGGGCCACTGCGGTGGATGGGGCCCGCGATGGGGTGGGCGTCGGGGTCGTAGGCCGCCACGAGTTCGGAGAGCGGGGTCTCCCAGAGGTTCCCCATGCTCAGGCCCTGGCATAGTTCCACGTTCCCGAAGGAGTCCAGGTGCACCCGGGTCGGGCTCGCCAGCTCCTCGTCGGGGCATTCGGTGAAGGTCGTCCACGGCCGCCGGGGCAGGTCGTCGAGGAGCTTCTCCACGGCCCGCCCGCGGAAACGGACGTCGCCGCCCACGATGGGCTCGCCCTTCTCCCCCCTCTCGCCCCGGGGCTCCTCGATGGTGATGGCCTCGCAGGGGATCCCCAGGGCCTCCGCCGCCCTCAGGGCGTGCTTGGGCTCCTCTCCGTTCTCCTCGTAGTGGTAGGGGTCGTCGCTGACGTACATGTGGCCCAGGCCCTCCTCCGCGAGGGGGCGGAGCCACGCCCGGGCGTCCTCCTCGGAGGTCGCCCAGTAGCCGTTCGTCACGATGCCCGTGCGGAAGCCGTGGCCGTGGGCGAGGCGGATGGCTTCGAGCATGGCCCCGTAGTACAGGAAGGGCTCGCCGCCCTCGAAGTAGACCGTGTCCACCGTCTCCATCTTCGCGAGCTCGTCGCAGATCGCCCGGATCTGGGCGAGGCGGAAGGTCCCCACGGCGTCCGGGGAGCTGTAGACGAAGCAGTGGTCGCACTCGAACGGGCACCCGTACGTCAGGAGGAAGTGGGCCTGCTCCAACATAGAATCCCTCCGTGGTGGCCGACAACTGGCCGGGGGCCCTTAACAGTGCCGGTGTCCGCCACACGAGGGCTTAAGGCGCGGCCCCCGTTCCGCGGGGCATGGACTTCCGATTCGAGTACACCTCGGTCCGTGTCCGGGACCTGGAGCGGTCCATCGCGTTCTACACCGACATCCTGGGGATGAAGGTCTTCAGCCGCCACGAGAACCCGCGGAACAAGGGGATTTTCGCCGTGCTCGGCGACGGTCACTCGGACCATGTGCTGGAGATCAACTGGTACGCGGACGACAGTCCCGTCGCCGGCCCCTACCGCGAGGGGGACGAGCTGGACCACCTGGCGTTTCAGGTCGCTGACCTGGACGAGGCGCTCGCCTACCTTGAGGACAAGGGGTACCCGAAGGCCCTCGGGCCCCTGGAGAGCAAGCAGGTCCTGTGGGCCTACGTGGAGGATCCGGACGGCATTTGGATCGAGCTCTTCCAGATGAAGGGCGCTGGGGATCCGTCCATCGAGCCATAGGTTCGGGCGGGTCGTCCGTCCGCGGGACTCAGTGCATCAGGAAGCCGCCGTTCACGTGGATAGTCTCGCCGGTGATGTAGGCGGCAGCGTCGGAGCACAGGAACGCGATGGCGGCGGCGACCTCCTCCGGTTGGCCCACGCGGCCGAGGGGAATCGAGGCGTTGCGCCGTGCACGGATTTCCGGGGTGTCGCCGGCGAGGATGGCGGTCTCGATGGCGCCCGGGGCGACGGCGTTCACAGTGATGTTGTGAGGCGCGAGCTCCAGGGCGAGGGACTTCGTCAGGCCGACGATCGCGGCCTTCGAGGCGGCATAGTGGGCGCCGTGGGACGTGCCCAGGAAACCAAGCTGGCTGGAGAGATTGACGATGCGGCCCCAACCGGCTGCGACCATGTCCGACGCGGCCTGCCGTGCGCAGAGGTAGGCGCCCCGGACGTTGATCTCCAAGGTTTCGTCCCACTTCGGAGGGGTTAGCTCCTCGAGGGTGGCCCGCTCATAGACCCCGGCGTTGTTGACGAGGACATTGACGGGGCCGAGGGCCTCGCGGGTGGCGGCGAAGAGCGTGTCGACGGTTTCCGGACGGGAGACGTCCGCCTCGACCGCGATGGCCTTTTTGCCGTACCCCTTCACGAGTTCGACCACGGCCTCCGCGTCCGCCGCATGCCGGATGTAGTTGACGGCTATGTCCATGCCGTCTTGGGCCAATCGGACTGCCGTGGCCCGCCCGATTCCGCGGGAGGCACCCGTAACGAGTGCGACCTTCTCAGGCATCGCCGACCCTCCCTCCGTCATCCGCCCGGGCGGTTAAGGGGATTTGCCCCCTCACAGGGTTTATATGGCCCGCGAGGTTAACGAGACTCAAGGAGTGGGTCCTCTGCCGGAGGTCCGGGGTGGGAAGCATGCGGAGATCGTCACCTCGAAGCTCGCGGGCGTCCAGGCCCGGGACATGATGCGGACGGGGGCCCCCACCGTGAAGGAGGACACCCCCCTCTCCGTCGTCCTCCCGCTCATGGACCGCGCCGGCACCGACGAGGTCCTGGTGATGGACGGCCAAGTCGTCCTCGGGGTCGTGAGCACCTCCCACCTTCTCCGTCGCCACGACCTGGCCCTCACGACGAAGGCGAAGCGGGTCATGGTCTCTCCCCCCGGTGTCGGCCCCTCCGCGAACGCCATGGAGCTCGCCGAGACTTTCATCTCCACGCGGTTCCGGGAACTCGTGATCACCGACCGCCGTGGCCGCCTCGCGGGCCTCGTGACGCGCCGGGACCTCACCCGCCTCGTCGCGGATGTGCGGGAGTTCCGCGGCGTCCCCGTCTCCCTCCTGATGACCCCGGACCCCCGGACGGTCCGCGCCGAGGACTCCGTGGAGGCGGCCCGCCAGCTCCTGCAAGACCTGGACATCCGGACGGCCCCCGTGGTCGCCGACGGCGGAGAGCTCGTCGGAGGCATCGGCCTCCGAGACATCACCCGATACCTTTGGCGGGAGAAGCAGAAGGAAACCGTGGGCGAGGTCACGGGCATGAGCGCCCCCGTGGAGGTGACGGTGGAGAGCGTCATGTTCTCCGCCCCCCTCACCGTGCCACCGGGGACCTCCATCGCCCAGGCGGCGCGCACCATGCTGGACCGCGAGGTGTCCACCCTCTTCGTCTGCGAGGACGACACCCTCCTCGGGGTCCTCACGGAGTACGACCTCCTCAGTCATCTGGCCTCCTTCCTCGAGCGGGAGATGGTCCTCGTGAAGATCTCCGGCTTCGACGGCAACCAGGACGCCTTCGACGCCCTCTTCGAGGAGGCCCACGGCGCCATGGTGAAGGTCGCCCGCATCGAACGGCCCACCCTCGTCGACATCCACGTCAGCGCCCAGCGGGAGAAGGGCGACCGGGAGGCGTTCACCGTCCAGGGCCGGATGACCACGGAGCACCGGATGTACTACGCCCACGCCACCGCGTGGGACGTGATGCAGGGCCTCGCCCAGATGCTCGACCACCTGGAGCGGCAGGTGAAGGAGAGGAAGGACGAGTACCTGGACTGGCGCCGCCACGTGGGCTCCTAGGATGGCAAAACCTTATCCGACGTCGGGAAGTTGGACGGCGAGCCATGGACCTCCTGGAGGAGATACTCGCCGCGAACCCCGAGCTGACCCAGACGGAAGACGAGGCCGTGGTGGAGGCGCTGGGGACGCCCCCTGGGGAAGGGGAGCGAGTTGAGACTTTCGACTCCGTCCTGGAGTCCGCCAAAGCCCTCAGGGAGGCGCGGGGGGACCGACGGACCCTACGGGAGCGGTTCCGGGCGGAAGGGGCGGAGGCCCTCGGGAAGTACGTGAGCTTCCGGCTGCGGCCCGACGACTATGGCGTGTACCTCCGCGCCGACGCCCTCCTGGAGCTCCAGGACGAGGTCCACCGGATCCTGAACCGCTACGTCGCCCAGCACCTCCTGACCATGGACCCCCAGTTCGTGGAGGAGTTCGAGCTCAAGCGCGCCCTGGAGGTCGCCCTGGGCCACTTCAACTTCCACCATATCACGGACGTCACCGCGGCCCGCGTGGAGATCCCGCGGGACACGACCCTCTACCTTCCCTACGTCAAGAAGGTCTACCTTCCCGGTCTCGCCGCGGGCCACTGCCTGGAGGAGCAGTGCGCGAACATCGCCAGCATCGAGCCCTACTTCAACTACGCCCACATGATGGAGCGGCTGTCCGAGCTGGACATGATGCTCCACATGGACGACGCGGTGACCGTGAAGGCCCTCTTCACGGGGGCGCGGTTCGCCTCGGAGATCGTCCTCGCGATGAAGGAGCAGCCCCCCGCGTACTCAGACTTCTCGGAGCACATGGGCCGCCAATACCACGTCGGGGCCACGAGCCACATGGTCGTGGACTACACCTTGGACGGCGAGAAATGGCGCGCCGCCAAAGAGCTTTTGGCCCTGCAGTTGTTACAGGGCACGATGGACCCGGAGCGTCCAGAGGAGGGTGTGTCGTTTTGGCTGGAGGAGTCCCCACCGGAGTCCCCGGTGTACCTGGTGTGAGCGCGACGGCGTTGCCGAGTCAAACGGAGAAGGGACTGGGCTCCATCATGTGGAGCTTGATCCTGTATCTCGTGAGCCTCCTGCTCCTGGCCATCGTCGGAGTGGCCCTGATTCTCGCGCCGGGAGGGCTCGCGAACATCCTGGTGGACCCGACCCCCGAGGACATCGGGGCATTCGTCGGGACCATCATCGGAATCGTGGCCCTCATGTGCGGCTTCGCGGTCATCGCGTTCATCGCGGTGGTCTTCTTCCTCATTGGGCTGTTCCAGATGTACGGGGGGAGGGCCGAGTTCGGTCCGGCCCACCAGGCGCGGATGGACCACGCCCTCTTCGCCTTCCTGGGGATCATCCTCGTGGCGGTCATTGGCGCCATAGCGACCAGCGTCCTCGTCCCATTCGACCCCATCGACCCCCTGGCGACAGCCCAGCTTGCGGGCCTCGCGGGCGTGCCGTTCGCCGTGCTGAACGCCATCTTCTTCGGTCTCCTGTTCCTGTTCCTCATCAGGGAACTGTCCACTCCCGCCCAACACCGCATCGTCTACGCGGGGATCGGGGTCGCCCTCTTGTCCGTCGCGGTCAGCTCCTACCTGGAGGTCATCGTGTTCCCGGGTATCCTCGAGTCCGAGGGCCTCACGTTCGGGCTCTTCACGAGCTTCCTCGGTCCCATCCTGCTGACGGGCGGCATCGAGTTCCTGGCAATCCTCCTGTACACCCTGGCCATCCGCGAGACCCGACGGCGGGTGAAGGCCGGGGAGGTCCCCCGCGTCGCGCCGCTGTACCCGCCCCAGGCGATGGCCTATCCGCCCGCCCCCGTCGTCCGCCCGGCGCCCCCCGCGCAGCCCGTCCCGGCAGCTCCCCCAGGAGAGTGGCGGTACTGCCCGAAGTGCGGCGCCCCCGCCTCAGGGGACCGGTTCTGCCAAAACTGCGGAGCCCCCCTGGCCAAGGAGGGGGGCGGGGAAGAGGAGTAGCCCGCGGCAAATAGAGACAGTTCGAAACCTATTTATCGCGTCCTCCCGAATCCCGCGAATGGCGCGAGGAGGGCATCGGATGAAGATCTCATTCGTGGGTGCGGGACGGCTCGGGAGCATGATCGCCTACACGACGGCGGTCCGCGGCGTGGCGGACGAGATCGTCATGGTGGACATCATCGAGGGCCTGGGGCGGGCCCAGGCTTACGACATGTACAACGGCATGGCCCACTTCAACGACGTCGTCGCCCGGGAGGGGGAGTACGAGGACATCGCCGACTCGGACATCGTCGTTGTGACCGCGGGGAAGCCTCGGAAGCCCGGGATGACCCGCATGGACCTCCTGGACTTCAACGTGAACGTCATGAAGACCGTGGCGGCGAACGTCAAGGACCACGCGCCGGACTCCATCATCGTGACCCTGACGAACCCCATGGACGCCATGAACTACGCCCTCTGGCGCATCACCGGGTTCAACCGCAAGCGCGTCGTCGGGTCCGGCGGCCAGCTAGACAGCTCCCGCCTGCGCTCCGCCCTCTCCTGGCACTACAAGGTCCCCCAGAGCCAGGTGGAGGCCTACATGATCGGGGAGCACGGGGAGACCCAGATGCCCGTGTGGTCCCGGGTGAAGATCAAGGGGAGGAAGCAGGAGATCTCCCCGAAGGAGCGGGAGGAGATCCGGGAACAGGTCCGGGCCATGGCCATCGGAATCATAGGCGGGAAGGGCGCCACGGAGTTCGGGCCCGCCAACGGCACCGTAGACATGCTGGAGGCCATCGCCACGGGCAAAGAGCGCCTCATCCCGTCCTCCATCATCGCGAAGGGCGAGTACGGTGCGAAGGACCTGAGCATCGGCATGCCCACCGTTCTCGGGAAGGGGGGCCTGGTCCGCATCGAGAGCTGGGACCTGGCGAAGGACGAGGTGGAGGGCTACAAGAAGTGCATCGAGGTCCTGGAGAGCGCCAAGGGGGACCTCGTCAAGGTCCTGGGCGAGTGAGCCCGGACTCAGCGGGAAAAGCCTTTAAGCGGGCTCCCATTTGACAGGGGTAGGTCGGCCACCCTCCCCGTAGGAGCCGATCCGGTGAACTCGCTGTGGATATCGAGGAATACGCCCTGCGGCAGGGCCGCTACGTCATCCTGGGCTCGGTCGACGGCATTTTGGCCGTCCTGGGAATTGTAATCGGCATCACGCTGAGCGGGGGCGAGGCCCGCTTCATCCTGGCGGGGGGCTTCAGCGCCGCTGTGGCCCTGGCCCTCACGAACGGTACCGGCTCCTACCTGGCGGAGAGCACCGTGGAGTATGGGAAGCTCGCCAAGATGGAGGAGGCCATGCTCACGAGCCTCGAGGACACCCACAAGGAGACGCAGACCGTGCGGAAGATTATCCTGGACGCCATCTCCCACGGCGGGTTCAGCTTCATGGGGTCCCTGGTGCCCCTCCTGCCGTTCGTGGGCGCAAGCTTCGGACAGCCCGTGTGGGAGGCCTTCGCCTACAGCATGGTCGCCCTGTTCGCCCTCGGCGTGTTCTCTGGGAGGGTCTCCAAGAAGAGCATGGCGGTCTCCGTGGTGAAGATGATCGGGATGGGGTTGCTCGTCGCCGCCATCACCTTCGCGTTGGGCGGGGGCCACGCCTGAGGCGCCCGCTTAGCCGTACTTGAACTCCACCCCGTGGCCGCCCCGGGGGTAGTCCCACCGGATGGCCCCCTCCCCGATGCGGTCGCAGACCACGGTGCAGGCGCCCAGTTCGATGCACCCCTCGGGGTTGTACAGGAGCTGGTTGTCCTCCCAGACGTAGACCTGGGCGGGGCACACGTAGAGGCAGGGCTTCGGCACGCAGCGCTGGCAGAGGGCCGTGTCGACGATGATGAACGGCTCCTCATCCGGCTCGAAGAGGTCCAGCATCAGGCGGTCCTCGACGGTGAGCGCCTCCCCCGACTCCGACTCGTCGCTGGCCGCCACGCCCGTCGGAAGGCGGTCGCGCTATTTACACTCCACGCAGGGTCAGCGGATGTCTTCGACCTCGAAGAACCCCACGGTGATCCAGATGCTGAAGATGTGACTACGGCCCGCCGCCACGCCCGGTGTCTTCAGTTCTACCGTCACGTTCACCGTGGTCGTCCCTTCGTATGTCCCGCCCATCCGATCCCAGGGAATCGGGGTCGGGTCAATCTTCACATAGCCGTCGTCGTCGGGCTTCGATTCCTTCGGCTTCACCGGATTCACCACGGGTCCCAGCAGTTGGCCCCCCGCCTCTGGGCCGAGCTCCAAGCTCGTGGACGTGGTGAATCCCGCATGCTCCCCGGCCGTCGCCATCCCGAACTTGCACGAGAGGGCCACCTTGAACTCCTGCCCGCCCTCGTCCCACGTCACGGTGTCGATCGAGAGCTTCTCGGCCTTCTCCGGAGCCGGCGCGTGTGCGGGGCCCGGGAACGTGAGGAGCGCCGCCAATAGGACCAGGGCCGCCAAGACACTCTTCAGCCACAATGCGCGTATCCGCATGCGTCCCCCTCCCCACGTCCATGCGCTGGAGCACGTATGAACCTATCCCCCTAGATTCGGAGGGGTTTTATGGAGCCTGCGTCATAACCGAGGGGACAGTCCCCCGGAGTGGACGCATGGCGGTGGACGAGAGCTTCGACGTGGCCATCATCGGCGCGGGCCCGGCGGGCACCGCCACCGCGTACGCCCTCGCGAAGGCCGGGCACAACGTCCTCGTGGTGGAGCGGGGGAAGTACGTCGGCTCCAAGAACGTCTTCGGCGGGCGCATCTACACCTACCCCCTCCAGCAGCTCTACGGGGACGGATGGAAGACCGCCCCCATCGAGCGCTACGTGACCTCGGAGAACACCGTCGTCATGGCGGACCAGTCCGCGATCACCGTCCAGTTCGAGAACCCGAAGGCCGTGGAGGAGGCCCAGAGCTTCACCGCGCTTCGCCGCAAGTTCGACCAGTGGATGGCGGACCAGGCGGAGGCGGAAGGGGCGACGGTCGTCACGGGAATCCGCGTGGACGACCTCTGGATGGAGGACGGTCGCGTTGTGGGCCTCGTGGCGGGTCCGGACCGGGTGCGGGCGCCCGTGACTGTGGCCGCCGACGGCGTGGTGTCGAAGTTTGCGCGGCGGGCGGGGCTGCGCCCCGAGCCGCAGCCGCAGGAGATGGCCGTCGGCGTGAAGGAGACCGTGGAGCTCCCGAAGCGGGTCATCGAGGAGCGGTTCAACTTGGGCCCGGAGGAGGGGGCCGCCTACGTCTTCGCGGGGTCCGCGAGCGGCTACCTGCGAGGGGGCGGCTTCCTCTACACGAACAAGACGAGCCTCTCCCTGGGCCTCGTCATCCGGTCCGAGGACTTGAGCCACCGCCGCGTGGGGATCTACGACCTCATGGAGCGGTTCCGCCTCCACCCCGCGGTCCAGAAGTTCGTGAAGGACGGGGATGTGGTGGAGTACTCCGCCCACATGGTCCCGGAGGTCGGGCGGTCGACGATGCCGCGGTTCTGCCGGGACGGGCTGCTCGTGGTGGGGGACGCGGCGGGGTTCCTGCTGAACAACGGCTACTCCTTCCGCGGCGTGGACCTGGCCATCGCCTCCGGGATGGCGGCGGCCGGGGCGGCCTCCTCCGCCCTACGCCAGGGGCGGTACGATGCGGGATGCTTGGCGGCCTACGACGACACCTTGCGTCAGTCCGGGCTCCTGGGGGAGATGGAGACCTTCAGCCGGACGCCGAAGTACTTGCAGAACTCAAGACTCTACGACCTGTACCCGCGGCTCTTGTGCGACATCGCGGAGCGGGTGTATCGGGTGGATGGCATGGGGAAGGAGCGGATCCTCGACGTGGCCTTGGAGGAGTCGAAGGGGCGGCTGCCCCTGTTCCGCACGATGCTGGACCTCCTTGGCGGGGCCCGGGACATGTGAGGCGGGCGTCTCCTTTGAACCCCCGCCACCCTGAAAACATATAACCGCTCTTCCTTATCGGGAACGTCCCTCTCCGAGCCGTTTCCCTGGATGGTCGACATGAACGCAGGTGATGCCTCCGCAGGGCCCCGCGACCGCCTCCGCATCGCGGTCTGCATCAAGCAGGTCCCGAAGGCGGACAAGCTGGAGGTCGACCCGGAGACCCAGACTCTGAAGCGCGTGGGCGTCCCCAGCGAGATCAACCCGCCGGACCTGAACGCCTTGGAGATGGCCCTCCAGGTGAAGGACCTCCACGGCGCCGAGGTCGTGGTCATCTCCATGGGCCCGCCGGTGTTCACGGAGGCCCTGAACTACGCCATCGGGATGGGATGCGACCGCGCCGTCCTTCTCACGGACAGGCGGCTCGGCGCCTCGGACACTGTTCCCACCGGCTATGCCCTCAGCGAGACCATCCACAAGCTCGGCCACTTCGACCTCATCTTTTGCGGGGAGGAGACCACGGACAGCTCCACGGGCCACGTGGGCCCGGGGATCGCGGGGCACTTGGACATCGCCCAGGTCACCTACGTCTCCCGCCTCGAGGTGCAGAGCGACACCCTGCAGGCGGTCCGCACCGCGGAGGACGGTCAGGAGACCTGGGTCACCCCGATGCCCTGCGTCCTCACGGTGAACTTCGACTGCAACCACCCCCGCGAGCCCACCCTCACGGGCTACATCCGCGCGAAGCGGGAGGGGAGCATCATCCAATGGAACGCGGAGGAGGTCGGGCTCGACCTCGGGAAGATCGGCCTGAAGGGGTCGCCCACCATCGTCGCCCGGGTGGAGACCGTGGTGCTGCCGGAGCGGATGCAGCGGGTCCACACCGGTCCCCCGCGGGAGACCGCCGCGGCGCTGATGAAAGACCTCCAGGAGGCGGGGCTGCTGTGACCGCGGCGGACAAGGAGAGCTACGAGGGCGTCTGGATCTTCATGGAGCAGCGGCGGGGCGCCCTCCGGGAGGTCTCCCTCCAGCTCTGCGGCATCGGCCGGAAGCTGGCGGAACAGCGGGAGACGGAGCTCACCGCGGTCCTCTTGGGCACAGACCTCCAGGGCCTCGCCGAGGAGGCCATCACCTACGGCCCCGACCGCGTCCTCCTCGTGGAGCACCCCCTCCTAGAGACCTACGCCCCCCGGGCCTACTCCAAGGTGATGTCCCATCTCATCCTGGAGCACAAGCCGGAGATCGTTCTCTACGGGGCCACGAAGAACGGGCGGGACTTAGGCGGGCGTGTCCACGCGGAGATCGAGACGGGCCTCGCCGCGGACTGCGTCGGGCTGGAGATCGACGACGACGGGAACCTGGACATGATCCGCCCCTCCTTCGGGGGCAAGAGCCACGCCCACATCCTCTGCCGGAACCACCGCCCCCAGATGGCCTCCGCCCGGCTGAACGTCTTCGAGAAGCCCGAGCCCGACCCGAGCCGCAAGGGGAAGATCCTCAGGGAGGAGGTCGACCTGACGGAGGCGGACGTGGACGCCCACATGGTGGCCTTCGAGGAGTTCGCGGCGGAGGAAGGGGCGGAGCTGGAGGAGGCGGAGGTCGTCGTGGCGGGGGGCTTCGGCCTGCGGAAGGTGGAGAACTTCGCGCTCCTCCACGAGCTCGCGGCCCTCCTAGGGGGCGTCGTCGCGGGCTCCCGGAAGGCCGTGGACTCGGGGTGGCTCCCGAAGGACGTGCAGGTGGGCCAGACGGGGAAGACCGTCCGCCCGCGGCTGTACATCGCGGTTGGCATCTCGGGGGCCGTGCAGCACCTGGCGGGGATGCAGGAGGCCGATACGATCGTGGTCATCAACAACGACCCGAAGGCGCCCCTCTTCAAGCTCGCGGACCATGGGGTAGTCGGCGACCTGTTCGAGGTCGTCCCGGAGCTCGTACGGCTCCTGAAGGCCCGGGCCGTGGCCGTGGCCGCCGCGTGAGGGCTCTCATTCCGCGTACTTCTTCAGGTTTGGGTGGGCGTGCTCCTGCGCCTCCACGACGGCGATGGCGGTCATGTGGACCACCTCCTCCACGTCGTCCCCCCGCTGGAGCACGTGCACGGGGCACTTCATCCCATCCAGGATGGGCCCCGTGGCCTCCGCGTCCGCGAGGCGCTGGAGGAGCTTGTAGGCCACGTTCGCCGCCTCCAGGTCAGGGAAAATCAGGACGTTCGCGGGGCCGGAGAGGGTGGAGTGGGGGTAGGTTCGGTGAAGGATGTCCCAAACCACCGCCGTGTCGGCCTGCATCTCCCCGTCGAACTCGAAGTCCACCTTCTTCCGCTTCAGTATGTCCACCGCCCGCTGGACCTTCAGGGACAGGGGGTGGCGGGTGCTGCCGAAGTTGGAGAACGACAGGAGGGCGACCCGCGGCTCGATGTCGAAGGTCCTCGCGACCCGGGCGGTGGCGATGGCGATCTCCGCTAGGTCCTCGGGGGTGGGCTCGATGTTCACCGTCGCGTCCGCGAAGAAGAACACCTGGTTCTTCAGGGTCATCATGTACATCCCCACGACCTTGTTCACGTCGTCGCGGGTCCCGATGACCTGCAGGGCGGGGCGGAGGGCGTCGGGGTAGTGGGAGGTCATCCCGCTGATGAGGCCGTCCGCCTTCCCCTCGTGGACCATCACCGCCCCCAGGTAGTTGTGGTTTCGGATCATCTCCCGGGACTCGGAAAAGGTGACCCCCTTCCGGTGCCGCAGCCGGTAGAGGATGTCCGCGTACTCGCGCTGGAGCTCCCGGTCCGCATGGTCGACGATCTCCGCCTCGAAGTCGAGGCCCAGCTCCTCTTTCTGCTCCTCGATGAGCTTCGGGTCCCCGATGAGGATGGGCTTCGCGATTCCCTCGTCGTAGAGGACCTGGGCGGCCCGGAGGATCTTGCGGTGGTCGCCCTCGGGGAACACGATGCGCTTCGGGTCCCGCTTCGCCTTGTTGATGACGACCTGGATCATGGCCTCCGCCATGCCGAGGCGGCGCTGGAGCTCGTCCCGGTAGGCCTCCAGGTCCAGCTTCTTGCTCGCGACCCCGGACTCCATGGCGGCACCCGCCACTGCCGACGCGACCGACACAAGGGCCCGCGGATCCAAAGGCTTCGGGATGATGTAGTCGGGGCCGAAGCGGAGGTTCTCCTCTCCGTACGCCCGCAGGACCGCGTCGGGGACGTCCTCCTTGGCGAGCTCGGACAGGGCGTGGGACGCGGCGATCTTCATGGGCTCGTTGATGGCGGTCGCCCGCACGTCGAGGGCCCCGCGGAAGATGAACGGGAACCCCAGGACGTTGTTCACCTGGTTCGGATAGTCCGAGCGGCCCGTGGCCACAATGGCGTCCGGCACCGCCTCCTTGGCCTCCCAGTACCCGATCTCCGGGTCCGGGTTCGCCATGGCGAAGACGATGGGTCGCGGGGCCATGGACTTCACCATCTTCGGCGAAACGATCCCCCCGACTGACAGTCCGACGAAGACGTCGGCGCCCTCCATGGCGTCCGAGAGGGTCCGAGCCTTCGTGTCCGCCGCGAAGCGGGCCTTGTACTCGTTCATCCCTTCCTTCCGCCCCTTGTAGACGACCCCCTTGGAGTCCGTGAGCATGATGTGCTTCTTCTTCGCCCCGAGGAGGACGTAGAACTGGGCGCAGGCGAGGGCGGCGGCCCCCGCCCCGCTAATCACGATGCGCACGTCCCCGATCTTCTTCTCCACGAGTTCGAGGGCGTTCAGGAGCGCCCCGCCGGAGATGATGGCGGTCCCGTGCTGGTCGTCGTGGAACACCGGGATGTCCAGCTCTTTGATGAGGCGCTCCTCGATGATGAAGCACTCCGGGGCCTTCACGTCCTCCAGGTTGATGCCGCCGAAGGTGGGCTCCAGGAGCTTCACCATCCGGATGAACTCCTCCGGGTCCTTCGTGTCGAGCTCGATGTCGAAGACGTCCACCCCGCCAATCCGCTTGAAGAGGTCCCCCTTCCCTTCCATGACGGGCTTGGAGGCGAGGGCGCCGATGTTCCCGAGGCCCAGCACCGCGGTGCCGTTGCTCACCACGGCCACCAGGTTCCCCCGGTTCGTGTAGCGGAACACGTCCTCGGGCGTCTTGGCGATCTCCCGGCACGGCTCCGCCACGCCGGGGGTGTAGGCGAGGGACAGGTCCCGCTGCGTCGCCGCGGGCTTCGTCGGGATGACCTCCAGCTTCCCCGGAGGCGGGCCGACGTGGTAGTCCAGCGCCTCCCTCTTCGTAATCCTGGGTCCGGCTTCCATGCGAACCACCAGCAGTGGTAACGTGGGGGCCGCTTATATCTTTGGACAACACGCCCGTGCCCCTCGTCAGCGGAGCACGGGGACGGTCACCGAGGCCTTGGGCGCCCACAGCACGCGGGCGTCCCCGCCATGGATCGCGAAGGCTTCGTCGAGGGCCTCTTGGAGGGTCGCGAACGGCTGGACCATCGCCCGTCTCAGCGCGTCCGGCGGGGCCTCCGTGACGCCCCAAACCTGGAGCCGCTTGAGGAGGCGCGCCATCCGGACGGGCTTGTGGTGCCCCAGGCGGTAGCTCTGAAACACCGCCTCCGGATCGAGGGCGTCCGTCGCCAAGTCCTCGAGGGTCTCCACATAGTGCCGCGGGCCGATACCGTCCCAGCAACGGGACACGAGGATGAGGATGCCGCCATCCGAGACCGCGCCCGCGACGTTCTCGATGGCCTTCTGGGCCTGGTAGAGGTCCCGGTCTAAGGGGAAGTTGGCCGCCGCCACGGCGACATCCGCGTGTTCCTCGACCTGCGGCGCGTAGATGTTCTCGGAGGCATCGGCCGCCTTCCTCAGGGATTCCCTGGGGGGCCCGCAGGAGACGTGCACGAGCGTGCCCTCACCGTCCAACACCCCGTTCACGCAGAACACTCCCGCATCAAGGAGGTCGACGGCCTCCTCCAAGTCCTCGTTCAGCGGGTTCCCCTCCAGGCGAAGGGGCTCCGAACCCTCGCGAATCGCCAGGCGGTGGTTCCCCTCGATCGTGCGGTACGCCGCCAGCCCGGGGACGACGGACTTGCGCCCGCCCGCGAAGCCCGCCATGTAGTGGGGCTCGACGGCGGTGAGCGCGAGGACGAGGTCCGCCTCGTTGACCGCCTCGTTCACGAGGACGGGGGTCCCGTAGGACGTCACCGCCGATGGCTCGCCGGCCAGGTCCCGCGCCCGATGCACGACGAGGCGGGAGCGGAGGGTCGGTAGATGGGGCCCCAGTATGGCCTCCAAATCGTCGTCCGTGGGCGGGTCGTGGGCCCCGGTCGCGACGGCGCACCAGACGTCCCGCCCCTCGAGCCTAGGCATCACTGCGTCCAGCATCTCGACCGTCGGCGTCAGGCGGGTCGCGTCGTTGACGATGACGAGCACCCGACGGGAACCGCGGAGGAGCTCGGACAGTGGCGGCCCGGACGCCGGGGACTCAAGCGCAGAGGCCAGGTCCACGGCCGAGTCGGGAATCTCCTTCGGGGACACGACCTCCACGCGCGCCGCATTCGGGACGCGTACGCGGAGAGAATGAGAACCGTATTCGAGGGTGAGCCGCAAGGTCCGCCTCATGGCCCGGGCGGTGGGCGGGGTCCCTATCCGACGGGACTGATAAAAGGATACGGGAAGGGGGCGGCATGTGGAGGGGATCGTACGGATGTGCCGGCACCCCGACCCGCGGTTATCAGAAACTCCCGATAGCTCGGAAGGGCCCGCCTCCCCCGGCAAGAGGCGACCTCGTTTTAAACCTGCCTCATTTCGATTGAAGCGGCGGCCCAACCCTCAGTGCCCTCGAAAAGACCGCCGGGGCCGCGGCATCCCCCTCCGGGCGCGCTTGAAATGCCCCACGGGGCTCACGTAGCCGCACTCCTCGCACTCCAGCACCCAGGCCTCGTCGCCGTTGGGGAAGACGTGACGCTTGCCAGTATCCTTAATCTTCTCGGCCCCGCACTTGGGGCACTTCGTGCCCGCGAGGGGGTCGTCGATCGCGTCCGGGTCGAGGACTTGGGCCACCGGCGGCGTCAAGGCGGGGGCGCGGGAAAAGGTTTGCCCCCACCCTGGGGCGCCGCCTACGACTCGTCCATGCCGATGTCCGAGAGGAGCCGCTTCCCCCGCGCGCGCTCCTCGGGCGGCAGGTGCTCCAGGTTCTCCCGCACGAGGCGGGCGAGGTCGATGAGGTCGGGCTGGGCGCTGACGGCGTACGGGCTGGACGCGATCTCCGTGCCATCCTCCGCGGTGCCCAGGACGTAGTCCTTGAAGAGATTGGGAGCCTCCTCCCGCAGGACCTTGAGCACCGCCATGGCCACTGAGCGGATCTCCACATCCGCCCCGCGGGTGGCCCTCATGTCGATGAAGTGCCGCCAGGCCCGGGCATTCCCCGTGACCACGATGCGGGTCTCGATGCCGATGGGCAGGACGGAACGGGCCGCCTGGCGGATGTTCTTCCGGAGGACCGTGCGGCCCCTCAGGTCGCTGGTGTCGATCCACTCGAAGCCCTTCTCGCCCAGAAGCTCCGTGAGCTTGTCGTAGGCCTCCAGGCTCCCGTGCACGCCCTCCAGCCATACCTCGTGGGCCTCCGGGTTGCGGGCGATGACCTGGGGCTCCACGACGCAGAGGCGCTCCCAGCTGGACTTGATTAGCGCGTCGACATAGCGCGTGGAGAGCTGGGAGTAGGCCCACCCGGGACGGTGCCGCACCTGCTCGTGGGTGTACCCGCGGCTCACCCGCCAAATGTAGAAGGACCAGGAGGGATGCTCGAAGACGGAGCCGTGACCCAGCGAGAGCAGGTGCCGGTTGTAGGCCTCGTTGGTCTTCTTCCCGAGGTTCTTCCACGAGGAGTAGCAGGCCCGCCCGCTGAACTCACTCAGGAGCTCGGCGTCCGTCGCTTCCCCCAGGGCGTTCCATTCGTGGATGCCCAGCTCGTCCAGGACGTCCGCGTCCTTCGGGTCCACCAGGAACTGAGTGCGGGCGATGAGGTGGACCTCCGGGGCGCCCTGGACGATGACGGGGACGCCGGCGATCTCTTCAATCTTCCGGCCCGGTGCGACGACCCGCTCCTCTCCCATGGCGGGGCCATCGGGCCGCGGGCTAATAAGGCTGTGGAGGCGCTCAGTCGGAGAAGCTCTCGATGGGGAGGGCGCGCTTCGAGACTTCCGCGCGGATTCGAGCGGCGACGTCCTCCAGCTCCTCCCGCGTCGCCTGCTTCCGCGAGGGCCACCCGCGGGCGGAGTCGTTGTGGTGGCGAGGGATGATGTGGACGTGGACATGCCCCACGATCTGGGAGGCGGCCCGGCCGTTGTTCTGCCCGATGTTCATGCCGTCCGCCGCCATCGCCGCGCGCACGGCGTCCGCGAGGGTCGCGACGCGGGCGTAGAGCGCGCCGACTTCCTCCGCGGGCATGTCGAAGAGGGTCTCGTAATGCGCCCGAGGGACGACGAGGGTGTGCCCGGGGTTCAGGGGGAACTTGTCCATGAAGGCCACGTGGTGCTCCCCCTCGTACACCAGGGCTGAGGAGCGGGTCCCCTCGAGGATGCTGCAGAAGATGCAGGCGCCGTCCCCGCTCATGGCGGGAACGATTCAGGGACTCGTTCTTATACCTTACCGGGCGGGTCGATGACGCCTTTAGTGCCCGCCCCCCAAGACCTGGACGGTGCACTTCCCGCGGATCGTGATGGTGTCGTGGTTCATCCCGTGGATGATGACGGTCCCGCCGGTGCAGATGATGGTGTCGTTGTTGTCCCCGTAGATGTGCAGGGTGGCGTCGTCCCGGACGTAGATCGTGTCGTCGTTGTCGCCGATGATCTCTGGAACTCCGCCGGTGACGTGGAGTGTGTCGTCGTTCTCGCCGAAGATCAGGGTGGTCCCGGCGTTGTGGCGGATGGTGTCCTCGTTGTTGCCAAACACGACCGCGGTGCCGCCGTTGTTGATGATGTCACCCGGCGTCCCGTTCTCGAACTCCCGCGTCTCGCCCTTCTTCACGACGATCGGCGCCGCCGCGTACGCGAGGCCCGAGGCGACCAGCACGGTGGCCACCGCGAGGACCGCGAGGACGAACAAGCGGCCTGAGCGGCGGAGGCTTCTTGGCTCACTCACTCTCTTGGTTGGTATCCAGTTCATCGGATTCCCCCCTCAACTCCGCCGCGCAAGACCAGCGTCGTATATTAGGCTTGCCAATGCGGCGCATGCTATACCCTAGGGTGAGGGGTGTGAGCGCAGGCTCTTTATGAGTCGTAGGTCCATGGCGCCCGGGAGGGGATCCGTCGTGCTGCTGAACGACGTGCTGACCTACGTCGGGTCGTTGGTCGTCATCCTCTGGGGCGCCGCCCACATCGCCCCCACCCGGTCCGTCGTCGCAGGGTTCGAGCCGCTGACCGAGGACAACCGGCGGGTGCTCACCATGGAATGGGTGGCGGAGGGGATGACCCTGATCTTCCTGGGGGTGCTGGTGGCCGCCGTCACCTACCTCGGCGGGGCGGGGACCACGGTCGGGGAGGGCGTCTATGCCGTCACCGCCGGCATGCTCTTCGTCATGGGGGCGTGGACGGGCGTCACGGGCGGGCGCACCCCCGTCGCCTTCTTCAAGGTCTGCCCGCTGGTGAAGTCAACCGCCGCCGTCCTGTTCATCCTGGCGATCCTCCTCTGACCCGGGCATCTCGGAGAAAGCCTTTATAGCGCCCGAGAAATGGGCGGCCAACGGCGCCTCGGACCCCCGGAGACCGGCGACATGTGGCAGAAGTCAGGGAAGCGGGAGATCTGCGAGAACTGCGGGTCGGAGAAGGTGTTCTTCGTCCAGCACGCCCACGGCAACTACCCCCTCCTGGACTACCTGTGCCCGAAATGCGAGCTGGGGGAGGAGGCAGTGTTCGAGGAGGAGCTGGAGGACTCGGATTGAAGGTCCAGGCCACCCGCCTCAGCGGCTACGTGTTCGGCGCCTGCGGGAAGTGCGGCCTGGAGGAGCGGGCCATCCTCATGTTCGACGACGAGGAGTTCGGCGTGGAGTGCATGGAGTGCGGGGACGTCCAGCGCGTCGACGAGATCGAGTGGGTGGACTGATGGAAAGCGTGGAGGCGAAGCCCCTGGCCATCGACGAGCCCGAGCTGGGGGAGAAGGTCAAGCAGCAGCTCGTGTGGCAGGTGTTCCGCCCGCCGGAGGAGGTGGAGTCCCAGATGCTGTTCTTCCCTGCGAAGCTGGCCATCACCCACGGCGGGGACCCGGTGGGGGAGGCGCAGATCATCCTCAGCGAACTGTGGGAGATCGAGGATCTCTCGAAGTACGACGCCATCGTCAGCGGGTACGAGACGCGGGAGGCGTACCTGGAGAGCCTGAAGAAGTACTTCCCGAAGGCGAAGAAGCTCGAGCGGGCGGCGGGCTACAAGATCCTCTTTCGCTGGCTCTGAGCTGCCGCTTGGTTCTACAGGATGCCGCAGTGGGAGCACGTGCCCTTGCCGTAGCAGTCGGGACAGGCGCGGGCGAGGAGGCGGCTGGGGAGGTTGCCCCCGCCGAAGCAGGTCCTGCAGAGGCCGGTGTCGTCGCAATGCTCGCACGTGGTCTGCAGCCGCGACAGGGCCGTGGTCAGGTCCTCGTTGCCCGGGAGGTGCTCCAACGCGTCCTTGAGGACGCCGATGGCCCGCTCGGCCTCCCCTTCGCGGTCCTTCGCGAACAGCGCACCGGCGAGCATGATATGGGCCTTTGCGTGGGCGGGGTCGTCGTCCAGCACGCCCTGGAGAAGATCGATGGCCTCGTCGAAGGCCTCCAGGGTCCCCTCGGAGTCCGGGTGGCCGTCCCGCTCCTCCAAAGGCAGGTCGGAGAGCTCCTCCCGCCGCAGGCGGCTGGCCTCGGACGCCTTCAGGATGCCCAACGCCACGCGGATGCTCCTCGAGAGCTCCTGGAGCTCCTCATCTTCCGGATGCGCCGCCAGGCCCGCCTCGACGGTGGCCGTCGCTTCCTCAAAGCGCCCCGCCGCCAGCTGCTTCCTCGCGGCGGTCAGGATGTCCTGAGCGTCGGCCATCTCATCCCTCCGTGGCTTCGACCTCCCAGACCCACGCCTCGAGGGACTCCGGGTCGAGGACGTTCTCGCCCCGATCGTCCTCCAGGATCATGGAGTACAGCACGACGAGGTCCCCCTCGACGCGCCCGCGGATTCTCAGGACGGACTGGCCGTACATGTGGGCCATGGCCTCCTCCGTCGTCGGCTGGAACAGGATCTCGAGGTCGTCCCCGCCCTTCTCGTCGAGGACGTAGCCGGGGGCCTCGTCGACGTATGCCCGGAGCTTCTCCAGGCGGACCCTCACTTCTCCCATGGATACCGCGGGGATGGCCCCCCGCCTATAAAGGAGTGAGGCGGGCGGGTCGCGTCACTGGAACCGGGCCAGCAGCTCCCCCAGGTCGCCCGGCCCGCGGGCGGCGCTCCGGACGGCCTGCAGGTTCTCCTCCAAGGTCGGCGCGTCCTCCACGTAGTAGAGCCCGAGCCCGTGCGGGTCGGCCATGGCCGCGGCAATGGCGGCAGAACGACTGGAGGTGTCGTGGTCTTCGGATAGGGTGCTCGCCGCCGCCCGCAGCTCCTTCGTCGTGTCCCGGAACGTGACGCACGGGGACAGCACGTGGAGGAACGCCACCCCCTCGTGGCGCAGCGCCGCCTCCGTCAGGGTCCGGAGGCCCTTGATGTCCCCGGCGAACCCACGGGCCACGAAGGTCGCCCCCGCGGAGAGCGCAATGACGACGGGGTCGATGCCCCGGTCGAGGGTGCCGTAGGGTGTCGACCGCGTCTGCAGGCCCAGGGGCGAGGTCGGCGACGCCTGCCCGCGCGTCATGCCGTAGACGGAGTTGTCCAGGAGGATGTGGGTGATGTCCGGGTTGCGGGCCATGGTGTGGAGGAAGTGGTTCCCGCCGATGGCCACGCCGTCCCCGTCCCCCGTGACCGCCAGGACGAGGAGGTCCGGGTTGGCGGCCTTCACCCCCGTGGCGGCGGGGAGCGCCCGCCCGTGGACCGTGTGGAGGCGGAAGCCCTTCACGTACCCCGGGAGGCGGCTCGCACAGCCGATGCCCGCCACCATGACGACCTCCTCCGGCGGCTTCCCGATGGCCTGGAGCCCACGCACGACGGCGTCCAGGGCCCCGTAGTCCCCGCACCCCGCGCACCACACGGGCGGGACGCCGCTCTTGAAGTCCTCAGGCATCCACGAGCACCTCCTCCACTCGCCCCACGATCTCCGCGGGCCGGATGGGCGTGCCGTCGTACTTCGTGAACGAATGGACGGGGAGCTGGAGGGAGCGGCAGGCCATGGACGCGAGCTGGGCGGTGAAGTTCATCTCTGGGATGACGACGGCCCGAAGGCCCGAGGCGAAGTCCCGGAGGGCGTCGTCGGGCAAGGGGTGGAGCTGTCGGAGGATGAGGCCCCGCACGGGCTCGTCCCGACGCTGCAACTCGTGGAGGGCCGCCGTCGTGGCCGCCGAGGTGCTCCCCCAGGCCACCAGTCCCACCTCGCCCCCATCGCCCAGGCGGTCCACCGCCCGCTCGTACGCGAGCCCGTGGAGCTTCCGGAACCGCTTCTCCATCATGGCCCGGCGGGTCTCGGGTGAGTAGTCCGGCAGGCCCCGCTCGTCGTGTTCGATGCCCATCTCCGGGTGGATCCCCGGGCCCCCGGGCAGGGCCGCGGGGGAGACGCCGCTCTCCGTCAGGGCGTACCGCCGGAACTCCACCAGCTCGTCCTCGGGCGCGAGCTCCCGGTCCACGACCGCGAGCCCTGAGAGGGAGGGCATGGGCACCGCTTCCTTCCGGTGGGCGAGGTACAGGTCGCTGAGCACGATGACGGGGAGCTGGAACATCTCGGAGAGGTTGAAGGCGTCCACCGCCGTGTAGAAGGAGTCCGCGACGGAGGTCGGCGCGAGGACGATGCGCGGGCCCTCCCCGTGGGTCCCATGGACCGCCTCGGCGAGGTCCGACTGCTCGGTGCGGGTGGGGACGCCGGTGCTGGGCCCACCCCGCTGGCAGTCCACGACGACGCAGGGGATCTCCGCCATGCTGGAGAGGCCCAGGAGCTCGGACATGAGGGAGAACCCCGGGCCGGAGGTGGCCGTCATGGACTTCGTGCCCGCGAAGGAGGCGCCCAGGACCGCGCCGAGGGCGGCCATCTCGTCCTCCACCTGGAGCACGGAGCCGCCGAACGCGGGGAGCTCAGCCGCGAGGAACTCCAGGATCTCGGAGGCGGGCGTGATGGGGTAGCCCGCGAAGAAGCGGCAGCCCGCGGCGATGGCCCCCAGGGAGATGGCCTCGTTGCCGGAGAGTAGGACGCGCTCGCGCTCGGCCGCGCTCGGCTGAGGGAGGGCGAGGAGGGGTTTCGGCACCGCGTTCACGCCCGCGAGGAACGCATCGCGGTTGGCGTCCAGGGCAGCGAGGGCGCCCCCGAACCGCTGCTCCAAGAGGGTAAGGACGGGGGTCTCGTCGAGGCCCAAAACCTTCGTCGCGGCCCCGAGGAGGATTGTGTTCCGGGAGGGGACTCGGTGCTCCTTCGCCAAGCTCGCCGCGGGGACGGGGACGAGGGAACGCCCTGGACGGACGGGCAGAGTCAGCGTGTCGGAGTCCGCGAGGATCACGCCCCGTTCACTGAGGCGGGACTCGCACCGCTCCAGGCCGTCCTCGTCGAAGGCCACCAGGAGGTCGAGGGTCTCTCCCTCGAGCGGGACCTCCTCGGAAGAGAGGGACGCGTAGTAGGTGACGGACCCGCGGCGGACCTCCGTGGGGTAGTAGCGGAAGCTGAAGACGTTCAGGCCCCTCCGCATGGCCGCCTTCACGAGGATGTCGCCCAGGGTCACGATGCCGTCGCCCGTCTGCCCGGCGATGGCCAGGTCCAGTTGCGTCGGCGGGGGGCGGGACGCCACGGGGTGCGCAAGGCCGGCGGGTTATATCATCATATCGAGACCGAGGGGACGGCCAGCGGCCTCCATCGGGAGAACCATTCTATAGCCCGGCGCTCATGGTGGTGCCGCGGGAGGCGGATGAGGCAACGTGGGCTTGTCTCGGCGGCGTGGGCCCTCCTCGTGGGGCTGCTCTTCATTCTCGTCACCCTCACGCCGATGGCAGGGGAACCCGCCTACCGGGGCTCGGAGACTCACGCCCAAGGCGGTGAAGGGGAGAAACCCGGCGTCCGCTCGGGAACGGGCGGCCCCGCGACGGACTCCCTCCTCGCCCGCTACAACGAGCTCGTGGACTACTCCGATGTCGTCGTGCTCCGCAACCCGACCTCTCCCACCTCTATCGAACTCGCGGACTACTTCATCAGCACCCGCCAGGTCCCCCCGGGGAACGTGTGCAACATCACCACCGCCACCACGGAGACCATCAGTCGCGCGACCTTCGACGTCCTCCGCGCCGACGTCGAGAGCTGCCTCACCTCCCGCGGAATCGTCGACTCGACGAACTACCTCGTGACGACGAAGGGCTTCCCCCTCCGGGTGTCCGACAGCCCGTGGTGGAAGCAGGGGTCCGTCGACTCCGAGCTCGCCCCCATCCTCGGGCCCTACGCGGGCTCCATCGGCGACCTGAACTGGGTCGTCAACCCCTACTTCAACGACTCCGTCCCCTTCAGCCGCACCACCTACGGGGTCTACATCGTCACGCGGATCACGGGCTTCACGACGGAGGAAGCGAAGGGCCTCCTGGGCCGGGCGGTGGAGGGCATCGGCCGCAAGGGCCGCTACGTCCTCGACGTGGACCCCGCGAAGAGCGGCGGGTATGTCGTCGGGAATGACTGGATGATCAACGCCGCCAGCCTCCTCACCGCCAAGGGCTTCGACGTCTACCTGGACCAGACCAACCCCTTCGTCACCGGCGAGTCGAACGTCGCGGGCTACACGAGCTGGGGCAGCAACGACGCCACGTGGTACACGAACCAGAACACGAACGTGGGCTTCGAGACGGACGGCGACGGGGACAGCGTCCCCGACGGCTGGGCCTTCTACGAGGAGCCGGGCATCGGTCTCGTGAGCCGCGTCTCCTCTGACGCCCAGGCGGGGACCTGGTCCGTCCAAGTGTTCCGCAACACGGGCCTCCCGGGGTCCACGTACGTGTACCAGGACATCACCCCCCTCGCGGACACCCGCTACTTCGTCCGGGGGACCACGAACCTCTCCGGTGTCACCGGCAACGTCGGCGCCCACCTGCAGCTCGCGGGGATCGGCCCCGGCGGCGAGGTCCTCCAGACCTTTAACGGCTCCTCCCGCACGGGCACCACGAGCGGCTGGGTCTCCCTGGGCCAGACCATCTACGAGCCCGTCCAGGGGGCCGTCAAGCTCCGGGTGGCGGCTGTCCTCACCGAGGCTTCCGGCATTGTGAACTTCGACAGCGTCCGCCTCACGGCGATCCGCCCCCACAACACGTGGATCCCCGGCGGCCTCGCGGAGACCTACGTGTCAACGGGCGGTCGGAGCCACACCTACGGCACGGCCTACGGCCAGTCCCTGGTGGCGGACCTCATCCGCGACGGCGTCACCGGCACCAAGGGCTACGTCTACGAGCCCTACCTGAACGTGGTGGCCCGCCCCCACATCCTGTTCGACGCCATCACCGACGGCTACACTCTCGGCGAGAGCTACTTCATGGCGTCCCAGATCTCCCTCAGCTGGATGGACACCATCATGGGCGACCCGAAGTTCGCCCCCTACAACCCCGCGTTCCTCCCGGACCTCCAGGTGTCGGACGCGGACGTCTCCGCCGCGCCGACCTTAGTTGCCTCCGGCGCCCTCGTGGACATCAGCGTCGACGTGGCGAACGTGGGCAACTACCCCGTGGAGAACGCGACCCTCTCCCTCTACTGGGGCGACCCGACGGCGGGAGGCCAGCTCCTGACGAACTTCACCGTCACCGTCGCTCACGGGGACACCGCCAACGTTGCCTTCCAGTGGGACACCCGCGGGTACTTGGGCACTCTGGACCTGTGCGCCTTCGCGGACGCCACCGACATGTACTACGAGGTGGACGAGGCGAACAACGTCGGCTGCGTCCCCCTCGTGATCGACCCGCCGTTCACGATTCCCCTCGTTGAGGGGCTGAACCTCGTCTCCCTGCCCCTGATCCAATCCCGCACCGACCCCGCCTGGGTGCTCCGGTCCATCGACGGCGAGTACGACCGGGTCCTCCTCTACGATGCCTCCTCCCCGCAAGACGGCTGGCGGTCCCTGGACCTCCGCAAGGCCTCCGCGACCCTGACCGCCCTCGACCACACGATGGGGTTCTGGGTGAACGTCACGGTCCCCGGCGGCACCACCCTCGAAGTGGGCGGGACCTACCCCGTCTCGACGGTCATCCCGCTACGCGCGGGCTGGAACCTGGTGGGGTACCCCGCGGGCGATAACCGGACGGTCCAGGTGGCCCTCGCGGGCGTCCCGTGGGAGCGGGTGGAGACCTTCGCCCCCGCCTCCGAGCCCTACCGACTGATGGCCCTCGCCCCCACGGACCCGTTGACCCCGGGGATGGGCCTCTGGGTCCTCGCCGCCGCGGCCTCGGATTGGACCCTCCTCTACTAGGTGGTCGTCTCCCCGCGGAGGCGCAGGTTTAAGTGCGTTGAGCTACTGGTCCCCTTGTGTCGCGCAGGAACCGCGGGCCGCCTGTGTCGCCTGAGTCCTGCCTTCGCAACCAAGGAGAGTGAGAGCGCAATATGGCGGAACGAGAGATGCACACGGCCGTCTGTTCCGACTGCGGAGGGGAGGCGCAAGTCCCCTTCGAGCCGGACCCGAACCGGCCTGTGTACTGTCAGGACTGCTGGGCGAAGAGAAGGCCCCCCCGACGACGGTACTGACCCTCGGCGAGCGCGGCACCCATCCTCTGAGGGCGGGGGCCCGGGCTTTCTATAGTCGAACGAGTTGGCCACCATGGCAAGGACAGTCCAAGACATCCCCGTGTACGGGAGGAGTCCCGCGGACGTTCGAAATGAGATTCTGGCCTGGATGAGCGCGAGCGGTGGCTGGGTCCTCGAGGAGCGGCCGGACTTCATCAAAATCCAGATGGGGGCGGGAATCGCGTCCGCCGCCCGGATCGTCGAGGTGTACTTCCGGAGTGATCAGACCGCCACATGGGTCCACACCGAGGGCTACGTGAAGGGGCTGGGGCAGGAGATGGACTTCTCCCCCAGCGCCATCTCCGCGGGCATCCCCCGGAAGGACGGATGGAACCGGATCAACGACCTCTGGGCCCGCCTCTCACGGCTTTCGGTCCAGGCCCCGGCTCCCGCGCCCGAGCCGTCGATGCCGCCGCCTCCGCCGACCACGGGGAGCGCCGGGTTCTGTTCCCAGTGTGGGACCACCCTGCGGGACGGGGCCCAGTTCTGCCACTCGTGCGGGAGCTCCGCGAGCTAGTCGACGCGGGCGCCACTCCCAGGCCCATCCCCCAATGCCAAAGTCCTTTAGCCTCCCGCGCCTCGCCAGGGCATGGCCTCCGAGGCCGTCACGCTGGGCGGCGGCTGCTTCTGGTGCCTCCAGCCAATCTTCCAGGACCTCCAGGGCGTCGAACGGGTGGAGTGCGGCTACGCGGGCGGGACCGTCCCAGACCCCACCTACGAGCAGGTGTGCACGGACACCACGGGCCACGCGGAGGTGGTCCAGGTCGCCTTCGACCCTGACCTGATCTCCTTCGAGGACCTCCTGGGCGTCTTCTTCTCCATCCACGACCCCACGACCCTGAACCGCCAAGGGAACGACGTGGGGACCCAGTACCGGTCCGCGGTGTTCTACCACACCCCCGAGCAGCAGGCGACCGCCCAGCGGGTCATCGCAGAGCTGAACGAGGACGGGCCGTGGGGCCGTCCCCTCGTCACGGAGGTCGCCCCGCACAAGGAGTT